>NZ_JBFBLP010000007.1:0-400260 GCF_040686775.1 Streptomyces sp. NPDC079141 | reverse complement strand
AAGGGTTTTCGCCCCCGCCGCCCCTACCCGTCCCGTCCTCCAGGGGGCGCTGCCCCCTGGACCCCCGCTCCTCAAACGCCGGAGGGGCTGGATTTTCTGAACGCCGGTCCAGGCAATTTCAGCCCGTCCGGCGTTTGAGGACGAGGCCCGTTCAGGGCCGAAGCGGGGGTCTGGGGGCGGCAGCCCCCAGGGGACGGGAATGGGTAGGGGCGGCGGGGGCGAAAACCCTCCCCCTACGTCCACCGCAGCAGCGCCCCCAGGCCGCCCGACGGGGCCTCCCCGGCCGAGGCCAGCGACAGCGCCTCCGCTCCTGTCGCCACCGCCGAGCGGATCAGCGCGTCGTCCGCACGGGCCGGCCAGGAGTTCTGGTAGCCGAGGATCTTCAGGTCCGTACGGCGGACCGCCAGCTGGTCCGGGTGCTCGCCGATCCAGATCTCCCGGTGCGCGTCCGGCCCGTCCACCCGGATCAGCAGCTCGTCGATCCGGTGCTCCCGCGCGGCCTCGACCAGCGCCGGCACCCCCTCCACGGCCCCGGCCCGACCGTCCTCGCCCGGCTCACGGGCCGCAAGGAACCGTTCCAGCTCCTGCTCCGCCCGGCGCCGCACATGCTCCGCACGGGCCTGCTCGACATCCTCGTCCAGCAGCCTGCTGCCGCTGCCGTGCGGCGCCTCGACCACCAGATCGTCCAGCCGCCGCGGCAACCGCTCGTGCACGGCCCGCCGCTCCCGGTCGTCCCCCACGAGAATCAGCAGGTCGGCCCGGGTGTCGTCCTGGCAGACGGCGAGCGCGTCCGCGATCTCGGCCGCGTTGTGCTCCCAGGTGTTCTCCACCTTCAGCTGGAAGTGCCGCTCCGACCAGTCCATCGTGCTCGTCCGGTGCAGCGGCCACTGCCGTCCCGTGACGTCCCCGGCGTCCTGTCGTCCCATCGCCGTGCGCAGCTCGAAGTGGGCACCCCTGCGGTCGACGTACGCAACCACGCACACCGGGTCCTCGCCCGCCAGCTCCAGCAGCGGAGCGGTGTGCGGCAGCGGCGCCCACAGGACGCTGTCCCGCAGCGGGGGCCGCGCCAGCGGCGGATCCAGGACCACCTCACCGGCGCGCGCGAACAGCGCCCGCCCGTGCGGCTCGGAGGAGTGCTCCAGCTCCTCCAGCGCGCCGCGCACAGCCCGGCAGGTCGCCTCGTCGCAGCCCTGGCCGGCCAGCTCCCGGGCGAGGGCCTGCGCCGTGAGGTGCCGTTCGTGCGGCGTGCCCTCCGTGTGCCGGGAGGTGTCGACGTACACGGAGGCCCAGGGCCCCGGATGTTCGTAGAGTGGATGCAGGAAGGCGAGATCCATGGTTCCCTCCCGGATGTCGCGCGGAGGCAGGCCTCAAAGGGGCGGGTACCCGGACAGCAGACACGAACACGACGAGCGGGGCACCACCATGAACGGAGTCGACGCCAGCCGGCTGGACGACCAGCAGCTCATGAAGGAGCTGGAGACGATCCACCGCACGCGGCACGACACGCTCCTGCACGGCTCGAACGACGCACTGCGGGCCCACAACGAGCGCATGGCCCAGCTGGAGGGCGAGTACCTGCGCCGCCACCCGCGGCGCCCGGTGGCCGCGGGCCGTACCCGCGAAGGAGCCCGGGAACGCGGCTGCGGGGAGTCGGCGACTCCCCGCAGTTGATCCTCGGGCCCGTGGGATCCCCGGCCCGCCTGGGGTCGTTCAGCCGGACTCCTTCGCGAACACCTCCAGGAACGTCTCGCGGAACGCCTTGAGATCACCGGGCTTGCGGCTGGTCACCAGCTTGCTGCGGCCGCGGTCGCAGATCTTCACCTGCTCGTCGACCCAGGTGCCGCCCGCGTTGCGGACGTCGGTCGCCAGGCTCGGCCAGGAGGTCAGCACCCGGCCGCGTACGACGTCCGCCTCGACCAGGAGCCAGGCGGCGTGACAGATCGCGGCGACCGGCCGGCCCTGCTCGAAGAAGTCCCGCACGAACGCGACCGCCTTGCGGTTCATCCGCAGGTAGTCGGGGTTGGCGACCCCGCCCGGCAGCACGAGCGCGCCGAAGGAACCGGCCGACGCCTCGCCGACGACCTCCTGCACGGGGAAGGTGTCCGCCTTGTCGAGATGGTTGAACGCCTGGATCCTCCCCGGCTTCGTGGAGACGAGCACGGGTTCGTGCCCGGCGTCCAGCGCGGCCCGCCAGGGGTCGGTGAACTCGATCTGCTCGACGCCCTCGGGCGCGGCCAGAAATGCGATGCGCATGATGGATCAACGTCCTTCCGCGGCCCCGGCGTTCACCCCTCCGGCGCGGCCCGGCTGATGTCGGCCAGCACCGAGTCCGGATCCTGTGCCTCGGCCAGGTCCCCGAGGCTCACCATGCCGACCGGCAGGCCGCCCTCGACGACCGGCAGCCTGCGTACCGCGTGCCGCCGCATCAGGGCGACCGCCGCCGACACGGGGTCCTCCGGCGCCACCACCACCGGGTCCGGGGTGCACACCGCCTGGGCGCTCACCGTCAGCGGGTCCACGCCGTCCGCGACCGCCCGTACGGCGATGTCGCGGTCGGTGAGCATGCCGACGACCCGCTGGCCGTCGGCCACCAGCACGTCGCCGATGTCCTGCGCACGCATCAGCTGCGCCGCCTCGACCAGCGAGGCGTCCGGGCGTACCGCGACCACGCCCGGAGTCATGACGTCCCTCACGAAATCAGCCATCTCTGTGGGCCCCTCCTCCGTTTCCGGCCGGTGCGGGTCACCGCGGCCGTGTCGGCATGACGCCGCCCGCAGTACCCGCGGGCGGGGTGGCTATGCGTTCCGTGCGCGCTCCGGCCGCAGCAGTGCCTCGGCCAGCTCCTGGACGGTGGCGTAGCGCGCCGAGCGCGGCTGCCGTTCCAGGGCCTCCACCAGGGCGTCGGGCGCGTAGGCGCGGCGCAGGGTGCCGGCCAGCTCGCGCGGCCGCGCCGGGAACTGGCTGCGGCTGAGGAACCGGGCCAGCTCCAGACGCACCTGCGCCAGCGTCGCCGTACCCGCGCCCGGTGCCACCGGACCGCCCGCGACCTGCGGATCGTCCTCGGCGGTCGGCTCGGGGTCGTGCCACTCCTCGGTGCGCGTGGAGTGCCCGGACCTGAGCAGGCCCTGGAGTTCGTGCTTCATCTCGTCGTCGCGATGGACGCTCAGGCGATCGCTGCCTCGCTGCATGACGCCCTCCAGATCTTCGGGGGTGGGCACCGCGTACCCGAAGACGGGAACCCGACACGAGGGTTTGCCTTCCGCTTCGGGGGAGACCCGGGCGGACGCCCCCCACGCACTTCCCGGGGAGGAACAGCCATGGCGATGCTCGCTGTGCTCATCCCGCTCCTCATGCTCGGCGTGGTGCTGGCACTGGGCCGCTACGAGGAGCTTCTGCTGCCGGAGGAGCGGGACGAGGCGGTGGAGCTGCCGCCCACTCCCTCTCACGCCCCGGCAGGAACTCCTGCATCTTCGCCCTGAACCCTGCCGTCCTGCCGAAAACCTGCCCGGGTGTTTGCCGCCCGGGCAGCGGGGCAGGCGCAACCACAGTGCTTCGGACAGGAGGCACGTCCGTGGGAGCGGCGAACCGTCGTCACGGGTGTGCCCGTCCGGTTCTCGCCCGCGCTCCCATGGTGACCGTCCAACCCAGAGCACAACCAAGGGAGTTGCGACGCACATGCCCACACGAGTGAGCGCGAAGCACCACCCGCACGACGACGCCCCCGACACCGCGGACGCGTTCCGCAGGCTCGCCACGCTTCCCCCCGGCCGGCAGCGCGACATGCTCCGCGACGAGGTGGTCGAGGCCTGGCTGCCCATGGCGGAACGGCTCGCGGGACGCTTCCGCAGCCGCGGCGAGAGCTTCGAGGACCTCCGGCAGGTCGCCGCCCTCGGGCTGGTCAAGGCCGTCGACCGGTACGACCCCGAGCGCGGCAACGCCTTCGAGAGCTATGCCGTGCCGACCATCACCGGCGAGATCAAGCGGCACTTCAGGGACCACATGTGGACGCTGCACGTGCCGCGCCGGGTGCAGGATCTGCGCAACCGGGTCCGGTTCGCCGTCCAGGACCTGCAGACCGTCTCCGGCCGCAGGCCGACGGTCGCGGAGATCGCCGCGCATGCCGACATGAGCGAGGCCGACGTCCAGGTGGGCCTGGAGGCGTTGGAGAGTTTCACGGCCCTGTCCCTGGACGCGGAGCTGCCCGGCAGCGAGGACGGGTACTCCCTGAGCGACGCGCTGGGCTCCGCCGATCCGGCGCTGGACGTCGTGATCGACCGTGAGGCCGTCAAGCCGCGGATCGCCGCGCTGCCCGAGCGGGAACGGGCGATTCTCTACATGCGGTTCTTCGGCGACATGACGCAGAGCCGGATCGCGGAGCAGCTGGGGATCTCGCAGATGCATGTGTCCCGGCTGATCAGCCGCTGCTGCGGGCGGGTGCGCGAGCAGGTGCTGAGGGACGCCGCATAGGCCCTCTACGAGGCACTCCTCATCCGGAGCGTGATGTGGCGGCTCATGATGTCCATCGCCTTCGCCTCCGCCATCGAGAAGGCCAGCCGCGGTCCCGAGCGGAACAAGGTCAGTACGCCTTCCACCTTGCCGTTCGTCGTCAAGGGGACGCACAGGAGTGAGGTGACGTTCGCCCGGACGAGGACGGGGCCGCCCTCGGGGGTGCGGCCGAAGGCGTCCGGGTCCTCCGGGCGCACCTGGAGGGCCGTACCGCCGCCGCGTGCCGCCTCCACGACCAGCGGGCAGGTGGCGGGGTCCTGAGCGGCCAGCGCGGCCGCCTCCGCCTCGGACGGCGCGAACACCGCCGTGCGGGTGGCGGCCGTGTCGGCGATCACCCAGTCGGCGAAACGGCCGTGCAGGACCTGTGCCGCCCGCCTCAGGACCGCCTCACGGCCGCCGGGCGGGGCGGTCAGCAAGGTCGTGGTCATCGTGTCCAGCAGATCCACCAGCGCCGCGTGCCGGGTGGCCTCCGTCAGATCGGGGACCTGGGCCGACGGGCCCTCGCCCGGGGCGACGGCGGTGCTCGGCGCGCCGGGCTGGAACGCCACCAGCACCGTGGGGTGCGGCTCCCCGCTCGGGCGTACGGCCGCGAGCGTGGCCGGCACCGGCACCGACGGGCGCTGCTGGAGATGCACGGTGAGACTGCGGTCGCCCTCGCCGCGCGCGACGGCCGCCGCCTGGGAACGGAACGCGACCCGGTCGGCGTGCGCGAGGAACCCCGTCAACGGCCGGCCCGTCGCGTACCCGGCGCGCACCCCGGTGAAGGAGGTCGCCGCGAAGTTCAGGCGGCGCACCACCGTCTCCCGGTCGACCAGCGCCACCGGCAGCGGGAAACGCTGGAACACCGCCTTGAGCAACTGCTGCTCCTGCCGGTCCGCCGGCGCCGCACGGGACATGCCCGCCGCGGACAGCCGCTCGTACCAGGGCCACAACTGGTCCGCCACATGGTCGAGTTCGAAGATCGCCGCGTCGAGCACGGTGGGCAGATCACCGCCCGAGACGGAGCGTGCCGCCTTCAACTCCGCGACGCGGCGTACAAAATCCACCAGCTCTTCGCCGAACTCGTCCGTCTGCGCCATGCCACGAACCTAGCGCGGTCCCCTGTTCCCGCCGTGTTTTCCGACCGGTTGACCGGGCAGGCGTCCAGGGAGAGGAGGACCGCGCAATGCCGGACACCGCGCATCCCGACCGCTGGGGGACCGAGTTGATGGAGTCACCCGAATCCGCCCTTCCGGGGCGAAGGCTGTCCGAACTCGTCGAGCAGGCGGCCCGCTGCACCGCCGCCTGCTGCGGAGCGAGCGGCATGGTGGCCGAGGGCGGCAGCGAACGGCCCGCCGCCGTCACCCACCCCGACCTCGCCCCCCTCGTCGCCGTGCAGCTGCGCAGTGGCGACGGCCCCATCCCGGCCGCCCTGGAACGCGGCGAGCCGGTCGACTCCAGGGACCTGCTGCGCGAGGAACGCTGGCCGGAGTACCGGGCCCTGGCGCTCGACTCCGGGGTGCGCTCCAGCGTGACGATCCCCTTCCGGCGCTCGGGCCTGACGGTGACGCTCAGCCTCTACAGCTTCCGCGCCGGCACCCTGGAGGACGCCCCGCACGGGCCCGCCCGCGCGCTCGGCGACTTCGCCGCCGGCTGTCTGGTCCGGGACCGCTCCTACCGTGCCGCGCTCACCGAACTCGGCCAGCTGGGCGCCGCGTTGCGCTCCCGGCCCGTCGTCGACCAGGCCTGCGGCATCGTGATGCATGTCCTCGGCTGCGACGCCGAGGCCGCGTTCTCGGTGCTGCGGCGGATCTCCCAGGGCACCAACCGCAAGCTCGCCGACGTCGCCTCGGCGGTCGTCGAGAGGCGGGGCCGCGGTCTGGAGCGGGACCTTGCCGCGCTGCTGAACTGAACCGGGCACGGCGCGGTTGTCACCCGCATGAACCCGGCGCGGCGCGGTTGTCACCCGCACGGGCGCCCAGGTTCCCGCGAATGGGGTCCGGCCGCGCGCGCCCGGCCGCCGGGCGGGCTGTGATGGCCACGGGACACGAGCGACGTGTCCCGAGCCGTCGGCCGAAGGAGCCCACCCCATGCGCCGCACCGTCCGTGCCCTGTCCGTCGCCGCCCTCGCCGGCGCCGCGCTGGGCGTCGCCGCACCGTCGGCCTCCGCGGACCCGGCCGCGGAGGTCAGCCCCGCCACCGTGCAGCCGGGCGGCAGCGTCACCGTCTCGGTCACCTGCGACCCCGTCGGCGGGCCCGCCCCCACGACCATGGACGCCACCTCGCAGGCCTTCGAGGAAGGCACCGTCGCCCTCCAGAAGGTCCCCGGCAACGACGAGCAGGCCGCGGGACCCGCCTACCGCGGCACCGCCCGTATCGCCCCCGCCGCGGATCTGGAGAGCGGCGTCGGACCGGACTCCGCGTGGACCGTCGACGGCACCTGCCCGGGAGGCCAGGGCAAACCCTGGAGCGCGACCTTCACCGTCACCCGCGCCGCCGCCACCGCCCGGCCGTGCACCGAGCCGCACCCCGACTCCTGCTCCGGCGCGGTCGTCCAGCGCGGAGTGCGGGCCGGCCAGGGCGGCGCCTTCACCGACTCCGTCCCCGCCCTGGTCGCCGGCGGCGTGCTGATCGCGGGCGCGCTCGGCGGCGCCGTCTACCGGCTGCGCCGCAAGGCGCCCGCGGCCGACGCCTGACCGGCGCGAACTCCGCGGACGCCCATGGGCCGAGGGCCCGCTGGGTACGCAAGAGCCCGAGGGACAGACACGATCCGCACCGTACGCACCACGCAGGAGCGGGGAGGCGCGGAGAGGGGAAGCGGAGGAACGGATGGCGCGGAGGGAAGCGGAAAGCCACGGCCCCGTCCGCTACGGGCCGCCGCTCCCCGCGGACGGGCTGCCCGTGCTGCCCGAACTGACCGCGGTGCTCGCCGCCGCCGCGGGCCGCCCCGACAGCGAGCCCGTCGGCGGCTCGACCGCCCTGCTGGACGCCGCCTGCGGCCACTGGGACCGACGCGGTCTGCCCACCGCCCCCGACCGGGCCGTCGCCGCGCCGGGAGCGCCCGCCCTGCTGCTCGCCCTGACCGCGGCGCTCGGCGGCGACGTCCTGGTGCCCCGGCCCTGCGCCGCCTGGTGGGCGCCGTACGCGCGCCTGTTGGGCAGACCCGTCTTCCACGTCCCCACCCCGGCCGAGTCCGGCGGGGTGCCGGACCCGTACGCCCTGCTGGAGACCGTGCGCCGGGTCCGGGCCGAGGGCGGCGACCCGCGGCTGCTCGTGCTGTCCGTCGCCGACGACCCCACCGCCACGGTGGCGCCGCCCGAACTGCTGCACGAGACCGTCGAGGCCGCCGTCGGCGAGGGCCTGCACCTGGTCAGCGACGAGACCTGGCGCGACACCCGGCACGACCCGTACGACACCGTGCTGCTCAGCCCCGCCGAGATGCTCCCCGGGCATGTCACCGTCGTCACCGACCTGGCCGGGGCCCTGCTGCCGCCGGGCTGGCCGGCCGCCGTCGCCCGGTTCCCCTCCGGAGACGCCGGTGAGCACCTGCACGCGCGCGTGCTCGACGTGCTCACCGCCCTAGGCGCCCGCATCGCGAGCCCGGTCGCCGCCGCGGCCGGCTACGCACTCACCGAACCCGAACCGGTCACCGCACGCCGCACCGCCGCCGTACGCCTGCACGCGCGCGTGGCCGCCGCCCTGCACTCGGCGGTCGTCGCCGCGGGCGCCCTCGCCCGGCCCCCGCAGGCCGGCCGGCATCTCTACGTCGACCTGGGACCGCTGCGCACCGCCCTCGGCGCGCACGGCGTGGGCGACGCCCAGGACCTGGAGGACTTCCTCACCGCTCGGCTCGGCATGCCCGCGCCCGGCGGCCACCGCTTCGGCGACGATCTCGGAGCGCCGCGCGTCCGACTGTCCACCGCTGATCTGCTGCGCGGCACGGACGAGGAACGCGCGCAATGCCTCACCTCCCTCACCCCGTTGGAACTGCCACACGTGCAACGCGCGTTGAACCATGTGACGTCGGTCTTCGACGACCTCCGCGACGACGCTCAGCGATGGGAGCCTCCTCGATGACGCAGCAGTCCGAGTCGACCACGACGAGTACGAGCACCCAGGAAGCCGACAGTTCCGCGGTCACGTCACCGTTTCCGCCCCTCGCCGAACCCCGCCCCCTGGGCGAGCGCCGGGTGTGGCCGCGCACCTTCCACGACCGGCTCACCGCCCCGCTGCCCGGCCTCAAGGCCATGGCCCGGTTCGCCCGCGAGGGTGCCGTACGCCCCGGCCGCGAGGGACTCGCCGACATCCCGCTGCTGCCCTTCGAACCCGCCCCGCTGCCCCGCGTCGACGCGCGCACGATCGCCGTCTCCTGGGCGGGACACGCCAGTTGGGTCGTCCGCGTCGGCGGGCTCACCGTCCTCACCGACCCGGTCTGGTCCCGGCGCATCATCGGCACCCCGGCCCGCCTCACCCCGGTCGGCATCGCCTGGACCGCCCTGCCGCGCATCGACGCGGTCGTCATCAGCCACAACCACTACGACCACCTGGACGCCCCCACCCTGCGCCGCCTCCCGCGCGACACACCGGTGTTCGCGCCGGCCGGCCTCGCCCGCTGGTTCCACCGCCGCCGCTTCACCGCCGTCACCGAACTGGACTGGTGGGAGGCGGCCGAACTGAACGGCGTCCGCTTCGACTTCGTCCCCGCCCACCACTGGTCCAAGCGCAGCCTCGTCGACACCTGCCGCAGCCTGTGGGGCGGCTGGGTCCTCACCGCCCCCGACGGACAGCGCCTGTACTTCGCGGGCGACACCGGCTACGGCCACTGGTTCACCCGCATCGGCCGCCGCTACCCCGGCATCGACCTGGCCCTGATGCCCGTCGGCGCCTACGACCCCCGCTGGTGGCTCAGCGACGTCCACTGCGACCCGGAGGAGGCCGTACGGGCGACCCAGGACCTGGGCGCGCGCCGGATGGCCCCCATGCACTGGGGCACGTTCGTCCTGTCGGCGGAGCCGGTGCTGGAGCCGCTCAAGCGGGCACGGGCGGCATGGGAGAAGGCGGGACTGCCCAGGGAAGATCTGTGGGACCTGCCGGTCGGAGCCTCACGCGTGCTGGACTAGGCCTTCGCGGGTCGGCGCATCCTGCGCCACAGACTCGGTGCCGCACTGATCACCAGCGTCAGCGCCACCGCCGCCACCACACCCTGCCAAGGCTCCGGAAACAGCGATCCCCCCAGGATCCCGATCAGCTGATACGTCACGGCCCACGCCAGACACGCCGGCAGATTCCCCCGCGCGAACCTCCGCATCGGCCACTTCGCGAGCAGGCACGCCAGCATCACCGGAAGACGGCCCGCCGGCATCAGCCGGGACAGGATCAGCACCGCCACCCCGTGCTCGGCGAGCTTCTCCTGGGCCTGCTCCAGCCGGTCCTCGGGGGCCCGCGAGCGAATCGCCTCCAGCCACCGCGACCCGTTCTTCGACCCCATCCCGCGCCGTCCCAGCCAGTACAGCGCGATGTCACCGCAGAACGCCGCCAGCGAGGCCGTCACGAACACCAGGCCCAACGCGAACGGCGCCGTCTGATGGAACGCCACCACAGCCGCCGAACTGACCAACGCCCCCGTCGGCACCACCGGGACCAGCGCCCCCAGCAGCACCAGCACGAACAAGGTCGGATACCCCACCGCCTGCTGAGTCGACTCGGTCGGGACCGTGCCGGACGCGGCGGCCAGCCACATCACGCCGCCACCTCCAGCCGGACGCTCTCCCCGTGCCCCAGCCGGTGCACCGCCACGCCGGGCGCACGCTCCGCGGCCAGACGCACGAACTCCTCGCCGGGCGCATGGAACTCATGGGGGCGCACCGCGTCCATGCCGATCGGCCAGTACGTGCCGTAGTGCACCGGCACCGCGCTGCGCGGCGCCAGCCGGGCCAGCGCCTCCGCCGCCCGCCCCGCGTCCAGATGCCCCTCCCCGAGATACGGCCCCCAGCCGCCCACCGGCAGCAGCGCCACGTCGACCGGCCCGACCTCCTCGGCCATCGTGTCGAACAGTCCCGTGTCCCCGGCGAAGTAGGTGCGCGCCTCGCCCTCTATGACATAGCCCAGGGCGGGGGAGCGGTGCCGTCCCACGGGCAGCCGCCGCCCGTCGTGCCGCGCGGGCACCGCCCGCACCGCGAGGCCGCCCACCTCGGTGACATCGCCGGGCTGCACCTCACTGATGTGCAGCTGGGTGAGCCGGCGCAGCCCCGGCACGGCCCGGGGTGCGCCCCGGGGCACAAGCAGGCGCGTGCCCGGGGCGAGCCGCGCCAGCGAGGGAACGTGCAGGTGGTCGGCGTGCAGATGGGAGACGAGCGCCACGTCGGCACGCCAGGCGCCGGGCGGGGGGAGCGCGCCCCGGCGCCGGCGCAGATGCGCGAGCCGGCGCGCGAACAGGGGATCGGTGAGCACACGTACGTCCGAGTCGGCGACCGTGCAGGTGGCGTGACCCCACCAGGTGATCTCCACCGGCACCTCTTTGCCTCCTTCGCGCGACTCCCCCGAAGCCTACGGGCAGGAGTAGTGTCGGCGCCTGAAACCCGGAGGTGAGGGGGACGCCATGGGACCGGTGCGGGTCACGGCGATCGCGAGTCTGACGCCGCTGGAGGAGCTGGACGCCGATCCCTTCCTGGTGGACTCCCGCAGCCAGTACGCCATCTGCGCCCGCTGGGCCGCCGAGCGGGGCTACACCGTGAGCCGCGAGCTGCTGGTGCGGGGGCTGCGTCCCGACCACTGCGTGCTGTGGGACGGCGTGCGGCCCGGCATGGACGTGTTCGTGGCCCCCAGCCGGCGGGTACTGGAGAGCGCACTGTCCTCCGCCGAGGAGTTCGCCGCCGAGTGCGCGCGGCGCGGGGTGCGGGTGGAGACGGTGGGCTGCGAGGAGCCGCTGTACGACTCGCAGATGAAGGCCCGGGTGCACCGCAGGCTGTCGATGCCGACGGCGGGCTACGACGGGCGATAGCCCGGCGAACACGGGCAATCGTCCGGGAAGCCGATCAAGACACCGATTCCGGCCAGTCGATATGACAAGGTGGGTGCAGGCCCACGCGGTCGACGGGCCGGGACGTGAGGTGTGCGGGGCGTGCGCGGTGGGCGTTGGCGGCGGGTCGCCAGTCAGGTCGGGCGGAGCGTTGCGGTGTGGGCGGTCTCCACGGTCACCATGCTCGTGCTCGCCGGGATCCTGCCGGACTTCCAGCTGCAGTCCGCGGACGGCGACAGCGCCACCCGGATCGCCGTCACCGCCGCGTTCGGCGCCGGCGCCTTCGGTGTGCTGTCGGCCCTGGTCTGGCCGCTGCTCGTACGGCTGCTGCTGCTCGTGCCTGCGCTCGTCCTCGGCCTGCTGGTCTTCTTCCTGAACGGCGCCCTCCTGCTCGTCGCCCTCCGGCTGAACCCCGCCGAGCGCGGCGGGGCCGCCTGGGAGACCGCGGTGGTGGTCGCCGCCGTGATGTCGGCCGTGGCCTCCGCGACCGGCGCCGCCCTCGCCGTACGTGACGACGACGCCTACCGGCGCCGCCTGTACCGTCTCGCCGACCGCCGCCGCAGCAGCCGGCCGCCCTGCCCCACCAGCCCGGGAACCGTCTTCCTCCAGCTCGACGGCGTCGGCCACGACGTGCTGGTGGACGCCGTCGGCAAGGACCTCATGCCGACCGTGGCCCGCTGGCTGGAGGGCACCCACCGGCTGACCGACTGGCGCACCGACTGGTCCAGCCAGACCGGCGCCAGCCAGCTGGGCATCCTGCACGGCAGCAACCACGACATCCCGGCCTTCCGCTGGTACGAGAAGGAGAACCGGGAGGTGATGGTCTGCAACCGCCCCACCAGCGCGGCCGAACTCCAGCGGCGCGCCGTACGGCACACCGGCGACGGCGGACTGCTCACCGTCGACGGCGCCAGCCGCGGCAACCTGTTCAGCGGCGGCGCCGACGAACAGGCCCTCGTGCTGTCCATCGCGACCAAGCGCCGCCGCCGCGAGAACCGCTCCCGGGCGGGCTACTTCGCCTACTTCTCCGACCCGGCCAACGCGGTCCGCACCGCCCTTTCGTTCGTCGCCGAGGTCGGCCGCGAGATCGGCCAGTCCACCCGGGCCCGGCTGTGCAAGGTCCGCCCGCGGGTCTCCCGTGGCGGCCTCTACCCCTTCGTCCGCGCCTTTGCGACCGTCGTCGAACGGGACGTCGTCGTCGCCGCGGTGATGGGCGACATGCTCGCGGGCCGCACCGCCGTCTACGCCGACCTCGTCGCCTACGACGAGGTGGCGCACCACTCCGGGCCGGTCGGCCGTGACGCCGAGAAGGTCCTCGAACGCCTCGACCGGGCGCTCGAACTGATCGAGAAGGTCGCCGAGCACGCCCCGCGGCCGTACCGCATCGTCGTGCTCTCCGACCACGGCCAGAGCCCCGGCGAGACCTTCCGCGCCCGCTACGGCCTCTCCCTCGGCGACCTGGTGCGGGCCGGCTGCGGGCTGCCCGTGCCGCGCCGGGCGCGGCGCACCCACAGCGGTGCCGAGGCGCGGACGGCGGTGCGCGCCGCACTGCGCATCCCCGTCGAGGAACGCGGCGAGAAGCACCGTCCGACGCCCCGCCGTTCGGAGCCGATCGTGCTCGCCTCGGGCAACCTCGGCCTGGTCTCCTTCCCGGACGTCCCCCACCGGATGACCAAGGAGGAGATCGACGCCCGCCACCCCGCCCTGCTGACCACGCTCGCCAACCACCCCGGCATCGGCTTCCTGCTGGTCCGCAGCAAGGAGCACGGCGGTGTGGTGCTCGGCCCGTTCGGCGCCGAGATCCCGCTGGACGAACTCGACCGGGACCCCGGCCCGCTCGTCCCCTTCGGGCCCGGCGCGGCGGACGCCGTCCGGCGCACGCACTCCTTCCCGCACACCGCCGACATCATGGTCAACTCCATGTACGACCCGGCCGACGGCGAAGTCCTCGCCTTCGAGGAGCAGATCGGCTCGCACGGCGGGCTCGGCGGCGCGCAGGGCAAGCCGTTCCTGCTGTCGCCGGTCGCCCTGTCCGCGCCGGCCGAGGACGGCGAGGACCTGGCCGGGGCCGAGCACGTCCACCGGATCCTGCGCCGCTGGCTGGCTGAGTCCGGTGGGCCCGAGGTGCCGGTGGAGCGTGAGCCCGAGGAGCGGGCGGCCTGAAAACCGGGTGCGTCAAAACGGTCGTACGCACACACTGTTCGCAGTCGAAATCGCTCGAACACCCTTGAGGAGTACCTGCTTTGCAGGCTGCTGTCACCGTCACCCCCGCCCGTCTTCCCGACCTCCTGCTCGGCCTCGCCACCGTGCGGCCGGTCTTCGTCTGGGGCGCCCCCGGCATCGGAAAGTCCTCCCTGGTGCGGGAGTTCGCCGAGTCGCTGGGGCTGGAGTGCGTGAGCCTGCTCGGCACCCAGCTGGCGCCGGAGGACCTGATCGGCGTACCGCAGATCAGGGACGGCCGGTCGGTGTTCTGCCCGCCCGAGACGATCGCCCGTGACGAGCCGTACTGCCTGTTCCTGGACGAGCTGAACGCCTCCACGCCGGATGTGCAGAAGGCCTTCTACTCGCTGATCCTGGACCGCCGTATCGGCAACTACGAGCTGCCGAAGGGCTCGATCGTCATCGGCGCCGGCAACCGCGCCACCGACAACGCCCTCGCCCGCCCGATCGCCTCCGCCCTCGTCAACCGCCTCGCCCATGTGCACCTGGAGGCGTCCGCGAAGGACTGGCTGACCTGGGCCGCGAACCACGACGTCCACCCGTGGGTGCTGGACCATCTCACCGACCGGCCCGACCACCTGTGGTCCAAGCCGCCCAAGACCGAGGAGCCGTTCTCCACGCCCCGCTCCTGGCACATGCTCTCCGACGCGCTGCACTCCTTCGGCCGCGACCTGGACGAGCAGACCCTGAAGGTCCTCGCGCACGGCACGCTGACGCCCGCCCACGCCACCGCCTTCTGCGGCTACGTCAAGATCGTGCGCAGCCGCTTCGGCATCGAGGCGATCATCAAGGGCGACGCCCGCTGGCCCAACGGGATCGCGGACCGCGACCTGCTGTACTACCTCGCCGACTCGTTCCGCGGCCGTCTGATCAAGGAACTGCCCGCGAGCAAGGAGCACATGTCGGCGAACGGCCGGCAGACCGCGTACCGCGCCAAGTCGCTGCTCGTGCAGCTCGCCGAGATCTCCGTCGAGGTCGCCCAGACCGTCATCGCCTCCGACGCCGACGGCAACCCCGTCCTGCCCTCGTGGTTCCTCGTCGAGGCGGCGCGGGACATGCCGCGTCTGGTGGAGGCGCGCCGGTGAGCCGTACCCGGCCCAAGAAGCGGGACCTCGCGGCGGAGGCCTTCGCCGAGGGGATGCGGCTGGTGAAGGCCAACCCGGCGCTCGCGGCCGTGGAGTTCAGCGTCTGCCGCCAGGAGAACTGTGTGCTCGCCCCGCGCGAGGGGCTCGTGCGCGTCGACTCCGGCGCCACCCTGCACGTCCACCCGGACCGCATGGCCGATCCGGCCGTGTGGGCCTGGTCGCTCGCGCACGCCGTCCTCCATCTCGGCTTCGGCCATGTCCCCGCGGCCAAGGGCGAGCGCGAGCAGCCCGACCGCTGCGACCTCGCCGCCCGCTGCGTGGTCGTCAACCGCTTCCTGCTCGGCTTCAGCATCGGCAGGGCCCCGGACGGGCTGCCCGCCGCCTACCCCGACGGCGACGAGGAACGGCTCGCCGCCCGCTGGCGCCGGGACGGCATCCCGGCCGTGTACGAGCGCTGCGGCACCGCGGGCGACGAGCCGGACCTGCGGCTCGTCGAGTGGCACGGCTGGTACGGACAGCCGCCGGACCACCAGCTGGCGTTCGCCACCGCCCTGACCCGGACCGTGTCCGCGGCGATGGACATGGCGGGCGGCCGACGCGACTCCCTGGACGGCGAGGCGGCCGGGCTGCGCCCCTGGGAGCAGGCACTGAGCTGGTTCGTCTCCTCCTACCCGCTGCTCGGCGGCATCGCGGCCGGCATCAAGCTGGTCGCCGACCTCGAACTCGTCCACGCGCACGGCATCTCGGTGGCCGCCGTCGACACCGAGGCCGGCGAGATCTACATCAACCCGCTGCGCACCTTCGACGACGAGGAATGGCGGTTCGTCCTCGCCCACGAGATGCTGCACGCCGCCCTGCGCCACGGCGACCGCTGCGGCACCCGCGACCCCTACCTGTTCAACGTCGCCTGCGACTACGTCATCAACGGCTGGCTGTGCGAGATGCAGGTCGGCACCATGCCCGACGGGCTGCTGTACGACCGGGAGCTGTCCGGCCTGTCCGCCGAGGAGGTCTACGACCGTATCGCCGGCGACCTGCGGCGCATGCGGCGGCTGGCCACCCTGCGCGGCAAGGGCGTCGGTGACGTCCTCGGCGGCCCGCTCGGCCCGCCCGGCCCCCGCGTCGACCTCGACGAGTTCTACCGCCGCGGCCTGGCCAACGGACTCGACCTGCACCAGCGCCAGGAGCGTGGATTCCTGCCCGGCGGCCTGGTCGAGGAGATCCGCGCCCTCAGCCATCCGCCGCTCCCGTGGGACGCACAACTGGCCCGCTGGTTCGACGAGTTCGTGCCCCGTCCGGAGCCGGTACGGACGTACGCCCGCCCCGCGCGCCGCCAGGCCTCGACGCCCGATATCCCGCGCGCGGGCCGCTACTTCCCGCCGGAGGAGATCGCCCGGTGCACCTTCGGCGTGGTCCTGGACACCTCCGGCTCGATGGACCGGACCCTGCTCGGCAAGGCCCTCGGCGCCATCGCCTCCTACGCCGAGGCCCGTGACGTACCGGCCGCACGCGTGGTGTTCTGCGACGCGGCGCCGCACGACGCGGGCTATCTGCCGGTCACCGAGATCGCCGGACGGGTCCGGGTGCGAGGGCGGGGCGGCACGGAACTCCAGCCGGGGATCGATCTGCTGCACCGCGCCGACGACTTCCCGCCCGGCGCGCCGATGCTGGTCATCACCGACGGCTGGTGCGACGTCCTGCGGGTGCGGCGCGAGCACGCGTACCTGATTCCGCAGGGCGCGCGGCTGCCGTTCACCGCACGTGGGCCGGTCTTCCGGGTGAGCTGAGCCGGAATGTGATCGGATGGGGCACACGGACCCCGAACACGGGACCTCACCGAAGGGATTCATCGTGGCAACCACGCGCTCCGCACACACCGTGTGGGAAGGCAACCTGTTCCAGGGCAACGGCGTCGTCACCTTCGACTCCTCCGGCGCCATCGCAGCGCAGCCGGTGTCGTGGCCGTCGCGCGCCGAGGCGGCGAACGGCAAGACCAGCCCCGAGGAGCTGATCGCCGCCGCCCACTCCAGCTGCTACTGCATGGCCCTGTCCAACGGCCTGGACAAGGCGGGCACCCCGCCCACCAAGCTGGTCACCTCCGCTGACGTGACCTTCCAGCCGGGCGAGGGCATCACCGGCGTCCACCTCACCGTCGAGGGCACCGTGCCCGGCATCGACGACGAGGCGTTCGCTGCCGCGGCCGAGGACGCCAAGGCCAACTGCCCGGTCAGCCAGGCCCTGAAGGCCGTACCGATCACGCTGTCGGCGAAGCTCGCCTGAGCCGCCCGGCACACCGCCGCACCACACGTCGCGCAGGCCGCCCGCCCGGGGCGGCCTGCGCGACGTCGGTTCGCGGGGTCGGGCGAGGGTATGAAATGGACGCAGAAGTGTCGGAAGGACTGTGATGTTGCCGGGAACGTCCAGCAGTGCGGCGGTACTTGACTCCGCCCCTCGGGAACTCACCCGCATTCTGCTGTTGTTCAGCCTGGGCTGCCGGATCCGCCCCGAGGGCGCGGCCCTCGGCGGACTCGTCGACCGGTTCGAGTTCGGCCGCTTTAGGCCGCATCTGAAGTCCGGCGAGGCGGTGCTGCCCGTACCCGTGCTGGCCGAGCGCATAGCCCCGGACCGGCTGCGGCTGCCCCACGGCGACCACGGTCTGACCCTCGCCTCCTGCGAGCTGCTGGTCGTCGCCACCCCGCGCGGCGACGCGACGCTGCTGCTGGACTGCGGCTTCGCCGGCGCCACCGACGCCGCCTCGGTCGCCGCCTGGCTGGCCACCACCTGCTTCGAGCGTGATCAACTGCGGCTGGACGACCGGCCGTTACTGGAAGTGGTGGGCGGGCGGCTGGCCCTGTCCGAACCCCTCTCCTTCGGTCTGAACGTGCACCAACTCGTCTTCCCGGGCGGCAGCCTGCGCGAGGAGCTGCTCGACCACAGCGACGAGACCCGCCAGTCGGTCCTGCTGAACGGCATCATCTACCGCGGCAAGATGCCGAGCGAGGGCGCCGACCGGCTCACGGTCAGCGTGCCGCCCAACCTCAGGAACCACGGCGTCACCCTGTCCGCGCACGGCCGCGGGGTCTCCGTCCAGGCCGGCTGGGCACCGCACGTGGAGAACGGCCTGGTCGTCGTCGCCCTCGGCATGGTCTCCGCGCTGGCCGTCCTGCAGCGCACCCGGCTCGTGGCCTTCGCGATGATGAAGGAGAACGAGCAGGCACTGACCACCTCGCCCTCCGAGATCCGCACCCTCATCTCACGGCTGTCGGACGGTGTGAACGAGCTCCAGCTGGACCTGGCCTTCGGCGTCGAGGCCTACGTGGACAGCCTGCTGATCCCGGAGATGCTGATGGAGGGCTTCCAGTCCTCGCTGCGCGACTCCCTCGGCATCCGCGACAGCCTCGACAACTCCGCCCGCATGGTCGAGCGCCTCACCTCGGTGATCAACGCCCGATCGGCGGCTTTGGACGCCGCCCTCGCGGAGCGCGACGAACGGCAGAACCGCATCGTCTCGGCGCTCGTCGCCGCGGCCACCCTGATAGCGCTGCCGCCGACGCTGTTGCTGGCCTTCTTCGGTGTGAACGCCACCAACGTCGACGAGGGCCGCTCCATCCTCGACCTCGGGCGGTACGGGGCCGCGTACGCTCTGGCCTGGCTGCCCTTCGTCGTCCTGGTCGTGATCGGATACTTCCTGCTGAGGCGGGCCGGCAGGGGCTCCGGCTCGCTGCTGACCCCGTCCGACGGCGGACCCGCACCGGTGCCCGCACCTCGTACCCCCTCCGGGAGCTGACTGACCATGCCGCGACGACCCGCCGTCTCCGCCCACCGCGGAGGCTCCGAACGCGCCGGGGCCGCCACCTGGGAGGCGTACGAGGACGCGCTGCTGAGCGGCGCCGAGTACGTCGAGTTCGACATCCGGCGGACCGCCGACGACGTGCTGGTCGTCTACCACGACGCCCGCGTCGACCACACGGGACCGCTGCTGTCCGGGATCTCGCACACCGAGCTCAGCGAGCGGGCCGGATACGCGGTGCCGGTCGTCGACGAGGTCATGGAGCTGATCGCCGGGAAGCTGATCGGCCACCTGGACCTGAAGGAGATTGGCTACGAGCGCGAGGTGATCGACCGGGCCGTCGCCCTGCTCGGCGAGGACGGCTTCGTCGCCACCACCCTGGAGGACCGTTCCATCGCCGCGATCTCCTCCGCCTTCCCCGGGGTGCGCACCGCGCTGTCCCTGGGCCGCAACCGCACGGAGATCGGCTGGGCGCGGCTGCCCTGGACCCGGCTGAGCGAGCTGCTGCCCATGCGCCGGGTGCGCGCCTGCGGCGCCACCGGGGTCGCCGTGCACCAGCAGCTCGCGCGGGCGAGCGTGCTGCGCGAGGCCACCCGGCACGGCCTGTTCAGCATGGTGTGGACGGTCAACGACGACACACTGATGCAGACGTTCCTGAACCATCCCCGGGTGGACGTGCTGATCACCGACCGGCCTCGACGGGCGGTGGCCCTGCGCGGCGAGCCGAGGGAGCCCGAGCGCGCGCTTCGCTGAGCCTCCGCCGGGGTACCCCGCACCATTGACAAGAGCGCACTCAAGTTTTGTGCTGGAGTCCGGGAAGTGCCCTGGCGGAAGGGGACAGCGATGGGACGCGCGGTCGGTATCGATCTGGGGACCACTAACTCGGTGGTGGCCGTCCTGGAGGGCGGCGAACCCACCGTCGTCGCCAATGCGGAGGGGGCCAGGACCACCCCGTCGGTGGTGGCCTTCGCCAAGAACAGCGAGGTGCTCGTCGGCGAGGTGGCCAAGCGGCAGGCGGTGACGAACGTCGAGCGCACGGCCCGCTCGGTCAAGCGCCACATGGGGGACGGCGGCTGGCGCTTCCCGCAGGAGGGCTCCGTCGACGGCACCCGCTACCGCGCCCAGGAGCTGTCGGCGCGGGTGCTGCAGAAGCTGAAGCGGGACGCCGAGTCCTACCTCGGCGAGGACGTCACCGACGCCGTGATCACCGTCCCCGCGTACTTCGACGACGCCCAGCGGCAGGCGACCAAGGAGGCCGGCGAGATCGCCGGCCTGAAGGTGCTGCGGATCATCAACGAGCCGACGGCCGCCGCCCTCGCCTACGGCCTGGACCGGGGGGAGGAGCAGACCGTCCTCGTCTTCGACCTCGGCGGCGGCACCTTCGACGTCTCCCTGCTGGAGATCGGCGACGGCGTCATCGAGGTCAAGGCCACCAACGGCGACACGCACCTCGGCGGCGACGACTGGGACCAGCGGGTCGTCGAGTACCTGGTGAAGAAGTTCAAGGGCCAGTACGGCATCGACCTCGGCAACGACAAGATGGCGGTGCAGCGGCTGCGGGAGGGCGCCGAGAAGGCCAAGATCGAGCTGTCCTCGTCCTCGGAGACGACGATCAACCTCCCCTACATCACGGCCTCCGCCGAGGGCCCGCTGCACCTCGACGAGAAGATGACCCGCGCCCAGTTCCAGGAGCTCACCGCCGATCTCCTCGACCGCTGCAAGACCCCCTTCCACCAGGCGGTCAAGGACGCCGGTATCAAGCTCGCCGCCGTCGACCACGTGATCCTCGTCGGCGGCTCGACCCGGATGCCCGCCGTGACCGACCTGGTCAAGGAGCTCACCGGCAAGGACCCGCACAAGGGCGTCAACCCCGACGAGGTCGTGGCCGTCGGCGCGACCCTCCAGGCGGGCGTCATCCGCGGCGACGTCAAGGACGTACTGCTCCTGGACGTCACCCCGCTGTCCCTCGGCATCGAGACCAAGGGCGGCATCATGACGAAGCTCATCGAGCGCAACACGACCATTCCCACCCGGCGTTCGGAGATCTTCACCACCGCCACCGACAACCAGCCCTCGGTCGGCATCCAGGTCTACCAGGGCGAACGCGAGATCGCCGCCTACAACAAGAAGCTCGGCGTCTTCGACCTCACCGGCCTTCCGCCCGCCCCGCGCGGCATCCCGCAGATCGAGGTCGCCTTCGACATCGACGCCAACGGGATCATGCACGTCTCCGCGAAGGACCTGGCCACCGGCCGCGAGCAGAAGATGACCGTCACCGGCGGCTCGGCCCTCCCCAAGGACGACATCGACCGCATGATGCGGGAGGCGGAACAGTACGCGGAGGAGGACCGCAAACGCCGCGAGGCCGCGGAGACCCGCAACCAGGCCGAACAACTCGTCTACCAGACCGAGAAGTTCGTCCGCGACAACGAGGACAAGGTGCCCGCCGACACCAAGTCCGAGGTGGACGCGGCGATCTCGGACCTCAAGCAGCTCCTGGAACACAACGCCGAGACGGCCGAGTTGCGCGCGGGCGTCGAGAAACTCGCCACCGTCAGCCAGCGGATGGGCCAGGCGATGTACGCGCAGGCCCAGCAGCAGGCGCCGGCGCAGGAACACACGTCACCGCAGGACGACGAAGGCGTGGTGGACGCGGAGATCGTCGACGAGGACAAGGAGCAGAAGGGCGGCGCCGCCTAGGACCCGGCCCGCTCCCAGCCCCGCCGCTCCGGCCGCGGGCCCAGCTGCCTCGGGTCCCGGCTGCGGTAGACCACGTACGGCCGGAACAGGTACTGCACCGGCGCACTGAACATGTGCACCAGGCGGGTGTACGGCACCAGCGCGATCAACGCCATGCCGATCACCGCGTGGACCTGGTACAGCACCGGCACACCGGTCATCAGATCGGTGTCCGGGCTGAGCGTGAACAGGCTGCGGGACCAGGGGGCGATCGTGTGGCGGTAGTCGTAGCCGTCGCCGGAGGCATGGCTCAGCTTGGCCACCATGCCCATCACGATCGCCGCCAGCAGCACGAGGTACATCAGCTTGTCGTTGGCCGTCGTCGCCCGGAACACGGGGGCCCGGGTGCGGCGGCGGTAGATCAGCAGCAGGATCCCGGCGACCGTGAGGAGGCCGGCCGCCGTGCCGCCGTACAGGGAGAACAGATGGTAGGTGTGCTCGCTCACGCCGACCGCGTCCGTCCAGGACTCGGGGATGAACAGGCCCACGATGTGGCCGACCAGCACGAACAGGATGCCGTAGTGGAAGGCGGGCGAGGCGATGTTCAGCAGCTTCGACTCGTACACCTGGGAGGAGCGGGTCGTCCAGCCGAACTTGTCGTAGCGGTAGCGCCAGACGACGCCGGCGACGAGCAGGGCGAAGGTGACGTACGGCAGGATGCCCCAGAGGAGGGTGGTCATCGGTGCACCCCTGTGCGTGCGGTCGGCAGGGTGGCGCACACGGCGTCGAGTACGGACGCGTACGGCGTGCCGAAGTCGGTGAGCCGGGAGCGGAGTTGCTCCAGGCCGTCGCGGTGCTCGGTGAGCAGGTCCGTGTTTCCGGTGCGGGCCGCGAACTCCAGCACCGCCGGCAGGAAGTCGGGCAGCTCCTCGCCGCTGAACTCCAGGCCGTGCGCCCGGTAGACGTCCTTGAAGCGGACCAGTGACATCCCGCGCCGCCGGGTGTCGCCGTCGTGCCACCAGCTCAGGTACAGGCTGTGCCGGTTCTTGAAGTCGAAGACCTGCACATAGTGCGCGGCCAGCTCCCGGGCGTCGGTCACCGCCGCATGGTCGGTGAACTCCCGTAGCTGCGGGGCCGCTTCGCGCAGCAGCGGCAGCCGGGCCCGGAAGTCGTCGTCGGGGTAGGTCAGGCAGAGCGCCGCCGCCTGGTACAGCACCGCGTCCGAGGGCATCAGGTCTCCTCCGCGTCGTCCGAGGTCTGCCGCCTGCGCAGCACATGGAAGTTCTCCACCGACACCACCGGCAGCAGCTTGCGGCCCGAGTCCTGGCCGAACGGCCCGTCGCCGCCCGCGCCCGGCCCGCCTTCGTAGTCGAGGCTGCACTCCTGCGGCAGCGCGGACTCCTCCAGCCGTCGCGCGTCGCCCACGGCGGCCGTCGGGATCACATACCGGTCCTCGTACTTGGCGATGGCGAGCAGCCGGTACATCTGCTCGATCTCGTCGGGCTTCATGCCCACGGCGGCCGGGACCGAGGGATCCGGCTCCTCGCCGAGGTTCAGCGCCCGCATGTGGGAGCGCATCGCGGCGAGCTTCTCCAGCGAGGCCCGCACCGGGCCGGTGTCACCGGCGGTGAACACCTCCGCCAGGTACTCCAGCGGGATGCGCAGCGTGTCGATCGCGCCGAACAGGTTCCCCGCGTCCTCGCCGTCGTGCCCGGTCTCCGACAGCGCGTCCACCACCGGCGACAGCGGCGGGATGTACCAGACCATCGGCATGGTGCGGTACTCCGGGTGCAGCGGGAGTGCCACCCGGTACTTGCTGATCAGCGTGTGAACGGGGGAGCGGCGGGCCGCCTCCAGCCAGTCGTGCGGGATTCCCGCCGCCTCGGCCGCCCTGCGCACCTCCACGTCCTCGGGGTCGAGAAAGACACCCAACTGCGCCTCGTACAGGGCCTTGTCGTCCTTCACGGACGCGGCGGCCGTCACCTTGTCGGCGTCGTACAGCACCACCCCGAGATACCGCAGCCGCCCGACACAGGTCTCCGAGCAGACCGTCGGCAGGCCGACCTCGATGCGCGGATAGCACAGCGTGCACTTCTCCGCCTTGCCGGTGCGATGGTTGAAGTACACCTTCTTGTACGGGCATCCCGTCACGCACATCCGCCAGCCCCGGCAGTGGTCCTGGTCGACCAGCACGATCCCGTCCTCGGCCCGCTTGTACATTGCGCCCGACGGACAGGACGCCACACAGCTCGGGTTGAGGCAGTGCTCGCAGATGCGCGGCAGATAGAACATGAAGGTCTGCTCGAACTCGAACCTCACCTTGTCCGAGGTTTGTTGGCGGGTGCGCTCCACCATCGGGTCGAGGTCGCCGTAGGCCGGGGCGCCCGCGAGGTTGTCGTCCCAGTTCGACGACCACTCGATCTTCATCGGCTTGCCGTCGAGCTGCGAGACGGGCCGGGCGACGGGGTAGTCGTCGCCGAGCGGGGCGTCGGTGAGGTTCTTGTAGTCGTACGTCCAGGGCTCGTAGTAGTCCTTGATCTCGGGGAGTTGGGGGTTGGAGAAGATCCCGACGAGCTTGCGCAGCCGGCCGCCCGCCTTCAGCTTCAGCGCGCCCCGCTTGTTCAGCTCCCAGCCGCCGCGCCAGCGCTCCTGGTCCTCGTAGCGGCGCGGGTAGCCCTGGCCGGGCCGGGTCTCGACGTTGTTGAACCAGACGTACTCCGTGCCCTGCCGGTTGGTCCACGCCTGCTTGCAGGTGACCGAACAGGTGTGGCAGCCGATGCACTTGTCGAGGTTCATGACCATCGCGATCTGGGCCATCGGACGCATCAGTACTGGACCTCCTGGCTGCGGCGGCGGATCACCGTCACCTCGTCGCGCTGGTTGCCCGTCGGGCCCAGGTAGTTGAACGCCCAGGACAACTGGGCGTAGCCGCCGATGAGATGGGACGGCTTGAGGATCAGACGGGTGAGCGAGTTGTGGATGCCGCCGCGCAGGCCGGTGGTCTCCGTCTTCGGGACGGCGACCGTGCGCTCCTGCGCGTGGTGCATGTAGACCGTGCCGGCCGGCATCCGGTGCGAGACGACCGCGCGGGCGACGACGACGCCGTTGCGGTTGACCGCCTCGATCCAGTCGTTGTCGACGACGCCGATCGCCTCCGCGTCCTGCGGGGACATCCAGATGTTCTGGCCGCCGCGGGACAGGGCCAGCATGAACAGGTTGTCCTGGTACTCGGAGTGGATGGACCACTTGTTGTGCGGGGTGAGGTAACGGACCGTCACTTCCCGGGAGCCGTCCGGGCCGAGGCGAGGCTCGCCGAACAGCCGGTTCATGTCCAGGGGCGGCCGGTACACCGGGAGCGCCTCGCCCAGCTCGTGGATCCAGTCGTGGTCCAGGAAGAAGTGCTGGCGTCCGGTGAGCGTGTGCCAGGGCTTGAGGTGCTCGGTGTTGAGCGTGAACGCCGTGTAGCGGCGCCCGCCCGACTCGCTGCCCGACCACTCCGGCGAGGTGATCACCGGCACCGGCGCGGCCTGCGTGTCCGCGTACGTGATGCGCTTGCCCTCGTGCTCGGCGGCGAGGTGGGCCATCTCCTGCCCGGTGCGGGCCTCCAGCGCGTGGAAACCCTGGGTCGCCAGCCGGCCGTTGGTGGTGCCGGACAGGGCGAGGATCGTGTTCGCGGCCTTCACCGCCGTGTCCAGGGCGGGCCGGCCGTCGAACGCGACGCCATTGAGCTGCCGCAGGTGCTCGACCTCCTCGTCGGGCCTGAGTGCGATCCCCTTGGCGGGCAGGCCGAGTTGCTCGACCAGCGGGCCGAGCGCGCTGAACTTGGCGCCGATCTTCGTGTAGTCCCGCTCCACGACGGTCAGGTTCGGCATGGTCTTCCCGGGCACCGGATCGCACTCCCCGCGCTTCCAGTCCCGCACCACACCGCCCGGCTGGGCGGTCTCGCCCGGGGTGTCGTGCTGGAGCGGCGAGGCCACCAGGTCCTTGCGCACCCCGAGGTGGCCGACGGCCAGCTCGCTCAGCTTCTCGGCGAGCGCCTTGAAGGTGTCGAAGTCGGTGCGCGCCTGCCACGGCGGGTCGACGGCCGGGGTGAAGGAGTGCACGTAGGGGTGCATGTCCGTGCTGGACAGATCGTGCTTCTCGTACCAGGTCGCGGCCGGCAGGACGACGTCGGAGAGCAGCGTGGAGGACGTCTGCCGGAAGTCCAGCGACAGCAGCAGGTCGAGCTTGCCCTCGGGCGCCTCCGCCCGCCAGGTCACATCGCGCGGCCGTTCCCCGGGCGAGGCCTCCTCGGCGCTCAGCGAGGACTGCGTGCCCAGCAGATGCCGGGTGAAGTACTCGGCGCCCTTCGCCGACGAGCCCAGCAGATTGGCCCGCCACAGGGTCAGCACCCGCGGCCAGTTCTCCGGCGCGTCCGGGTCCTCGCAGGCGAACTTCAGCGTGCCCGCCCGCAGTTCGGCCACCGTCTTCGCCACCGGATCGCCGAAGACCTCGCCCAGCTCCAGCGGATTGCGGTCGAAGGTCGGATACGACGGCATCCAGCCCGACCGCGCCGACAGCGCGAGACAGTCCGCGCCCGTCATGCCCTCGAACCGGCCCTCGCCCAGTGGCGAGGCCAGCACATCGGCGGTGAACCGGTCGTAGCGCCACTGATCGGTGTTGAGGAACCAGTACGCGGTGCCGATCATCTGGCGCGGCGGGCGCGACCAGTCGGATCCGGCCGCGAGGGTGGCCCAGCCGGTCACCGGACGGCACTTCTCCTGGCCGACGTAGTGCGCCCAGCCGCCGCCGTTGCGGCCCTGGCAGCCGGTGAGCTGGAGCAGGGCGAGGAAGGCGCGGTAGATCGTCTCGGAGTGGAACCAGTGGTTGGTGCCGGCGCCCATCAGGATCATGCAGCGGCCCTTGGAGCGCTCGGCGGTCCGCGCGAACTCCCGGGCGATCTTCACGCACTTGGCCGCCGGGACGGAGGTGTGCACCTCCTGCCAGGCGGGTGTGCCGGGCGCGTCCGCGTCCTCGTAGGAGGTGGGCCAGGCGCCCGGGAGACCTTGCCGGGACACTCCGTACTGGGCGAGCAGGAGGTCGTGGACCGTCGTCACCAGCGGCCCGTCCGCACCGCCCATCCGGGTCGCGGGGACACCCCGGCGCAGGACGTCTCCGTGGCCGTCCGTGTGGTCGAAGCGGGGGAGCAGGACCTCCACACCGGCCGCGACCGGGCTGCCGTGCAGGCTCAACTGCGGTTTCACATTGCCGAGTTCCAGGTTCCAGTTGCCCTTGCCGGACTCGGTCCAGCGGAAGCCGAGGGAGCCGTTCGGGACGACCGCGCGGCCGGTCACCTCGTCCAGGACGACCGTCTTCCACTCCGCTCCCTCGCCGTCCTGTCCCAGGTCGGCGGCGCGCAGGAACTTGCCGGGCACGTACCCGCCGTCCCGCTCGGTGAGCGTCACCAGGAACGGCAGATCGGTGAACTTCCGTACGTAGTCCGCGAAGAACGGAGTCTCACGGTCGACGAAGAACTCCTTCAGCACGACGTGCCCCATCGCCAGCGCGAGGGCGCCGTCGGTGCCGGGGTGCGGATGCAGCCACTCGTCGGCGAACTTGGCGTTGTCCGCGTAGTCCGGCGCGACCACGACCACCTTCTGGCCGCGGTAGCGGGCCTCCGCCATCCAGTGCGCGTCCGGGGTGCGGGTGACGGGGACGTTCGAGCCCCACATCATCAGATACGCCGCGTCCCACCAGTCGCCCGACTCCGGTACGTCCGTCTGGTCGCCGAACACCTGTGGGGACGCCACGGGCAGGTCGGCGTACCAGTCGTAGAACGACAGCATCGGGGCGCCGATCAGGGAGTGGAAGCGGGCGCCCGCCGCGTGCGACACCATCGACATCGCGGGGATGGGGGAGAACCCGGCGATGCGGTCGGGGCCGTACGCCCTGATCGTGTGGACGTGGGCGGCGGCGACGAGCTCCACCGCCTCGTCCCAAGTCGCCCGCACCAGGCCGCCCTTGCCGCGCGCCCGCTGGTAACGGCGGCGCCGCTCCGGGTCGTTCTGGATGTCGGCCCAGGCCAGCACCGGGTCCTTCAGCCGGCCCTTCGCCTCCCGGTACAGGTCCAGCAGCACCCCGCGCACATACGGGTAGCGCACCCGGGTCGGCGAGTACGTGTACCAGGAGAAGGCGGCGCCGCGCGGGCAGCCGCGCGGCTCGTACTCCGGGCGGTCGGGGCCCACACTCGGATAGTCCGTCTGCTGGGTCTCCCAGGTGATGATGCCGTCCTTGACATACACCTTCCAGCGGCACGATCCCGTGCAGTTCACGCCGTGCGTGGAGTTCACGACCTTGTCGTGGCTCCAGCGGTCCCGGTAGAAGGCGTCCGCCTCCCGGCCGCCCACCAGCCCGATGCTGTGCAGGTCCGGCGCGGGCGTGCCGGGCCGGAAGAACCGGCCGACCCGCAGCAGCGCGGCGCCCGGCTCGGTGGGCGGTGTCTGCGTGTCGGTCACGTGCGCTCCCTTGCTTGCCCGTGCCTTCGAAGCTAGGGCTGAGCAAGGGAACACACCTGTTCAGGGCACCCGTACGGGTCAGGGCTTGCGGGCGACCCCCGCGTACACCGGGACGATGCCCTCCGCCTGGGCCGCCACGTCCTCGGGCTCCGGCCGCCACCCCGAGACCGGGATCACGCCCGGGCCCAGGAGCTCCAGCCCCTCGAAGAAGCTTGAGAACTCGGCGAGGGAGCGCGGGTGGAAGGGGGTGCCGCTGCGCCGGAAGTTCTCGGCGGCCTTCTCGATGGCCTCGGGGTTGAGATCCGGGGTGACCTGGGAGAGCACCAGGAAGCTGCCGGGGGCGAGGGCCTCGACGTACCGCTTCAGCAGGCCGTGGACCTCGTCGCCCAGGTAGTGGGTGAGCGCCACCAGCGACAGGGCGACCGGCCGTGCGAAGTCCAGGGACCCGGCCGCCTGCGCCAGGATCGCCTCCGGGTCGCGGACGTCCGCGTGCAGATACCGCGTGCTGCCCTCGGCGGAGCTGTGCAGCAGCGCCTCGGCGTGCCGCAGCACGATGGGGTCGTTGTCGGCGTACACCACCTTCGCCTCGGGGGCGACCTGCTGCGCGACCTGGTGCAGGTTGGGCTCGGTCGGGATGCCCGTGCCGATGTCCAGGAACTGGCGTATCCCCGCCTCGGCGGCGGCCCGGGTCGCCCGGTGCATGAACCGGCGGTTTGCCCGCGCCCCACGCAGGACGGTGCCGTCCACGGCCAGGATCCTGCGGGCCAGCTCCTCGTCCACCGGGTAGTTGTCCTTGCCGCCCAGCCACCAGTCGTAGACCCGGGCCGGATGCGGCCTGCTCGTGTCGATACGGAGGGGCGCGGCGTCGGATCCGGTCATACGGTGTCTTCTCCTTGGGACTGGAAGTACGGGAGGCTCAGAAATCCTCGCGGCGCTTTCGCAGGAGCTTCTTGGTGCGCTCGGCCGAGGCGGCCCCCGTGGACATGTGGTCCAGGACCTCCAGATGGGCCGCGACCTCGGTACGGGAGTCCAGGTAGAGCGCGCCGGTCAGATACTCGGTGAACACCATGTCCGGCAGCTCCGGCTCGGCGAACCGGAACAGCGTGAACGGCGCGTACGTCCCCGGATGCGGGCCGCCGGTGAACTCGGCTATCTGGAGCGTGACCCGGTCCCGCTCGGCGAACTCCAGCAGCTTGTCCAACTGCTCGCGCATCACCGCGCCGTGGACGCTCACCGGCCGCCGCAGTACCGTTTCGTCCATGATCACCCACAGGTGGGGCCGGTCCGGCCGCTCCAGCAGCCGCTGCCGCTCCATGCGCAGGGACACATGGCGCTCGATCGTCTCCGGCCCGGTCTGCCCGATCGTGCCCGCCTCCAGCACGGCACGGGCGTACTCCTCGGTCTGGAGCAGACCGGGCACGAAGTGCGGTTCGTAGGAGCGGATGATCCGGGCGGCGCCCTCCAGGCTCACATACAGGCTGAACCAGTCCGGCAGCACGTCGTGGAACCGCTGCCACCAGCCCGGCTGGTTCGCCTCCTCGGCCAGCGAGACGAACGCGGCGGCCTCGTCCTCGGGCACGCCGTACGTCTCCAACAGCACCTGCACATACGGGATTTTCAGCGCGACCTCGGCCATTTCCATCCGCCGTACGGTCGCCGAGGCCACGCGCAGCACCCGGGCTGCCTCGTCACGCCCCAGTCCGGCCGCCTCCCGCAGCTCCTGGAGCCGCTTGCCGAGCACCACCTGGCCCACAGTGGGCGCAGGCCGCCGCTCACTCACGCCACGCCTCCCCTACGCGCCGAAGTACCCGTGCAGTCTGCCATGTTCCGGTTCCGGTCTCACGAGGTCGGCGGTGAGGCGCTCGCCACTGTCGGGCCCGGCATTACCCGGGAGGTAATCGACCCTGCCGGGCGGACGCGACATCGTTGAGTCACCGGGTTCCGGGTCGGCGCACTCCGATCCGGGACCCGGGTCCCACAGCCGCTCGACTTCCGACCCTACGGAGGGTGATTCGTCATGTCCGCGACCCAGCTTGCCGCGCTCGCCCGGACCACCGACCCG
Organism: Streptomyces sp. NPDC079141; assembly: GCF_040686775.1. Classification (NCBI taxonomy): domain Bacteria; kingdom Bacillati; phylum Actinomycetota; class Actinomycetes; order Kitasatosporales; family Streptomycetaceae; genus Streptomyces; species Streptomyces sp. NPDC079141. Next base: position 370,427 of record NZ_JBFBLP010000007.1, on the reverse strand, counting down.
CAGACCGCGCTGCGCCGCTTCCTGGCCCTGGACGCGGTCGTGACCGGTGGTAACGCCCTGGCCTACCTCGCCGCTTCCGGACCGTTGGGAGACCTGCTCGGCGTCGACTCGACGCTGCTGCTCGAACTCGGCGTGTTCCTGGCGGTGTTCGCCGCCGGGGTGGGCTGGCTCGCCTCCCGTGCCCGGCCCGCCGCCTTCCCGGTGCGTGCGGTCGTCGAGGCCAACTTCGCCTGGGCCGCGCTGAGCCTGGTGGCGCTGGCGGTGTGGCTGACGCCGACCACGGCGGGTGCGGTGTGGACCGTGCTGCAGGCGACCACCGTGGCCGGGTTCGCGGTGCTCCAGTACGCGGCGCTGAAGGGGCGTCAGGGCAGCAGCGACTGAAGGTACTTGACCGTCGCCGGGTCGGCCGGGAGGAACGTCTCGATGGCCAGCTCGGCGACGGTCACGTCCATCGGCGTGTTGAACGTGGAGATCGAGGAGATGAACGACAGCGTCCGGCCCTCGTGCTCGATCTGCATCGGCAGCGCGAAGTACGGGACGGGCTCGTCCGGTTCGGTGCCGGGCGCGTCCTTTGGCACCGGATACGCCGCCACCTCCTCGTACAGCTCCCGCAGTTCGTCGGAGCGGTACAGCGCGATCTGCCGCTCCATCTGGGCGAGCAGATGGCCGCGCCACTCACGCAGGTTGCGGATGCGGGGCGCGATGCCCTCCGGGTGCAGGGTCAGCCGCATCGCGTTCAGCGGGGGCGCGAGCAGATGCTCGGGAACGCCTTCGAGCATCATCAGGATGCCCCGGTTGGCGGCCATCACGTTGTACATGGCGTCGACGACCAGCGCCGGGTAGGGCTCGTAGCCCTGGATCAGCCGCTCCATGCCCTCGCGCAACGCGCCCAGCGCCGGGTCGTCCAGCGGGGTCTCCGGGTAGTGCGGGGCGTAACCGGCCGCCAGGAGCAGGGCGTTGCGCTCCCGCACCGGGATGTCGAGGTGCTCGGCGAGCCGCAGCACCATCTCCTCGCTGGGCCGGGAGCGGCCCGTCTCGATGAAGCTGATGTGCCGGGCGGAGGAGTCGGCGCGCAGGGCCAGCTCCAGCTGGCTGACCCGCCGTTGCACCCGCCAGGCGCGCAGCAGCGGGCCGACGCCCCGGTCGGTGGCAGTGATGGTCATACGAGAGACCGTAGACGACGAACCGGCACGCAGCGGAAGCGACCCTTCTGACCAGGGCTTCGGCCCTTCTTCTGTGGCACGCTGAGAGGGAACCCGCAGCCCTGGAAGGAGCGAGGCCATGCCCCTCGAACCGCTGTCGCAGAAGGAGATCGAGGACCGGCTGGCGGAACTGCCGGGCTGGTCGCTCGACGGCGACCGGATCACCCGGCGGTACCGGCTCGCCACGCACTTCGCGGCCACCGCGCTGGTCGTGCACATCGCCCAGGTCCAGGAGACGCTCGACCACCACTCCGACCTCACCCTCGGTTACAACAGCGTGTCACTGTCCGTGAACACCCACAGCGTGGGCGGCGCGGTGACCGAGAAGGACTTCCAGCTCGCGCAAAAAGTGGAGGCGCTCGCCCCCGGCCACGGGGCACAGTGACGGCGTGCTCGACTACGACAAGGAAGCCGACGACTACGATGCCAGCCGCGGCGGCGAACCCCGGGCCGCCGCGGCCGCCGAAGCGGTACTCGGCCTGATCCCGGAATCCGCCCGCACCCTCCTCGACGTCGGCTGCGGCACCGGCATCGTGACCCGGCGGCTCGCGGCGGCCCGGCCCGCCCTGCGGGTGACGGGCGCCGACCTGACGTACGGGATGGTCCGGATGGCCGCGGCGCGGATGCCCGGGGCGATCGTGCTGGCGGACAGCCGGCGGCTGCCGTTCCCGGACGGGACGTTCGACGCGGTCACCAGCGTGTGGCTGCTGCACCTGCTGGACCGGGGCGACGACATGGGCGCGGTCGTCGCCGAGTGCGCCCGTGTCCTGCGGCCCGGCGGGGTGTACGTGACCACCGTCGACAAGGCCGCCGCCCACGACGTCGGCAGCGACATCGACGCCGTGCTCGAACCGCGCCCGCGCCGGGCCGCCCCCGACGCGGCGGCCCGCGTGGAGGCCCGGGCCACGGCGGAGGGCCTGGCCCTCGCCGACTGCGCCCTCTTCACCGGCGTGGGCCAGGGCCGCACCCCCCGCGGCACCGCCGCCGACCTGCGCCGCGGCTGGTTCACCCAGCTCCCGCCGGGCGCCCCGCTCACCGAGCGCTTCGCCGCCGAACTGGAGACCCTCCCGGACCCGGACCGCCGGCGCCCCGACCCGGTCTTCAGCCTGCGTGTGTTCCGGAAGTCCGGGTGAACTCCATGATCCAGTTGGTCAGCCAGGTCTGCCCGTCGTCGAGGGAGAACGCCTGTTCCCAGCGGGCCGTGGCCGCGGTGACACCCGACCACACGAACCGCACCCGCACGTCCTTGCCGTCGTGGCGGTCGTCGCCGTAGAACTCGCCGCGGTCGCCGTCGAAGCGGCCGAGCACCGGCGGGAACAGCTTGCCGCTGCGGCTGGAGGACCAGTTCAGGGACCACTGTTCGGTCTCCCGGTCGAAGAGGCGCAGGGTCAGGCCCTTCGAGCCCAGGTGCGGCATGTCGATCTCGTCGACGTTCGCGGCGCCGTCGAACAGGCTCCAGCAGCGCGTTGTGCTCGGGAACTCCTCCCAGTCGCTGTCCGGGTCGAGGAAGTCGGCACGGCGGCGGTGGCGGACCTCCCAGTCGCCGTGCAGGAAGTCGAAGTCGCGCGCGCCGCTCATGACCGGTCTCCCGTGGTTCCTTCGGGCAGGGAATCGGTCAAGTAGGCCATGAGGTCGGGGACTTCGGGTGCGAGTATGTGCCGTACCCAGGCGTTCCGTTCGTGCAGGACCGGGGGCAGTTCCCAGACACAGCCGATCCATGGGCGGTCGATGGTGATGAAGTTCGTCGGGTCGTTGTCCGGGCAGTCCAGGGCCGGCTGGCCCGCCGCCGCGCCCCGGAAGTGCAGGACGTTGTCCCACACCCAGCTGTAGGCGTTGAGGTAGGCGCCGTCGTCGCCGCCCCGGTGCAGTACGACGAAGGTCGCCGGCGGGGTGCCGTCCGGCTCGGGCAGCAGGTCGGGCAGCATCTCGTACGCCGCCTTCACCACGTCCGGGGCGATGCCGTCCGGGTCGGCGGTGACGTGGTAGCGCTTGATGCGGCGGCCCGCCACCTCGATCGGCGGGGGAACGGTCAGAAGTTTCTCCGTGAAAGGCATACCGCGACGTTAGGACCGCTTCACTGACATCCTGTGTCAGTGAAGTCCAGCCGACTCGTCTCGATCCTCCTGCTGCTCCAGACCCGCGGCCGGATGACCGCCGCCCAGCTCGCCGAGGAGCTGGAGGTCTCCGTCCGTACGGTCTACCGGGACGTCGAGGCGCTGAGCGCCGCCGGTGTGCCGCTGTACGGCGACGCCGGTCATGCCGGCGGCTACCGCCTCCTCGACGGCTACCGCACCCGCCTGACCGGCCTGACCGCCGGCGAGGCCGAGGCCCTCTTCCTCGCCGGGGTCCCGGGACCCGCCGCCGAACTGGGTCTCGGCTCGCTGCTCGCCGCCGCCGAGCTGAAGGTGCGCGCGGCCCTCCCCGTGCAGGCCGACCGGATCAGCGCCCGCTTCCACCTCGATGCCCCCGGCTGGTACACGGACGCCGAAGAGACCCCGTACCTCCCCGCGGTCGCCGACGCCGTCTGGAACAGCCGCGTCCTGCACGTGACGTACCGCCGCTGGCGTGAGCCCACCGACGTGGAGCGTCGCCTGGAGCCGTACGGACTCGTCCTCAAGGCGGGTCGCTGGTACGTCGTCGCCGGGCCGGGGCCACGCACCTTCCGCGTCGATCAGATCCTCGAACTCGCCGCGCCGGGAGAGGAGTTCGCCCGTCCCGACGACTTCGACCTGGCCGCCTACTGGGCGGCGTACCAGCGCGACTTCCATCAGCGGCTGTACCGCGCCGAGGCCGTCGTACGGCTGGCGCCGGGCCGGACGCTCCCCAGGGCGCGGAACCTGGGTACGGAAGAGGACGGCTGGACCCTGGTCGCCGTCCCCATCGAGTCCGTCGAGCAGGCGCACGGCGAGTTCCTGCGCCTGGGCACGGACGTCGAGGTGCTCCAGCCCGCCGAGCTGCGCGCGAAGATCGCCCGTACCGTCGCCGAACTGGCCGGGAAATACGGCAACTTCACGGCGGGCGGCGACGACTGAAGGGGAACGGAACCCGTCCGTCCTCCCAGGAGGTACGTCTCGTGCAGCACCCGCACAAGCACCGCAGACGCAGGGTCGTCCTGTCCGCCCTCGGCGCCACCGCGGCGCTCGTGGCCGCCGGCCTCACCACGCTCACCGGCACCGGAACGGCCGAGGCCGCCACCGCACGCCAGGTCGAGGCCCTCGACCGGGGTGTGGTCAGCGTCTACAACGGCAGCGGCAACCTGGTCAGCTGGCGCTGGCTCGGCACCGACCCCGACAACGTCTCCTTCAACCTCTACCGGGCCGGTACGAAGGTCAACACGACCCCGATCACCGGCACCACCAACTACTTCCACTCCGGCGCCCCTTCGCACGCCGACTACACGGTCCGCGCGATCGTGAACGGCGTGGAGCAGGGCGACTCCGTCCACGCGATCCAGTTCCGCAGCGGATACAAGGACGTGCCGATCTCCCCGCCGGCCGGCGGCACCACCCCCGACGGCGTCGCCTACACCTACGAGGCCAACGACGCCTCCGTCGGCGACCTGGACGGCGACGGCGCCCTCGACCTGGTCCTGAAGTGGCAGCCCACCAACGCCAAGGACAACTCCCAGTCCGGGTACACCGGCAACACGATCGTCGACGGCATCAAGCTCGACGGCACCCGCCTGTGGCGCATCGACCTGGGCCGCAACATCCGCTCCGGCGCGCACTACACGCAGTTCCAGGTGTACGACTACGACGGCGACGGCAAGGCCGAGGTCGCCATGAAGACCGCCGACGGCACGGTCGACGGCGCGGGCACGGTGATCGGCAGCTCCTCCGCCGACTACCGCAACTCCAGCGGGTACGTCCTGTCCGGGCCCGAGTACCTGACCATGTTCAACGGCCAGACCGGCAGGGCGATGCAGTCCGTCGACTACGTCCCGGCCCGCGGCACCGTCTCCTCCTGGGGCGACTCCTACGGCAACCGCGTCGACCGATTCCTGGCCGGGACCGCCTACCTGGACGGCTCACGCCCCTCGCTGATCATGGCGCGCGGCTACTACACCCGTACGGTCATCGCCGCCTGGGACTGGCGGGGCGGCACCTTCACCCGCCGCTGGACCTTCGACACCAACTCCTCCACCAACTCCGGCAAGGGGTACGACGGTCAGGGCTCGCACAGCCTGTCCGTCGGGGACGTCGACAACGACGGCCGGGACGAGATCGTCTACGGCTCGATGGCCGTCGACGACAACGGCTCCGGCCTGTGGACCGCGAAGACCGGCCACGGCGACGCCCAGCACCTCGGCGACCTCGACCCGTCGACCGCGGGCCTGGAGTACTTCAAGGTCTCCGAGTCCACCACCCAGCCGGCCGAGCTGTACCTCAACCCGGCCAACGGCGCGATCCGTTGGCAGCTCGCGGCATGCTGTGACAACGGCCGGGGCGTGGCCGGTGACATCTACGCCGGGAACGACGGCGCGGAGGTCTGGTCGGCCTCCGACACGTCCGTCCGGGACGAGGCCGGTGCCACCAAGGGGCGCGAGCCGTCCTCCGTCAACTTCCTGTCCTGGTGGGACGGCGACACCGTGCGCGAACTCCTCGACGGCACCCGCATCGACAAGTACGGCACCTCGTCCGACACCCGGCTGCTGACCGCCTCCGGCGTCCACTCCAACAACAGCACCAAGGCGACGCCGTCGCTGTCCGGCGACATCCTCGGCGACTGGCGCGAGGAGGTCATCTGGCCGACCGGCGACAACACAGCCCTGCGGATCTACTCCACCCCGCACGAGACCGGGACCAGGATCACCACCCTGCTGCACGACACGATGTACCGCACGGGCCTCGCCTGGCAGAACACGGCGTACAACCAGCCACCGCACCCGAGCTTCTTCCTCGGCAACGGCATGGCGACGGCGCCCCGGCCGACGGTCTACACACCGTGAGCCACTGAAGGCTGAAGACGCTGTAGGGCAGCGCAGAGGCGCGTGCCGGGAACCGGCACGCGCCCCGCTTGCTCAACTCACCGTGCAGGACTGGTCGCCGACCTTGAACGCGGTCGGCTCGGCGTTCGTGCCCGACCAGTTGCCCGTGAAGCCGAAGCCCACCGACGATCCGGCCGCCACGTTCGCGTTCCAGCCCACGTTCTTCGCCGTGACCGACGAACCCGACTGGGTGGGATCGGCGTTCCACATCTGCGAGATCGTCTGGCCGTTGGGGAAGGACCAGGTCAGTGCCCAGCCCGACCAGGCGCTCGTGCCGGTGTTGGACAGCTGTACGTCCGCCTGGAAGCCGCCCGACCACTGGTTGGTGATCTTGTAGGTCACCGCGCAGGCGCCGGTCGGGGTGGGGTCGGGATCAGGGTCGGTGCCGCCGCCCGAGTCGGAACTGTCGCCGTAGATGATCCCGCGCCCGTTGGTCGCGATGTACACCCGGCCGTAGACCCGCGGGTCACCGGTGATCGCCGCACCCGTCCAACCCCACTGGTGGGCGTCGTCGTTGATCCGGGTCCAGGTGGCGCCCTCGTCCGTGGAGCGGAAGATGCCGCGCACCCCGCCGATCTTCGCGCTGGTGTACAGCGTCTGGTACGAGGCTCCCGGCGCCGCCTTGCCGAAGCCGATGGTGTCGGCCTGCTCGACGCCCGAGAGCTTGGTGAAGCTGGTACCGCCGTTGGTGGAGTGCCACAGCCCGTACGCGCCGTCGCTCGCCCCGCCCGCCAGCCAGACGTCGCCCTTCTTGCCGGGCAGCGCCTTGAAGCGGACGCTGTCACCGCTCGGCAGGCCGCCGGCCGAGGACTCCGTGAAGCTCGCGCCGCCGTTCGTGCTCACGTAGAACTTCCCGGACTTGAAGCCGTAGAAGACCTGCGGGTCGACCCGGTCGGACTCGACGATCGCGCCCGCCGGGATGCCGGAGGACGCCGACCAGGAGGTGCCGAAGCCGGTCGCGTAGTGCACGCCCGCGCCCTGCGGGCTCCACACGAACCGGCTGCCGTCCGCCGCCGCGGCCACCGTGCCGCCGCCGCTGACGCCCGAAGGGTCCTGCCCCGCGAACCAGTTGGCGCCGTTGTCCGTGGAGAACGCGACGTGCGGCCCCGAGTCCAGGTTGCCCACCCGCACGACCGTGTTGGGGTTGGACTCGGCGAAGTCCAGGCTGGTCGTCGAGGTGAAGTTCGGCTGGGTGTACATCATCGCCGGCACCTTGGTCAGATCCGTGTGCCGGAACCCGCCGACGTCACCGAGGGCGCTGAGCAGCGGGGCGCCCGACGGGGGCGAGGCCAGGTCGTTGACGGCCGTCTCCTCCAGGCCCTGCACCATCGGCTTGATGGTGAACTGCGAACCGCTGTCCCAGTTCGTCAGGTTCTCGGTGCCGTAGATCGTCGCGCCCGTGCCGTACATCATGCGGCCGGAGTTGAACGGGTCGATCTCCAACGCCTCGGTCATCCAGCCGAGTTTGGGCGTCTGCTCCGGCGGGCTCGGATTCGCGCCCCAGGTCAGCCAGGGGGAGGAGGAGACGTCCATGGTGTAGCGGTTGGAGCGGTTGGGGTACGAGGTGTAGTCCCAGGCCTTCGTCCAGGTGGCGCCGGAGTCCGTGGAGCGGAAGATCTGCGTGTCCGGCCACCAGGAGCTGTACGCCGTCGCCATCACCGTGCCCGGGTCCTGCCGGTCGACGGTCAGTCCGCTGAAGCCGTAGTAGGTGTCGGCTTCCGCGACCGGGCTGATGTTCGTCCAGCTTCCCGTCGCGGTCGCGTACCGCCACAGTTGGCCCTTGCCGCCGTCGTACGGCCCGCCCTTGTCGCTGTACGACAGATACAGATGGCCGTTCTCCGCGTCCAGGACGCCCTTGTGTGCCAGATAGCCGGTCGGCTGCCCGGCCAGCCGGGTCCAGGTCGCGCCCGCGTCCGTCGAGCGGTACACCGCGTTGTCCTTGTCGGCGACCCCGACGTAGATCGTCTGCGTGGCGTTGCCCGAGCTGCCCGTGGACTCGTCGAAAGTGACCCAGACGATGCCCTGGTTGTCGGAGGCGTACCCGCTCGTGTCACTCGGGTCCTGCTGGTAGTTGCCGACGTTGGGGAAGTTCGTCACCTGCGACCAGCTGGCCCCGGAGTCCGTCGACCGCCACAGGCCCTTGCCGCTCGGCGCGCCCAGGTACAGCACGCTGTTCTTGTGGGGGTCGATCGCGAGCCGCTCGCCCATGCCCCGGCCGGGCATGTTGCCGCCCAGCTTGAACGGCAGCTCGGCCTTCTGCCAGCTGGCACCCCGGTCGGAGGAGCGCATGACCGCGCCGTTCCTCGGATCCCAGCTGTTGGTGTACGTGCCGACGGCCGCGTACACCTTGTCCGGGTCGACGGAGTCGGAGGCCAGGCTCACCACACCGGTGTGCCCCCAGTCGTCCCAGCCGACCGAGTCCAGCAGCGGCGTCCATGTCTTCGACGACTCCACCCACCGGTAGGCGCCGCCGATGTCGGTACGGGCGTAGGCGAGGTTCTTCTCGGAGCGGTTGAACACGATGCCGGGGACGAAACCGCCGCCGTCGACACGGGCGTTCTTCCAGGTGTAGGTGTCCGCGGTGATCGACACCGGAGTCTCGTCGGGCTCGGCGGCCAGTGCGGGCGGGGTGCCCGCGAGCAGACCGGCCGCCAGCGCCAGCACGGCCGTGAGGATGCGGGTTCTTCGCACGGGAACTCCTTTCGGAGGTGGGGGTGGCAAGCGCTTTCTCGCTACAGCGAGATGTGCCGGACGGTCCCCTGTGCGGGTGGGGACCGCCCGGCTGTCCGGCCTCGCCGTCAGGTGACGAGACCACGTACGCGGAACCTTTAAGCGCTTCCGGGGTTGAGCCGTGCCCCTTCAGGGGCGCGGGGAACTGCGCAACCAGCCACAGCGGACCCGCAGCCAAAAGCGGCCCAACCCGCGGAGCGCTTCGCGGGGGCTATTCGAGAAGCTCCGCGTACGAACCCATGGCGAGGGCGATGTCCGCCTGCGCCCAGAACCGGTGATACGTGAACGACGGCACCGCTCCGCCCGCCAGATACGCCTCGATCTTCGACCACGCGGGGTCGTCCTCGTAGAAGGAGCGGATCGAGTCGAAGGTCGACGACGAGTTGATCGCGTCGCCGTTCGGCATCGTCCCGGTCCAGCCGGAGGGGATGTAGACGCTGTCGTCGAAGCGGTTGTAGTCGGTGCGGTTCTCCGGGACGGCGATGCCCAGGGCGTCCTGGTGGTTGTCCCACATGCCGTCGAGGAGCGCCTTCGCCGTCGTCGCGGCCTCCGTGTCGCCGGACCGGTCCGCGTAGTACGTCAGGGTCTTGGCGTACGCGGCGGCCACCCCGACGTCGTTGGTGTAGTCGGCGACGGTGACGTGAAGTCCACTGTTGGCGCCCGGACTTGACGCGTTCCAGGTGTCGGGCTGGCCCGACCACTGCAGCGTCGACGGAATCAGGTACGTGCCGTCCGGATTGACCGTCGTGTGCTCCAGCGCCCAGTCGACCCACTTGTCGAGGACGGCCTTCGCGGACGCGTTGCCCGTCTGCTGGTAGTACTCGGCCACCCGCTCCATCGACCACGCCTGGAAGCCGAACCACTGGTTGGACGGCGGGTCGTGGTAGACGGGCTGCTGGTCGTAGTACATGCCGTAGAAGGTGGACTTGCCGGCCGGCGGGGTCGCGTAGCGGCCCGCCCAGCTGTTGGTCGCGCCGCCCGCGATCGCGCCCTCGCTGGACTGGAGCCAGCGGTAGAACTCGATCTGCCGCTCAAGGGACTTGGCCCAGTCCGCCTGCCCCGTCGCCGACTTCGGCTTCAGGTCGGCGTAGTTGGCGAGCGCGTAGGCGGCCATCGGGTTCTGGTAGCCGCCGTGCGCGTGGCTGGAGCCGATGCGCCAGGCCCAGCCCGCCGAGGTGTCGGTGGCGCCGCCCCAGGCGTAGTACCAGGAGAGCAGGTAGAACGAGGAGTCCTTGCCGGTGCCGGCCGGGCAGGTCGACGGTCCGACACAGTTGCCGACCTTCTTGAAGTACTTGTCGTACATGGCGTAGCGCAGGTAGTCGCCCATCTTCGCGGCCTTGGCGATGGTCGCGGAGATCTCGCCGCCCTTGCCCTGCGCGTCGGCCCACTTGTCGGCCCAGTACGCGGCCTGCACCGCACGCGCGTCGGCGTCCGGGGCGTTGGTGAACTTCCACTGCTTGGCGTAGGAGGCGTCACCGGTGAACAGGTCCAGGTACCCGTTCGTGCCGCCGTACTTGAACTGGTCACAGGTCGGCTGCGGCACCGTCTCCCACACCGACTCCTGCGCGCCGCGCTGGAAGGTGTTGATGTACGACGGACCGGTGTCCGACGGGCCCGCCTCGCACTTGCCGGGCGAGTTGCCGTAGCCGTAGACGTTGTCGACGTCCTGGAGCCAGTGCATGCCGTACACGTCGTCGGTGCCGTACGCGCTCTTCAGCTCGGCCGCGATCGGGTCCGAGCCGACCGAGACCCCGGAGTCCAGCCTGGCCGGGTACTCGTTCGGAGTGTCCAGCTCGGGCGCGTAGGTGGCCGGCTTGGAGGCGTTGTAGAAGGAGTTGGTCGGCTGGTCGGCGTGGGTCGGGATCATGTACTTCTCCATGATCTCCCAGGCGCCGTTGAACCGGGTCCAGTCACCCGTGATCTTGCCGTACATCGCCTGCAGCCAGAGAAGGTAGCTGTAGGCCTCCGACGTGGTCTCGTGGCCGTGGTCCGGTGCCTCGACGATCAGCGTCTCGACCGAGTGGTAGGGAATGCCCTCGGGGGAGAAGTAGCCGTTCGCCGGGTTGGTGATCTTCCCGTAGAGCTCCAGGAAGCGCGCGTCGTACTCGCCCGACGCCTCGATCTGGGTCACGGTCACCGACGCCTTGGCATGGCCGTTCGCGGTCGACTCGAAGGTCGCAGCGCCGGTGCCGGAGGAGTCGGCCGAGACGGTCACCTTCTGCGCGGTGTTCCAGTTCGACGGGGTGAAGGTGAGCGTCGCCCCGCCGGTCACCGACAGCCCCGCATTGCCGCTCGCACGGGCGGTGGTGACGGTCACGTTGGCCGAGGGCTGGGTCGACAGCTTGATGTCGTAGGTTCCCGACTCGCCCTGCTGCACGGCGAGTTGGCTGGTCGACGCCACCACGGCGGGACCCGAGGCGACCGTGATGCCGACCGGGGTGGACTCCGCGGACGCGCCCAGGCTGTCGTACGCCTTGGCCAGCAAGGAGTGACTTCCCACGGACAGGTTGGAGACGGAGAGCGTGTAGGGAGCGCTCGTGTCCGTACCCAGCAGCGTGGTGTCGTCGTAGAACTCGATCTTGCTGATGGTGGCGTTGTCGGCGGCCGCGGCGGTGGCCGCGAGCGGCACCGCGTCTCCTTGCGAGTAGACGGCGCCCGCGGCCGGGCTGGTCAGCACCGTGATCGGGGGCTGGTGTGCGCCCGCGCAGGTGGTGCCGTTGATGGCGAAGGACGTCGGGGCGGCGTTGCTGCCGCTGTAGCTGAACTGCGCCCCGGTGCTCACCGCGGCGCCGGCCGCGATCCGCCCGTTGTACGAGGCGTTCTGCACCGTGATGTTCTGGCCGGACTGGGACCAGGTCCCGTTCCAGCCGTTGGACAGCTTCTGGTTGCCCGAGTAGGCGTACGTCAGGGTCCAGCCGTCGATCACGTCCGTGCCGCGGTTGGTGATCGTCACGTCCGTGGTGAAGCCGGAACCCCAGTCGTTCGTCTTGTAGTCGACGCTGCACTGAAGTGGCGCAGCCTGTGCGGGAGTTGTGCCCGTTGCCAGCATGGTGAACGGAAGCGCCAGGGCAGCGACGACGGCCGTCCAGGCGCGCCGTACCGCTCTCTGTCTCCGGGGTGGGGGATGCATGGTGCTGGTTCCTCCTTGCGGCTCGGAGAAGTCAAGGCTTGAACCAGTGGGAGCGCTCCCATAGTGGGGACGGGGGTCCAAGGGGTCAAGGTGCTTGAAGAGTCGAAAAGATTCGATGCGCGCGGTTGAGTAAAAGTCAGTGACTCCCCTGTCCTTTACCGTCACTTGGCGCTAACTTCGTTGACACCAGTGGGAGCGATTCCATCAGTCGACGCGTCCGTCACGACGCGCCTGAACTGCAAGGAGTCGCTCATGCGACACCCCCCGCGTTCAGTACTTTTAGCCTTCGCCGGAACGGTCGCCCTTGTCACGGGCATGACCGTTCCGGTCGTGACGGCGTCGAGAGCCACGCCTCGCCTTCCACTTCGCGTCCGGCCGACAGGTCGACCAGGGCTGCAACACCGGCGTCGAGCCGACGCCGACGCCGACCGGTCCACCCGACCCCGGCGACGACCCACCCGTACCGAAGGTCTCCCGTCCTGGGGCCGGCACGCCGGCACCTCGGCCGGCTGCGCCGACGTGCCCGTCGGCTGCGCGCCCTGAACGCACAACACCCCCGATGGAGAAGGAACCCGCACACATGAGTCGCACCAGAACAGCGATGCTTGCCGCCCTGGCGCTGGTCGCCGGGGCCTCCGGGACGGCGTTCGCCGCCGTGCCCGACGACGGGATCGGGGTGGCCGCGATCCCCTGCACCGTCGACTACAAGGTGCAGAACCAATGGGACACCGGCTTCACCGCCGCCGTCACTGTCACCAACAACGGGGCCGCCAAGAGCAGTTGGGCGGTCAAGTGGTCCTACGCCGGGAACCAGCAGGTGACCAGCGGCTGGAACGCGAAGATCACCCAGAGCGGGACCGCGGTCACCGCGGCCAACGAGTCCTACAACGGCACGCTGGGTACCGGCGGTTCGGTCAGCTTCGGCTTCAACGGCTCCTACAGCGGCACCAACGCGATCCCGGCCACCTTCACCCTCGACGGCGTCACCTGCAACGTCGACGACGGTGGTGGCGGTACGGACCCCGACCCGGACCCCGGCACGGGCACGCGGGTCGACAACCCGTACTCCGGCGCCAAGGTGTACGTGAATCCCGAGTGGCGGGCCAACGCCAACGCCGAACCCGGCGGCAGCCGGATCTCCGACCAGCCGACCGGCGTCTGGCTCGACCGGATCGCCGCCATCAACGGCGCCAACGGCCGCATGGGCCTGCGCGACCACCTCGACGCGGCCCTGACCCAGAAGGGCAGCGGCGAACTCGTCGTCCAGCTCGTCATCTACAACCTGCCCGGACGCGACTGCTCGGCCCTCGCCTCCAACGGAGAGCTCGGTCCGACGGAGATCGGCCGGTACAAGACCGAGTACATCGACCCGATCGCCGCAATCCTCGCCGACCCGAAGTACGCCTCGCTGCGCATCGTGACCACCGTCGAGATCGACTCGCTGCCCAACCTCGTCACCAACACCGGCAGCCGCCCGACGGCGACCCCCGAGTGCGACGTGATGAAGGCCAACGGCAACTACGTCAAGGGCGTCGGCTATGCGCTCAGCGAGCTCGGTGACGTGCCCAACGTCTACAACTACGTCGACGCCGGACACCACGGCTGGATCGGCTGGGACGACAACTTCGCGCCGTCCGCCCAGCTCTTCAAGGAGGCCGCGACCGCCGAGGGCGCAACCGTCAACGACGTCCACGGCTTTATCACCAACACGGCCAACTACAGCGCCCTGAAGGAGAACAACTTCACCATCAACGACAACGTCGCGGGCAAGTCCGTCCGCGAGTCCAAGTGGGTCGACTGGAACCGCTACGTCGACGAGCTGTCGTTCGCCCAGGCCTTCCGCAGCCAGCTGGTCTCGGTCGGCTTCAACTCGGGCATCGGCATGCTGATCGACACCTCCCGCAATGGCTGGGGAGGCACCGCACGGCCCACTGGCCCCGGTGCGACGACCAGCGTGGACACCTACGTCGACGGCGGCCGCTACGACCGCCGCCTCAACACCGGCAACTGGTGCAACCAGGCCGGAGCCGGCCTCGGCGAGCGCCCGCAGGCCGCCCCGGCGGCCGGGATCGACGCCTACGTGTGGATGAAGCCGCCGGGTGAGTCCGACGGGTCGAGCAAGTTCATCGAGAACCCCGACGGCAAGGGCTTCGACCGGATGTGCGACCCGACGTTCACGGGCACCCCCCGTAACGGCTTCAACCTGTCGGGCGCCCTGCCGGACGCGCCGCTCTCCGGGGACTGGTTCTCCGCCCAGTTCCAGCAACTGATGCAGAACGCCTACCCGCCGCTGTCGTAAGCGGCCGAACCCGCCGGGGCCCGGGAGGGCCGGGCCCCGGCGCAGGGCCGGTTTTTGCGGTTGCGGCAACAGTTGTGGCCTCGCCGCGGTGCGTCGGCGCACAGTGGCTGCACGCGGACGAGAGGCTGACCACCATGGCGCACGACCACGGAAACGATCACGGACACCGGCACCACCACGACCACAACCACACCGACATCGACTGGGCCGAGATGGCCGAGCACCTTGAGACCCAGGCGGAGCTGTACACGCCCCTGCACGAGCACGCCCTGGCCTGGCTCGGCGGAAAGCAGACCGAGCCGGGGCTGATCGTCGACGCGGGGAGCGGACCCGGCGTCGTGTCCTGCATGCTCGCGGACGCCTTCCCCGGCGCCCGGGTCGTCGCCGTCGACGGCTCCGAGCCGCTGCTGGAGCTGGCCCGCGCCCGCGCCGAGCGGCTCGGCGTCGCGGACCGCTTCGGCACGCTCACCGGCGAGCTGCCGGACGTCATGGCCGACCTGGACTACCCGGCCGACCTGATCTGGGCCAGCAACAGCCTGCACCACCTCGGCGACCAGCAGGCGGCCGTCCGGGCCTTCGCCGAGCGGCTGGCGGTCGGCGGCACGCTCGCCCTCGTGGAGGGCGGCCTGCCCACCCGCTTCCTGCCGCGCGACATCGGCCTCGGGCGCCCCGGCCTCCAGTCGCGCATCGACGCCGTGCAGGAGGACTGGTTCGCCGAGATGCGTGCCTCCCTGGCCGACAGCGTGGCCGTGGCCGAGGACTGGCGGGCGCTGCTGAGCGGCGCCGGCCTGAAGCCCAGCGGTACGCGGACCTTCCTGCTCGATCTGCCGGCGCCGGCGACGGATCGGGCGCGTGCCGTTGCCGCGGCGACGTTCGGGCGGTTCCGGGAGATGTTCGGCGACGGCCTCGACGCCGCCGACCGGGCCACGCTCGACCGGCTTCTCGACCCGGATGACAAGGCGAGCGTGCATCATCGGGGGGACCTGTTCGTGCTGGCCGCCCGTACGGTGCACACCGCGGTCCGCACCGGCTGAGTGGGGCGCCTCAGCAGGCGCCGGGTCGGGTGTGGACGGTGATTCTCGCGCCCTGGAGGGTGCGGGTTTCGCACTCCACGAAGTAGCGGGCGAGCACGCGCCGCTTCACCTTCTCCTCAGGGGTCCCGTCGGGCGGTTGCCCGGCCGGATCGCGAACGGAGACGACCCGCTCGGCCGCGAGCATGCGGGCACGGATCACGGACGCGGGCACCTCCGTGCCGTACAACGTGCGCGAGGCGGCCGGACCGCGCGCCAGGGCCAGATCGCGCAGTCCACGCACAGATTCCGGCTCGGTGAACGTCCATACGCGGCGCCGCGCCGGCATGAACACGATCGCGTCGGCGTCGGCCTCCCCGAGGGCCCGCGCGATGGCGGTGACGTCGTCGGTGCGGCTCTCCGGGGTGCGCAGATGCAGGGTCGTCGGCAGCAGGGCGACCACCGCGGCTCCCGCGGCGCACAGGACGAGCACGGCCCGCGCCCGGGCCAGGCGGTCGAGGGCGGCGCCGACGAGGAGCGCGGTGCCCACATGGCCGTAGAGGACATAACGGTCCACGTACAGCGGCTTGGCGAGGGAGAGCAGGAGGAGCAGGAGGGCGGGCAGGGTCAGCAGGGGCAGGGCGAGCCTCGG
The DNA here is from genome assembly GCF_040686775.1 of Streptomyces sp. NPDC079141. NCBI lineage: Bacteria > Bacillati > Actinomycetota > Actinomycetes > Kitasatosporales > Streptomycetaceae > Streptomyces > Streptomyces sp. NPDC079141. Next base: position 354,417 of record NZ_JBFBLP010000007.1, on the reverse strand, counting down.
TAGGGGCCCCTTGACGAGTACGGCGCAGCCGGCGCCGAGCAGTGTCACCCCGGCGAAGCCCGCCAACGCCCCGGCGTCCGCGCCGCCGATCCACGAGACCTGTTCCGACTGGCGCAGGCTCAGCAGGGCGAGCGGGGCCAGGCAGGCACCGACCGCGCAGGTCACCGTCACGGCGGCCCTGCGGGCCGACCGGGGTACCGCCACCGTGTGCGCGATCGCGGCCAGGAAGGCGAACTCGTGCAGGAGACACGCCGCCAGCAGCACCGCGCCGTAACCGGCCCAGGCCCGGCGGCGGCCCGTGCGCACCGCGCCGACCAGCAGGTACGACGCCCAGGCGACCAGCGCGCAGACCAGCGCGTAGCTGCGGCCCTCCTGCGCGTAGCGCTGCACCGGCGGCAGCAGCGCGAACACGATCCCGGCGAGCAGACCGGCCCGCGGTCCGGCGAGTCGACGGCCCAGCAGGACGACGAAACCGGTCGCCGTGGCCGCGGCCAGCACCGAGGGCAGCCGCAGCACGAGCAGCGGATCGCCGTGCACCTGGAACAGGCCGTGCATCAGCAGGTAGTACAGGCCGTGCACGGCGTCGGCCTCGCCGAGGGTCGCCAGCAGGTCGGGCAGGGGGCGCCGCGCCATGTCGTACGTCACTGCCTCGTCCCGCCACAGGCTGCCGCCGCGCCGGATGCCCCACAGACCGAGCGCGAGCGACAGGGCGAGCGGCAGGAGCAGGGGCGCGCGGGACGGGCTCGCGGGTCTTGCCGGCAGGGGGCGGCGGGCGGGCAGGACGACGGGTGCGTGGGTGGTGGTGATGGCGGGCTCCGGTGCGTGATCGGGAGGCGGAACCGCAAACAGGCAGCTCCGCGTGGTGTGCACCGACGAGTCCAGACGTCGCAGGATTGTTGGGCAGCCCTGGTCGGCGGTACGCAACAATTCGCCGTTGGCTTCAACGGGGGTTGGGGGACGCATGGGGCGCCGCGAGAAACCGCTCGACCCGCAGGACGGTGCGGTGCAGCGGTTCGCGTACGAACTGCGCAAGCTGCGCGACGAGGCGGGCGGTCCGACCTACCGCGCGATGGCGGCCCGCGCGGGCTACTCGGCGCCCACCCTGGCCGCGGCGGCGGGCGGCGAACGGCTGCCGTCCCTGGCGGTGCTCACGGCGTACGTCACCGTGTGCGGCGGCGACCCGCAGGAGTGGGAACGGCGGTGGCGGGAGGCGATCGCCGACGCCCGCGCCCCGGCCGAACCCGACGACGGCAGCGGCCCCTATCCGGGCCTCGCCCGCTTCGACACCGCTGACGGGGACCACTTCCACGGCCGGGACGACCTGACCGGCGAACTCCTCCGGCTCACCGCCCGCACCCGCTTCGCGGCGGTCGTCGGCGCCTCCGGCAGCGGCAAGTCCTCGCTGCTGCGGGCGGGACTGGTCCCTGCCCTGCGCGGGGCGGAGGACCAGCGGCCCGCCGTGATCCGGCTGCTCACCCCCGGCCCCCAACCGGCCCGGAGCCACGAGGAGTTGTTCACCCCCCACGACGGAGCCGGCGACACACTGCTCGTCGTCGACCAGTTCGAGGAGGTCTTCACCCTCTGCACCGACACCCGCGAACGCGACCGATTCCTCGGCCGGTTGCTCACCGCCACCGACCCCGCCTCCCGGCTGCGGGTGGTCGTCGCCGTCCGCGCCGACTTCTACGGCCGCTGCGCCGAACACGGCCCGCTCGCCGAAGCGCTGCGGGACGCGGCCCTGCTGGTCGGCCCGATGTCACCGCGCGGGCTGCGCGAGGCCGTGGTCCGCCCCGCCGCCGCCCGCCGGGTGGTCGTCGAACGCGCCCTGACCGCCCGCATCGTCGCGGACGTGTCCGGCGAACCCGGCGGCCTGCCCCTGATGGCGCACGCCCTGCGCGAGGTCTGGCGCCGGCGCACCGGCAAGACCCTCACCCTCGCCGCCTACGAGGCCGTGGGCGGCGTCCACGGCGCCGTCGCGCACACCGCCGAGGCGGCCTACGCCCGCTGCACCCCCGCCGAGGCCGCCGCGGCCCGGGCGCTGCTGCTGCGGCTGGTGCAGCCCGGCGACGGCACCGAGGACACCCGGCGGCCCGTCGCCCGCGCCGAGCTGGACGCCGACGACACCACCGCCGAGGTCCTCGAACGCCTCGTCCGCGCCCGCCTGTTGACCGTCGACGGCGACACCGTCGAACTCGCCCACGAAGCCCTCATAGGCGCCTGGCCCCGGCTGCGCGGCTGGGTCGAGGAGAACCGCGAGCGGCTGCGCCTGCACCGCAGGCTCACCGAAGCCGCCCACAGTTGGGCCGAGTTGGGCCGTGACGCGGGCGCGCTGTACCGGGGGATACGGCTGACGGAGGCGCGCGAGAACTTTGGTGACGGGGCCGAACTGAGCCGCCTGGAGCGCGACTTCCTGGCCGCGAGCGTGACGGCGTACGAGCACGCACGGCGCGCCACGACCCGGGCGGCCCGTCGGCTGCGCGCGCTGACCGCTGCCCTTGCCGTGCTGCTGTGCCTGGCGGTGGTCGCGGGTGTGGCGGCCTGGCGGCAGAGCGAGGTCAGCTCCCGGCAGCGCGACGAGGCCGAGGCACGCCGGGCCGCCGCGCTGGTGGACTCCGTGCGCGCCACCGAGCCGCGGACCGCGATGCGGCTGGCCCTCGCCGCGTGGCGCACCGCCGACCTGCCCGAGACCCGCGCGGCGCTGCGCACGGCCGCCGCCCAGAGCGAGCAGGACGCCTTCGTCCAGCCCGAGGAGGACGGCCGCGCGTCGGACACCCCGGTGTGGCTGAGCCGGGACGGACGGATCCTGACAACGGTGATGCGGGGCAAGGCCGTTCAGTGGGACGTGCCGGGCCATCGGCGCCTGCGCTCGGTGCGGCTGGCGGGGGTGCCGGACAGCGCGGTCGACGTCAGCGCGGACGGCCGGACGGTGGCCTACCGGACGCCCGGCGGCCGCGACGGCCTGGTGGTCGCCGGTCTCACCGACGGCAGCACCCACCGGCTCGCGACCGGCCCGTGGACCGACACCGACATCGCCCTGGGCCCCGGCGGGAACACGCTCCTGCTGCGGCGCCTCGACCACCGCTCGGCCGACGGGCGCGCCACGCTGGAGGTGTGGGACGTGCGCGGGGAGCGCCGGCTGCTGCGCTACGACCGGGGCGACGGCGACGGAGCCCTGCCCGTGTTCAGCGGCGACGGCCGCCACCTCGCCTGGTGCGCGCAGGACGGCGAGCGGCTGCGGGTGCTGGACGCGGTCGAGGGGCGGCCCGTCACCGGGGACATCCCGGCGGCGACCGAACGGGTGCTGTGCGAAGGGGAGTTGACCTTCACCCCCGACGGGCGGGCGGTGGCCGCCGCCACTTCGGAAGGGATCGTCACCTGGGACTTCCGGGCCGGCCGTGAACGCCCCCGGTTGCCGATCACCGGCGGGGCGCATGCCGTGGAGTTCTCCGGTGTGCACGCCCTGGCCTGGGGCCCGGGCTCCTTCACCCTGTGGCGCACGGACCTCCCGGCCCCGGCGGACGACGGTCCGCGCGAGCCCCTGCTGACGTATCCCGTCACCGCTCAGACGATCACCGACATCAGGCTGGACCCCGGCCGGGGCGTGCTGCGCTACCGGGAAGGCGGACGGACCGGCGTCGTGCGCACCCTCTCGCTGCACGGGCTCATGGACGACGCATGGCGCGAGCGGGCGGCGCGGCGGACGCAGCGCCTCACGGTCGCGGGCACCGAGGTCCTAGCCCGCGCCGGCCGCACCGCGCTGACGTCCGAGGGGACCGTCCTGGACGTCTCAACGGGCAGACGAAGCAAGGGCGTCGAGGGTGAGGACTATCTGCGCGCGGGCGCCTTGAGCCGCGACGGGCGGCTGGCCGCCGTCGCCGACATCCAGGGGCGCGTGACCCTGTGGGACACGGGCACCTGGCACCGGATCGCCGTCCTCAGAGCGGTGGGCTCCACCGTGCACGACGTGGCTCTGGTCTTCTCCGCCGACGGTTCGCTCCTCGCGGGCAGCGCGCCCGACGGCTCCGTGCAGGTATGGGAGACCGCCACGCCCACCCTGCCGCCGGCCGTGCTCCCGGTGGGGGACGGCCCGGCGCTCGCCCTGCGCTTCCCCTCGCGCGCGGGTGAGTTGAGCATCAGCACCCCGCATCTCGCCGACCGGCGCCTGCCCCTGACCCCGGAGCACGCCGCGGCCACGGTGTGCGAGCGGGCCGGGGGAGGGCTGACGGAGGCCGAGTGGCGGCGCTACTTTCCCTCGGCCGCGTACCGTTCCACCTGCGGCGGCTCTTGACTTCGAGAGCACTCCAACTGATGGACTCCCTCGCGTTCACCGAAACACAGGGGGTACCCATGACCGACTCTCCGGTCGCACTCATCACCGGCGGCGGCAGCGGCATCGGCGCCGCCGTGGCGCGGCAGCTGCTGGACGCCGGGCACCGCGTCGCCGTCACCGGCCGCGGCGAGGACCGGCTGCGCGGCTTCGCCGAGGAACTCGGCAACCCCGAGGGGCTGTTGACGCTCGTCGGTGACGCCGCGGAGTACGAGCAGATCCGGGCCGCGGTCGAGACCACGCTGAAGGAGTTCGGGCGGCTCGACACGGTCGTCGCCAACGCCGGCATCGCCACCCACGACACGGTCGCCGACGGGGACCCCGAGGGCTGGCGGGAGATGATCCTGACCAACGTCCTCGGACCGGCCCTGCTCGTGCGGGCCTCGATCGACGCCCTGAAGGAGACCAAGGGCCGGATCGTGCTGGTCGGCAGTGTCGCCGGGTTCGTGCACGGCCCGGGCAACATCTACGGCGCCACCAAGTGGGCCCTGACCGGCCTCGCCGAGAACACCCGCCGCCAGGTCACCGACTGGGGCGTCGGCGTCACGCTGATCGCGCCCGGCCGCGTGGAGACCCCGTTCTGGGACAGCTACGGCAGCCTGCCGCCCGGCCATCTGCTGACCGCCGACCAGCTCGCCGACTCGGTCGTCTGGGCGATCCGGCAGCCCGCCGGGGTCGACGTCAACACGGTCGTCGTACGGCCGATCGGGCAGCCCAACTGAGCGGTGCGGGCGGCCCGTTGGACCGGGCCGCCCGCGAACTCGCCGTGCTCTGAGCTCTGAGCCCCAGGTCTCAGCTCTCAGCCGATGTCGAACGTCGCCGGGTCCGGACCGATCCGCCGGTCCTCGTTCAGCGCGCTGATCGCCGCCAGGTCCTCGGTGTCCAGGCTGAAGTCGAAGACGTCGATGTTCTCCTTGATCCGGGACGGGGTCACGGACTTCGGGATCACGACGTTGCCCAGCTGGAGGTGCCAGCGCAGCACGATCTGGGCCGGGGTGCGCCCGTGCTTCTGGGCGATGGCCACGATCGCCGGAACCTCCAGCAGGCCCTTGCCCTGGCCGAGCGGCGACCAGGCCTCGGTCGCGATGCCCTGCTCCGCGTGGTACTCGCGGGAGGCGTGCTGCTGGAGGTGGGGGTGCAGCTCGATCTGGTTGACCGCGGGAATGACCGAGGTCTCCTCGATCAGCCGCCGCAGGTGCTCCGGGAGGAAGTTGGAGACGCCGATGGCCTTGATCCGGCCGTCGGCGTGGAGCTTCTCGAACGCCTTGTACGTGTCGACGTACCGGCCGCGGGCCGGGTTGGGCCAGTGGATCAGGTACAGGTCGATGTACTCCAGGCCGAGCTTGTCCAGCGAGGTGTCGAAGGCACGCAGCGTGGAGTCGTACCCCTGGTCGCTGTTCCAGAGCTTGGTGGTGACGAAGATGTCCTTGCGGGGGATGCCGGAGGCGGCGATCGCCTGCCCGGTGCCCTCTTCATTGCCGTAGATCGCCGCTGTGTCGATGCTGCGGTACCCGGCCTCCAGGGCGGTGCCGACGGCCTGCGCCGCCTCGTCGTCCGGGACCTGCCAGACGCCGAAGCCCAGCTGGGGCATCTCGACACCGTTGTTGAGGATGATCGGGGGGACCTTGCTGCTCACGAGCTCTTGATCCTTCGGTTGTCGTCAGGTGGTACTCCCATCGTCAACGATCACGCGCCGTGATGCATTCCTGACGGGAGAATCGACCGGATGGGACGGGTGTCACGCGCGGTACAGCGCCTCGACCTCGTTCGCGTAGGCGTTCTCGATCGCCTTGCGCTTCAGTTTGAGCGACGGCGTCAGCAGGCCGTGCTCCTCCGTGAAGGGCTGGGCGAGGATCCGGAACGTGCGGATGGACTCGGCCTGTGAGACGAGCGTGTTGGCGGCGACCACCGCGCGCCGCACCTCCGTCTCCAGGTCGGCGTCGCGCACCAGCTCGGCCGCGGTCAGCTGCGGCTTCTTGCGCATGGCCAGCCAGTGCTCCACGGCCTCGTGGTCCAGGGTGACCAGGGCCGCGATGTACGGGCGGTCGTTGCCGACGACGATGCACTGGGCGACCAGCGGATGGTCGCGCACCCGCTCCTCCAGCACACCGGGGGAGACGCTCTTGCCGCCCGAGGTGACCAGGATCTCCTTCTTGCGGCCGGTGATGGTGAGGTAGCCGTCCTCGTCCAGGGCGCCGAGGTCGCCGGTGGCCAGCCAGCCGTCGTGCAGCGCCTCGTCGGTGGCCTTCTTGTTGTTCAGATAGCCCTGGAAGACGTTGCCGCCGTTCAGCCAGATCTCGCCGTCGTCGGCGATGTGGACGGTCATCCCGGGGATGGGCTGCCCGACGGTGCCGTACCGGGTGCGCTCGGGCGGGTTGGCGGTGGCCGCCGCCGTGGACTCGGTCAGGCCGTAGCCCTCGTAGATGTGCACGCCCGCGCCCGCGAAGAACAGGCCGAGCCGGCGGTCCATCGCCGAGCCGCCGGACATCGCCTGCCGGATGCGCCCGCCCATTGCGGCCCGCATCTTGCCGTAGACGAGCTTGTCGAAGAGCTGGTGCTGCATGCGCAGGGCCGCCGACGGGCCGGGGCCGATGCCCCAGGCCTTGGCCTCCATGGCGTCCGCGTACTTCACGGCGACGTCGACGGCCTTCTCGAAGGCGCCGGACCTGCCCTCCTTCTCGGCCTTGCGGCGGGCGGCGTTGAAGACCTTCTCGAAGATGTACGGCACGGCGAGGAAGAACGTCGGTCTGAACGCGGCCAGGTCCGGCAACAGGGCGGCCGCGTTCATCTGCGGCTGGTGGCCGAAGCGGACCCGGCCGCGGATGGCGGCGACCTGCACCATGCGCCCGAACACGTGCGCGAGGGGCAGGAAGAGCAGGGTCGCCGCCTCGTCGCCCTTCTTGGAGTGGAAGACCGGCTCCCAGCGTTCGATGACGGTGTCCGCCTCGTACATGAAGTTGCCGTGCGTGAGCACACAGCCCTTGGGGCGGCCCGTGGTGCCCGAGGTGTAGATGACGGTCGCGAGCGAGTCGGGCGTGACCGCCTGGCGGTGCCGGTGCACCACCTCGTCGTCGAGGTGGGCGCCCGCGTCGTACAGCTCCTGCACGGCGCCCGAGTCCAGCTGCCACAGCTCGCGCAGCTGCGGCAGCCGGTCGATGACCGTGGCGATGGTCATCGCGTGGTCCTCGTGCTCCACGACCGCCGCCGACACCTCCGCGTCGTACAGCATCCAGAAGCACTGCTCGGCGGAGGAGGTCGGATAGATCGGCACCACCTGGGCGCCGATGGTCCACAGGGCGAAGTCGAAGAGGGTCCACTCGTAGCGGGTGCGGGACATGATCGCGACCCGGTCGCCGAACCGGACACCACGGGCGAGCAGGCCCTTGGCCAGGGCCAGCACCTCGTCGCGGAACTCGGCCGCCGTCACGTCCCGCCACTGCCCGGCCTCGTCCTTGCGCCCGAGTGCGATGCGCTGAGGGTCTTCCTGGGCGTGCCGGAACACGACGTCGGCCAGGCCGCCCACCGGCGGCGCCAACGCCAACGGAGGGTTGGTGAACTCGCGCAAACCCCGCTCCCCGCTCCTCGTGTCCCGGTTCGCCTGTGACGCTCCGCACAGCGCCGTGAAAGCTACCCCACCGTTCGACGGGGCGGGAGGGGGTCGGAAGGCGAGCAGCGCTCACGTCCGCACAGGTCAGCGAAGGAAAATGCGCTCATCTGCGGAAGGGTCGGACAGAAAACTGACGGTTCAGTAAGTTTCGGTGGCGTAATCTCCACCGAATCTGTACGACTCGACGACCCGGGTCGCAGGTCTCTCTACGGTCAGCGTCAACGCGGCCGAAAACGTCACGCACTAACGCCGGTGCAGTCGGTCCCCGCCCGCCAGGATCGCCGCCGCCAGCGCGGCCGCCGCGCTCTGGGCGGCCGTACGGCGCCGGCCGTGGACCAGGACGAAGTCGACGCGGCCCAGCTCCGGCAGCCCCGAGCGCTCCGGCATCCGCACCAGCCCCGGCGGGATCAGACCGCGTGAGTGCGCCATCACGCCCAGGCCCGCCCGGGCCGCCGCGATCAGACCGTTGAGGCTGCCGCTCGTGCACACGATCCGCCACTCGCGCCCCTGCCGCTCCAGCGCCTCCAGGGCGAGCGCCCGGGTGATGCCCGGCGGCGGGAAGACGATCAGCGGCACCGGCCGGTCGGGGTCCAGGCGCAGCCGTTCCGCGCCGATCCACACCAGCCGGTCGTGCCAGACCAGCTCGCCGCGCGCGTCCTCGGGGCGGCGCTTGGCGAGCACCAGGTCCAGCTTCCCGGCGGCCAGTTGCTCGTGCAGGGTGCCCGACAGTTCGACCGTCAGCTCCAGGTCGACCTCGGGATGGTCGTACCGGAAACCCTCCAGGATCTCCGGCAGGCGGGTCAGGACGAAGTCCTCCGAGGCGCCGAAGCGCAGCCGGCCGCGCAGCCGGGTGCCCGTGAAGAACGCCGTCGCCTGCTCGTGCACCTCCAGGATCCGCCGGGCGAAGCCGAGCATCGCCTCGCCGTCCTCGGTCAGCTCCACCGAGTGTGTGTCCCGGGTGAACAGCTGCCGGCCGGCCGCGTCCTCCAGGCGCCGTACGTGCTGGCTGACCGTCGACTGCCGCAGACCGAGCCGCCGGGCGGCCTGCGTGAAGCTCAGGGTCTGCGCGACCGCCAGGAAAGTGCGCAGGTGGGAGGGGTCGTACACATCCCCAGGTTATCGCGGAACGCGATGACAGTCAGAGTGGTATGCCGGATTCCCGATCGCGAGGGCGCGGAGGACGATGGAGAGGGCACGACCGTGCCCCCTGGAACCGGACGTACAGCGAAGTGTGGAGCACAGTGAAACGCCTGCGATGGCCGCGTCGGCTGCCGATCGACCCCTACATCCTCCTGCTCCTCGGGACGGTCGGCCTCGCCGCGTTGCTGCCGGCCCGCGGGACGGCGGCCGATGTGGCCTCCGGCGCCTCCACGGCCGCGATCGCCTTCCTCTTCTTCCTGTACGGCGCCCGCCTGTCCACCCGTGAGGCACTGGACGGGCTCAAGCACTGGCGGCTCCATGTCACCGTCCTGGCCTGCACGTTCCTCGTGTTCCCGCTGCTCGGCCTGGCCGCGCGCGGGCTCGTCCCGGTGTTCCTCACGGACCCGCTCTACCAGGGCCTGCTGTTCCTGACGCTGGTGCCGTCCACCATCCAGTCGTCGATCGCGTTCACCTCGATCGCCCGCGGCAACGTGCCCGCCGCGATCTGCGCGGGCTCCTTCTCCTCGCTGGTGGGCATCGTCCTCACCCCGCTGCTCGCGGCCGCCCTGCTCGGCAACAGCGGCGGCGGGTTCTCCGCCGACTCGCTGCTGAAGATCGTGCTGCAACTGCTGGTGCCCTTCCTCGCCGGTCAGCTGCTGCGCCCTTGGATCGGCGGCTTCGTCGCCCGGCACAAGAAGGTCCTCGGGCTGGTCGACCGCGGCTCGATCCTGCTCGTCGTCTACACCGCGTTCAGCGAGGGCATGGTCCAGGGCGTCTGGCACCAGGTGAGCCCGCTCCGGCTGGCCGGACTGCTCGCCGTCGAGGCCGTCCTGCTCGCCGTGATGCTCCTGCTGACCTGGTACGGCGCCAAGGCCCTGCGGTTCAACCGCGAGGACCGCATCGCCATCCAGTTCGCCGGCTCCAAGAAGTCCCTCGCCTCCGGACTGCCCATGGCCAGCGTCCTGTTCGGCGCGCACGCCTCCCTCGCCGTGCTCCCGCTGATGCTCTTCCACCAGATGCAGCTCATGGTGTGCGCGGTGATCGCCAAGCGCCGGTCCCACGACCCCGTCGAGGAGATCACCCCGCAGCCGCCAGCCGCAGCGTCACGAACCGCGGTCGGTACAGGGACACGTTCCGGCTGAGCTGCGCCGCCGCGCCGTCCGTCTCCAGCCAGTTGACGTCGTAGCTGAGCACCAGCCGTCCGCCGCCGCTCAGGTCCGGATGCGTCTGCGGGTTGTACGCGGCCACCCGGCCCTGGGGGAGCGAGGGGCTGAAGTCCTTCGTCGGCCCGTACCAGGGCCCGGTCGGCGCACACGCCCAGTACGAGGTCACGGTGGTCAGCCCCGCACTGCCCGCCGCCATGGTGAACAGCACATACGTGTCCTTGTCCCGCACCACCGAGAACGCGCTGCCCACGCCGGTACTCCGCCCGTCCCCGAGCACGGGACGCGGGCGGACACCGGCCGCCCACCCGGAGCCGTCCCAGTACTCCCACGCGGCGGGATCGGCGAGCCCGCCCTCCGGCACCCGGGCCACATACGCGTGCGAGGCAGGACGGGACGCGGCCTGGCCGTCGTCGCCGCCGAAGACATACGTCCAGCCGCCCTCCCGGACCAGCGTCGTGCCGAACAGCACGCGCCGGGACGGATCGGTGACGAGCTGCTGGTCGAAGACCTTGACGGTCGACTCCACGCGTAGGTCCGGCAGGGAGAGCGTGGCGACCTCGGTGGCGGTGGGGACCCCGTAGATCCACGGCGCCGAGCCCGCTGTCCGCACCCACAGCAGCACCCGCAGCACCTGCTCCGAGGAGCCGGGGGAGCGCGGCTCGACCCGGGCCGCGACCGGCCAGCGCCACTGGTTCGGCGCCGGATCGGGGAAGAGGGGCGCGGGCAGAGTGCTCTCCAGGCGCCCGTCGCGCATCACCACGGCCGAGTTGCGCACCAGCGGCGCCGTCGAGTCCCGCCAGGCGTACGACTCGCCGACCGGGTTGGGAGGTCCGTACACCTGGCCGAGATAGGTGTCCGAGAACAGCCACAGCACCCGCCCGTCCGGCAGCCGCACCGAGTGGGTGCCGTCGCCGCCGGTCCAGTCGTCCGTGCGGGACGCGTCGTCGCCGTACCGCGCGAACTCCGAGGTGAGCCGCTCGTCGGCCGACCAGGCCCGCACAGTACGGGCCGGGCAGGCGCCACCCCCCTCGTCGTCCTCCGGGAAGGCGGTGAGCAGCACGGCGCCGAGAACCAGGGCCAGCAGCAGGCCGATCCCCGTTCCCGTGCGCTGTCGTGCTCGTGCGTCGTCGGGCACGCTCCGGGACGTTAGTGGCCCGGGCGCACCTGGTCCATGGGGCCTCCGAACGCGGCCGATTCACGGCCCAGTTGATCCGGATGTCCGGTACGGACGGCTGACGGGGGCTAACGTTCCGTCATGACCGCACCTCTCGCACTCGATCCCGCGCGCACCGCTCTCGTCCTCGTCGATCTGATGGACCGCATCGTCGCGCTGCCCCTGGAACCCCGGAAGGGCACGGAAGTGCTCACCGCCTGCGCGGAGTTGGCGTCCGCCTTCCGTGCGGCGGGCGCGCCGGTGGTGCTGATCAGGGTCGAACGGCCGGGCGTCACCGAGCAGCCGCCCGGCAGTTCACTCGCGGAAGGCCTGGCGCAGGACGGAGACCTGGAGATCGTGAAGCGGACCATCGGTGGCTTCCAGGGCACCGGCCTGGACGACCTCCTGCGCCAACGCGGCGTCACCACCATCGTGTTCGGCGGCATCGCCACCAACCTGGGCGTGGAGTCCACCGCCCGAGCGGCCGGCGACCTCGGCTACGACCTGGTCTTCGTGGAGAACGCCATGGCCGCCTTCACAGCAGCAGAGCACGAGGCATCGGTACGCCTGGACTTCCCAAGGCTGGGCACAGTGGTACCGGCGGCGGCAGTGAGATTCACCAACTGACGGCACAGGCCCACCAACGCCCACTGTCCCCACGCCACCGGCCGGGAGGGAGCCGGAGGGGCGCGCCGGTGTCGAGACGGCGAACGCGCGGAGGCGCGCAGCGCTGAGCACGATCGCCGTCTCGACACCGGCATAGGGCGCCCCGCAGGCGACCGACCAGTACAAGCGGGACCCCCGCGGCGCAGGGGGCGCTCCCCGCCTGCGAGGGTCCCGCCGCCGTGTCGCGGGGAGCCGGGTCAGCCCTGGGCGGCCGCGGCCCGCAGGGCGATCCGGTGCTCGCCCGCGTACACGTTCATGGAGGTGCCCCGCAGGAAGCCCACCAAGGTCAGCCCGGTCTCCGCGGCCAGGTCCACCGCCAGCGACGAGGGTGCCGAGACCGCCGCCAGCACCGGGATCCCCGCCATCACGGCCTTCTGGGCCAGCTCGAAGGAGGCGCGGCCCGAGACCAGCAGGACCGTGCGGGACAGCGGCAGGTCGCCGTTCTGCAGGGCGCGGCCGACCAGCTTGTCGACCGCGTTGTGCCGGCCCACGTCCTCCCGTATGTCGAGCAGCTCGCCGTCCTCGGCGAACAGGGCCGCCGCGTGCAGACCGCCGGTGCGGTCGAAGACCCGCTGGGAGGCGCGCAGCCGGTCGGGGAGGCTCGCGAGCAGCTCGGCGTCGACGCGGACCGGGGGCGTGTCGGCGATCGGCCAGCGGGCCGTCGTACGGACGGCGTCCAGGCTGGCCTTGCCGCACAGGCCGCAGGACGAGGTCGTGTAGACGTTCCGTTCGAGGGTGATGTCGGGGATCGTCACGCCGGGAGCGGTCCTCACGTCCACCACGTTGTACGTGTTCGAGCCGTCCACGGTGGCGCCCGCGCAGTACACGATGTTCTGCAGCTCCGAAGAGGCACCGAGGACCCCCTCGCTGACCAGGAACCCGGCGGCGAGCGCGAAGTCGTCGCCGGGCGTGCGCATGGTGATCGCGAGGGGCTTGCCGTTCAGCCGGATCTCCAGGGGCTCCTCGGCGACGAGTGTGTCCGGCCGGGTGGAGACCGCCCCGTCCCGGATGCGGATCACCTTGCGTCGTTCCGTGACTCGTCCCATGTCCCCACCAGTCCCGATCAGTTCCGGTTCTGCACGTGCTGATAGCCGAAGCGGCCCTTGATGCACAGGTTGCCGTGGGTCACCGGGTTGTCGTGCGGCGAGGTGACCTTCACGATCTCATTGTCCTGCACGTGGAGGGTGAGGTTGCAGCCCACTCCGCAGTACGCGCACACCGTGGTCGTCTCGGTCTGCGCCGACTCGTCCCAGGTACCCGCCGCCCGCATGTCGAACTCCGACCGGAACGACAGCGCCCCCGTCGGGCACACCTCGATGCAGTTGCCGCAGTAGACACAGGCGGAGTCCGTGAGCGGCGCGTCGTGCTCCACGGCGATCCGGGCGTCGAAGCCCCGCCCGGTCACCGAGATCGCGAAGGTGTTCTGCCACTGGTCGCCGCAGGCGTCCACGCACTTGTAGCAGAGGATGCACTTGTCGTAGTCGCGCACGTACAGGTCGTTGTCGACCTTCGGTTCCTCGTTCAGACGGGCCGCGTCCGGGCCGAAGCGGTCCGGCTTCGCCTCGTACTCCTTGATCCACTCGGCGGCCCGCGGGGTCGTCGACAGGTCGACCGAGGAGGCCAGCAGCTCCAGGACGATGCGGCGGCTGTGCCGGGCGCGCTCGGTGTCGGTGCGGACCTCCATGCCCGGCTCCGCCTTGCGGGAGCAGGCCGGGACGAGCGTCCGGGATCCCTCGACCTCGACGACACAGACCCGGCAGGCGTTCTTGGGTGTGAGGGTGTCGCCCTGGCAGAGCGTCGGGATGTCCTTCCCGGCCGCCCGGCACGCGTCGAGGATGGTCGAGCCCTCGGGGACCCGGGCCTCCTGGCCGTCGATGCGGAACTCCAGCAGTCGGCGGGGGATCCCCAGCGGTGTCACGGTCATTCGTACGCCCCCAGGCGGTCGATGGCGGATTCCACGGCGTTCCACGCGGTCTGCCCCAGACCGCAGATCGAGGCGTCTCGCATCGCGCGGCCGACCTCCCTGAGCAGGGCGATGTCGTCGGCGGCCGCGGCACCGGTGCGCTCGACGATCCGGTGCAGAGCCTCCTCCTGGCGCACGGTCCCGACCCGGCACGGCACGCACTGCCCGCACGACTCGTCGCGGAAGAACTCCGCGATGCGCAGCAGGAGGCGGGGCAGGGGCACGCTGTCGTCGAAGGCCATCACGACCCCCGAGCCGAGCGTGGTGCCCGCTTCCCGCGTGCCCTCGAAGGTCAGCGGGATGTCCAGTTCGTCCGGGCGTACGAAGCCGCCCGCCGCGCCGCCGAGCAGGACCGCGCGGAGGTTTTCACGGACCCCGGCCAGCTCCAGCAGCTCGCCCAGCGTCGCGCCGAACGGCAGCTCGTAGATGCCGGGCCGCTGCACGCTCCCCGACACACAGAACAGCTTCGGCCCGGTGGACTTCTCCGTGCCGATCGCGGCGTACGCCGGTGCGCCCGTCGTCAGGATCGGCAGCACGTTGACCAGCGTCTCGACGTTGTTCTCCACCGTCGGCTTGCCGAACAGTCCCTTCTCCACGGGGAACGGCGGCTTCGAGCGCGGCTCGCCCCGGTACCCCTCGATGGAGTTGAACAGCGCCGTCTCCTCACCGCAGATGTACGCGCCCGCACCGCGCCTGATCTCGATGTCGAAGGCGTATCCCTGCCCGAGGACGTCGTCGCCGAGCAGACCGCGCGCGCGTGCCTGGGCGATGGCGTGCTCCATGCGGTGCAGGGCGCGCGGGTACTCGCCGCGCAGGTACAGGTAGCCCTGGTGCGCGCCGGTCGCGTACGCCGCGATCGTCATCGCCTCGACCAGCGCGTACGGGTCGCCCTCCATGATCACGCGGTCCTTGAAGGTGCCCGGCTCGGATTCGTCGGCGTTGCAGACGAGGTAGTGCGGGTGGTCGGGCTGGGACGCCGTCGCCTGCCATTTGCGGCCGGTGGGGAAGGCGGCGCCGCCGCGCCCGACCAGGCCCGAGTCGGTGACCTCACGGATGACTCCGGCCGGGCCCAGCTCGAAGGCCCGGCGCAGGGCGGTGTAGCCGCCGTGGGCGCGGTAGTCGTCGAGGGAGGAGGGGTCGACGACGCCGACGCGCCGCAGCAAGGTCAAGGACGGGTCCCCTGTCTGGGGCACCGCCATCGCCGCAGGCGGCTCCTCGGGCGCGGAGTCGGGCGCGCTCGCCGCGAGGACGGCCTCGCGCACGGTCGCGGGCGCCGACACGGCCGTACGCACCGGATCGCCTGCCCTGATCGCGAGGGCGGCCGGGGCCCGCTCGCACAGGCCCAGGCAGGGGCTGCGTTCGACGCGGACGCCGGGGCCGAGGCCCGCCTCGACGCCCGCGCACAGTTCGGCCGCGCCCGCCGCCGCGCACGCCAGGTCCGTGCAGACGTGGAGCACGGTCGCGGGGCGGGGCTTGACCGAGAACATCGCGTAGAAGGTGGCGACGCCGTACGCCTCCGCCGGCGGTACCGTGAGCCGCCGGCACAGGTAGTCGAGGGCGCCCTCGCTGATCCAGCCGATCCGGTCGTTGATCGCGTGCAGCCCCGGCAACAGCAGGTCGCGGCGGTCCCGGGCCGCACGCCCGCCGCGCGCCCACCTCAGGTCGGCGTCGGAACGGTCCGCGCCCTCCCAGGAGGACTCCGGGGGCCCCAACAGGGCGTCCACGGCCGCCCGTTCGTCGTCCGTCGGCTTGCTGTCGCCGAAGTGCAGGTCCACTTGCGTCACCTCACGATGGTCGCCACGGGAAGCTTCTCGATGCGGATCGCCGAGGCCTTGAACTCCGCGGTCCCCGCGATCGGGCAGTTGGCCTCGATCGTCAGCTGGTTGGTGTCCACCTCGTCGGGGAAGTGCATGGTCATGAACGCCAGTCCGGGCCGCAGCGCGGTGTCGACCCACACCGGCGCGGTCACGGATCCGCGCCGCGAGGAGATCCGCACCTCCTCGCCGACCACCACGCCGTAGCGCTCGGCGTCCTCCGGGCACAGCTCGATGTACTCGCCGCGCCGCAGCGGGGAGGCGTAACCCCCGCTCTGCACCCCGGTGTTGTAGGAGTCGAGCCGCCTGCCGGTGGTCAGCCGGATCGGGTACGTCTCGTCGGTGAGGTCGACCGGCGGATCGTGCTGCACCAGTCCGAACGGCGCCCGCATGCCCCGCTCGGCCGGGTCGGGATCCCACAACCGGCCGTGCAGATAGGTCGGTTCGATCCCGTCGGTGCTGGGGCACGGCCACTGGATGCCCTGGTACGCCTCCAGTCGTTCGTACGTCATCCCGTAGTGGTCCGGCGACACCGACCGCAGCTCGTTCCAGACGGCCTCGGCGTCGGCGTACTTCCACTCGTGGCCCAGGCGTGCCGCCAGGTCGCAGAGGATGTCGATGTCCTCGCGGGCCTCGCCGGGCGGGGTCACGGCCCGGCGGACGCGCTGCACCCGCCGCTCGCTGTTGGTGGTCGTGCCGTCGGTCTCGGCCCAGCCGGCGGTCGCGGGCAGGACGACGTCGGCCAGCTCTGCCGTCTTCGTGAGGAAGATGTCCTGGACGACCAGGAAGTCGAGGGCCTTGAGCCGGCGTACCGCCTGCTCGCTGTCGGCCTCCGACTGGGCCGGGTTCTCGCCGATGCAGTAGACCGCCTTGAGCGTGCCCTCCTCCATCGCCTCGAACATCTCCGTCAGGTTCCATCCGTAGTGCGGCTGGATGACGGTGTCCCAGGCCGACTCGAACTTCAGCCGGGCGTCGGCGTCGAGGATGTCCTGGAAGCCGGGCAGCCGGTTGGGGATGGCGCCCATGTCGCCGCCGCCCTGGACGTTGTTCTGGCCGCGCAGCGGCTGCAACCCCGAGCCGTAGCGGCCGACATGGCCGGTCAGCAGGGAGAGGTTGATCAGCGCGCGGACGTTGTCGGTGCCGTTGTGGTGCTCGGTGATGCCGAGGGTCCAGCACAGCTGGGCACGCTCGGCGCGGGCGTAGGCGTGCGCCAACTCCCGTATGGCGGCGGCCGGTACGCCCGTGACCTTCTCGGCCAGCGACAGCGTCCACGGCTCGACCAGCGCCCGGTACTCCTCGAAGCCGCTGGTGGCCCGCTCGACGAACGCCTCGTTGGCCAGGCCCGCGTGGATGATCTCGCGGCCGATCGCGTGCGCCAGCGGGATGTCGGTGCCGACGTTCAGACCGAGCCAGCTCTCCGCCCACTCCGCGGTGGAGGTCCGGCGCGGGTCGACGGCGTACATCCGGGCGCCGTTCCTGATCCCCTTCAGCACGTGCTGGAAGAAGATCGGGTGCGCGAAGCGGGCGTTGGAGCCCCACATCACGATGACGTCGGTGTGCTCGATCTCCTCGTACGACGACGTTCCGCCGCCGGAGCCGAAGGCCGCCGACAGGCCCGCCACGCTCGGGGCGTGACAGGTGCGGTTGCAGGAGTCGACGTTGTTGGTGCCCATCACCACGCGGGCGAACTTCTGGGCCACGTAGTTCATTTCGTTGGTGGCGCGGGCGCAGGAGAACATGCCGAACGCGCTGCGGTTGCGGTCCAGGCCGCGGGCGGCGCGGTCCAGGGCCTCGTCCCAACCGGCCTGCCTGAAGGGCTCGTCACGGGAGTCCCTGACGAGCGGGTGGGTGAGCCGGGTGTACGTCTTCGGTTGACGCTTCCTCATGCGGCGCTCCTTGTGCGACTCATGCGGCGCTCCTCAGCGCGAGCAGGTCCGAGATGGCGTGCACGGTGCGCAGGGTGGGCACCTCCACGCCGGTGATCTCCGCCAGCTCGACGACGGCTGCGAGGAGGACGTCGAGTTCGAGCGGCTTGCCGCGCTCCAGGTCCTGGAGCGTGGAGGTGCGGTGGTCGCCCACCCGCTCGGCGCCGGCCATCCGGCGCTCGATGGAGACCCCGACCTTGCAGCCGAGGGCCTCGGCGACGGCGAGCGTCTCGGCCATCATGGTCTCGATCACCTTGCGGGTGCCGCCGTGCAGGCACATCTGCCGCATGGTGGCGCGGGCCAGCGCGCTGATCGGGTTGAAGGAGATGTTGCCGAGCAGCTTGAGCCAGATGTCGTTGCGCAGATCGGGCTCCACCGGGCACTTCAGGCCGCCCGCGATCATGGCCTCACTGAAGGCCAGGCAGCGCTCGGACACACTGCGGTCGGGCTCGCCGACGGAGAACCGGGTGCCTTCCAAGTGCCGTACGATGCCCGGTCCTTCGAGCTCGGTCGCCGCGTAGACGACACATCCGACGGCCCGCCGGGGCGCGAGCACCGCACTGACCGCGCCGCCGGGGTCCACGCTCTCCACACGATGACCGTCGTGGGGGCCGCCGTGCCGGTGGAAGTACCACCAGGGGATGCCGTTCTGGGCGGCGATCACCGCCGTCGTGTCCTTGAGCAGGGGCTCGATCAGCGGCCCGCACGCCGCGTACGAGTTGGCCTTCAGGCCCAGCAGGACGAAGTCGACCGGGCCGACCTCGGCCGGGTCGTCGGTGGCGTGTGCGGCGGCGGTGAAGTCGCCGCGCGGGCTGAGGACCCGCACGCCGTGCCGCCTCATGGCCGCCAAGTGCGGTCCACGGGCGATGAGATGCACTTCGGCGCCCGCGCGATGGAGCGCGGCGCCGACATAGGCGCCGATCGCACCGGCGCCGAGAACTGCGACTTTCATACGGGGTAGCTCCGTTCGGTCGAGGGATACCGAGGAGATGGCGCACCGTCGAAACGCTGTCGACGAAATATTGTCTACAGTATGCTCGTTGGGGCGGCAAGAGTTTGGACAGGGCGACCGTTCGTCGCGCGCTGGATACCGTTCACCGCATACGGTCGACGTGTCGGCTTCTCAACTCCCGTGCCGCTTCCTACCGTTCGGGATCATGAGTCCCCCCGTCGCGCCCCCGGGCTGGAGCCGCTGGCTCGTTCCCCCCGCCGCTCTCTCCGTCCACCTCTCCATCGGCCAGGCCTATGCCTGGTCCGTGTTCAAACCGCCCCTCGAATCGGCGCTCGGCCTCAGCGGCACCCAGAGCGCGCTGCCCTTCCAGCTCGGCATCGTCATGCTGGGCCTGTCCGCCGCGTTCGGCGGCACGCTCGTCGAGCGCAACGGCCCGCGCTGGGCGATGACCGTCGCGCTGTGCTGCTTCTCGTCCGGCTTCCTGCTCTCCGCGCTGGGCGCGGCCACCGAGCAGTACTGGCTGATCGTCCTCGGCTACGGCTTCGTCGGCGGGATCGGCCTCGGCATCGGCTACATCTCACCCGTCTCCACCCTGATCAAGTGGTTCCCGGACCGGCCCGGCATGGCCACCGGCATCGCCATCATGGGCTTCGGCGGCGGCGCGCTGATCGCCTCGCCCTGGTCGGCGCGGATGCTGGAGTCGTTCGGCGCCACCCCCTCCGGGATCGCGCTGGCCTTCCTCGTGCACGGGCTGACGTACGCCGTGTTCATGCTGCTCGGCGTGGTGCTGGTGCGGGTGCCGCGCGACGAGCGGCCGGTCGGCGGCGGCCCGAGCGTCGTGGCCGGCCCGCAGGTTTCCGCGAACCAGGCCATCCGCACGCCGCAGTTCTGGTGTCTGTGGGTCGTGCTGTGCATGAACGTGACCGCGGGCATCGGCATCCTGGAGAAGGCCGCCCCCATGATCATGGACTTCTTCGCGGACACCTCGACAACGGTGTCAGCTCCCGCAGCGGCCGGCTTCGTCGCCCTGCTCTCCGCCGCCAACATGGCCGGCCGCATCGGCTGGTCCTCGACCTCCGACCTGATCGGACGCAAGAACATCTACCGCGTCTACCTGGGCGTCGGCGCCCTGATGTACGCGACCATCGCCGTCTTCGGCGACTCCTCCAAACCGCTGTTCATTCTCAGTGCCCTGGTGATCCTCTCCTTCTACGGCGGGGGCTTCGCCACGATCCCCGCGTATCTGAAGGACCTGTTCGGCACCTACCAGGTCGGCGCCATCCACGGCCGGCTGCTGACCGCGTGGTCCACGGCCGGCGTCCTTGGACCGCTGATCGTGAACTGGATCGCCGACCGGCAGGAGGAGGCGGGCAGGACCGGCTCCTCCCTGTACAGCCTGTCGTTCCTCATCATGATCGGCCTGCTCGTCGTCGGCTTCGTCGCCAACGAGCTGGTCCGGCCCGTCCATGTCCGTCACCACATCCCCGCACCGAGGGAGGAGCGCGTCGATGCCGATGTCGTCCAGCGACAGCAGTCAGAGTCCGCCTAGCCGCCGCGGGCTGATCGCCTTCGCCTGGCTGTGGGTGGGCGCGCCGCTCGCCTACGGGCTGTACGAGCTCGTACACAAGGCGACGCAGCTGTTCACCGGCTGAGCGTTCGATAACTGTTCGGGCGTCCGAGCGCCTGATGGAAGCCGACAACCCGGGCGCCCGATTCCTGTGGCTTCACCTGCCGTCGTACCCGCGAGTCACTGATCAGACTGGTGGATCCCGCTACCCAAGGCAACGAGGGGGATCACCCGATGAACGGCTCGCGTATCGCTGCAGTCGGCCACTACCAGCCCGCCACGGTACTCACCAACGAGGACCTGGCGGGCATGGTCGACACCAGTGACGAGTGGATCAGGTCCAGGGTGGGCATCCGGACACGCCATATCGCCGGGCCCGACGAGCCCGTGGACGAGCTGGCGGCGCACGCCGCGGCCAAGGCGCTCGCCGCCGCGGGCCTCGCGCCGGGCGACATCGACCTGGTCCTGGTGGCCACCTCCACGGCCGTCGACCGCTCGCCGAACATGGCCGCCCGCGTCGCCGCCCGGCTCGGCATCCCCTCGCCCGCCGCGATGGACGTCAACGTCGTGTGCGCCGGGTTCACCCACGCCCTGGCCACCGCCGACCACACCGTCCGGGCCGGTGGCGCCACCCGCGCGCTGGTGATCGGCGCCGACAAGATGTCCGCGGTCACGGACTGGACCGACCGCACGACCTGTGTGCTCGTCGGCGACGGGGCGGGGGCCGCCGTTGTGGAGGCCTCGCCGGAGACCGGCGTCGGCCCGGTGCTGTGGGGCTCGGTGCCCGAGATGGGGCACGCCGTCCGCATCGAGGGGACGCCCGCACGGTTCGCGCAGGAGGGGCAGAGCGTGTACCGCTGGGCCACCACCCAGCTGCCGCCGATCGCCCGGCGGGCCTGCGAGCGGGCCGGTCTCACGCCCGCCGACCTCGCCGCGGTCGTGCTGCACCAGGCGAACCTGCGGATCATCGAGCCGCTCGCGGAGAAGATCGGCGCCGTGAACGCCGTGGTCGCCCGTGATGTCACCGAGTCCGGCAACACCTCCGCGGCGAGTATCCCGCTGGCCTTCTCCAAGCTCGTCGAGCGCGGCGAGATCTCCACCGGCGACCCGGTGCTGCTGTTCGGCTTCGGCGGGAACCTGTCGTACGCGGGTCAGGTCGTCCGGTGCCCCTGACCGCGGTGTGATGCGGCCAACTCCCCCTCTCCCTGGCCTTTGTGCGCCGTAGACTGTAGACGAAAGACAATCCATACTGGCTGTCCGACGGCACTGGAGGGGGCTGCGATGTTGTCGACAGGACTTCCGCAAGGGGCGGTGCCCAAGCTCGAACGCCCCGGGCCCCTGCGCGACCGCGTCTACGAGGCCCTGCTCGAACTCATCACCACCCGCGCCCTGCGCCCCGGCCAGCATCTGGTCGAGAGCGAGCTCGCCGGGCATCTCGGGGTGTCGCGGCAGCCCGTGCGCGAGGCGCTGCAGCGGCTGAACACGGAAGGGTGGGTCGATCTGCGGCCCGCCCAGGGCGCGTTCGTGCACGAGCCGACCGAGGCGGAGGCCGACCAGCTGCTCACCGTCCGCACCCTGCTGGAAGCGGAGGCCGCCCGGCTCGCCGCGGCGGGCGCCGGTTCCGCCGGCATCGCGGCCCTGGAGGAGCTGTGCGCCGAGGGCGAGCGCGCGGTGGCCGCCGACGACGTGGACGGCGCGGTCGCCCTGAACGCCCGCTTCCACGCCAAGGTGATGGAGCTCGCCGGCAACGCCGTCCTGGCCGAGCTCGCCGCCCAGGTCGACCGCCGGGTGCGCTGGTACTACACGCCGGTGGCCCGGCAGCGCGGCCGCCAGTCGTGGATCGAGCACCGCCAGTTGATCGCGGCGATCTCCGACCGGGACGAGCAGCGCGCCACCGAGCTCATGCGCGAGCACACCGAGCACACGCGGACCTCGTACCACGCACGTCAGCAGGGCTGACCCTCAGAAGGAGTCCGCGTGCTCCCGCGCCCACTCCCCGAACGAGCGCGGCGGTCGTCCCGTGACCTCCTCGACCGTCGGCAGCACCACGGACTCGTCCAGGGTGCCGTCGACGTAGAAGCTGAAGAACGCGTCGACGTACGGCTTCGGCATCTGCGCCTCCATCCCGGCGCGCGCCTCCTCGTGGCTGAGCCCGACCGCGCGCAGATCCCGGCCCAGTGCCTCGCCGAGGATGCGGACCCGGTCCGCGGGCAGCAGCGCCTCGGGCCCGGTCACTTCGAGGGCCTGGCCCGCGTAGGCGTCCGAGACCAGGGCGTGCCGGGCGACCGCGGCGATGTCGTACGGGTCGATGTCGGTCGTGTACACGTCCGGGAACGGCACCTGCACGGTGTCGCCCTTGCGGATCTGGTCCGCCAGCCGCAGCGCGTTGGACATAAAGCTGGTCGGCCGCACGAACGTCCACTCAAGACCGGACTCGCGCACCGCGTTCTCCGCGTCGATCATGTAGCCGGCGACCGCGTTCTCCGTGTCGCCGGTGCGCACCGACGGCGAGGACAGCAGGACGACCCGCCGCACCCCGGCCTCCCGCGCGTCCTTGAGGATCTGCCGCTGCCCGGCGAACCCGGGCATCAGGAACAGCGCCGCTACGCCGTCCAGCGCGTCGCGCACCGACTCGGGCCGGTTGAGATCGCCCGCCACCGCCTCGACGCCCGGTGGCAGACCGTCCGTGCCGCCGGACCGGCTGAGCGCGCGGACCGGTTCCCCGCTCCCCGCCAGGCCCCGCACGAGCTCGGCACCGATGTTCCCCGTGGCACCCGTCACAAGTAACACAAGGTTCCCCTCTCCCTGTCCCGGGCCTGCGGTGGCCCGGGCCTGCGCCCATCCTGCAATGCCGCCCGGCAGCCGCGGCCGCCGGGCCGGGCTTTGTCCTGTCAGTGGAGAAAGTTGGAAGCAATTCGTGCAGAGCTTCTTCCCAGCCGCGGCAGCCGCTGCTACGTTCCCCTCGAAAGCCCGGCAACTGGTGGCCGATTGAGGCGGGGAGGGGCACGTGAGACGCATGACGGCACGACCCGCGAACGCCCATCAGGCCCGGCTGCTCAAGCTGTTGCGTGACGGAGGCCCCAACTCCCGGGCGCAACTGGGCGACCAGGTCGACCTGTCACGGTCCAAGCTGGCCGTGGAGGTGGACCGGCTGCTGGAGACGGGCCTGGTCGTGGCCGACGGACTCGCCGCCTCGCGCGGCGGCCGCCGCTCCCACAACATCCGGCTCAACCCCGGGCTGCGGTTCCTCGGCGTCGACATCGGCGCGACCTCGGTCGACGTCGCCGTCACCAACGCCGAACTGGAGATCCTCGGCCACCTCAACCAGCCCATGGACGTCCGCGAGGGCCCGGTCGCGGTCTTCGAGCAAGTCCTGTCCATGGCCGCGAAGTTGCGTGCCTCGGGACTCGCGGAGGGCTTCGACGGTGCCGGTATCGGCGTCCCGGGGCCGGTCCGCTTCCCCGAGGGCGTCCCGGTGGCACCGCCGATCATGCCGGGCTGGGACGGCTTCCCGGTGCGGGAGGCCCTCAGCCAGGAACTCGGCTGCCCGGTCATGGTCGACAACGACGTGAACCTGATGGCGATGGGGGAGATGCACGCGGGCGTGGCACGCTCCGTGGGCGACTTCCTCTGCGTCAAGATCGGCACCGGCATCGGCTGCGGCATCGTCGCCGGCGGTGACGTCCACCGCGGTGTGACGGGCAGCGCCGGAGACATCGGGCACATCCAGGCCGTGCCCGACGGCCGCCCGTGCGCCTGCGGCAACCGGGGCTGCCTGGAGGCCCACTTCAGCGGGGCGGCCCTCGCCCGGGACGCCACGGAGGCGGCCCAGCAGGGGCTGTCGGCGGAACTCGCGAGCCGCCTGGAGACGAACGGCGTCCTCACGGCCGTCGACGTCGCCGCCGCGGCCGCCGCGGGCGACGCCACCGCACTCGACCTCATCCGTGAGGGCGGCAACCGCGTCGGCCAGGTCATCGCCGGCCTCGTCAGCTTCTTCAACCCGGGCCTGGTGGTGATCGGCGGCGGGGTGACCGGCCTCGGCCACACCCTGCTCGCCGCGCTCCGCACCCAGGTCTACCGTCAGTCGCTGCCCCTGGCGACCGGCAACCTCCCCATCGTCCTAGGCGAACTGGGCCCCACCGCCGGTGTCATCGGCGCGGCCCGGCTCATCAGCGATCACCTGTTCTCACCGGCGTAACCGACTTCTCCCTCAGTCGCATCGGCACCTCTCCCTGCTTTGCCCTGCCCTCAGACGCATCGCCCTGCCCTGAAACCGGCCCGCACGCCCGCCAAGGGGAATCCGCATGGCACCAGAAGCACCGCTGCTCAGCATGTCCGGCATCACCAAGTCCTTCCCCGGTGTCCGGGCCCTCGACGGCGTCGACCTCGACGTCCAGGCCGGCGAGGTGCACTGTCTGCTCGGCCAGAACGGCGCCGGGAAATCCACCCTCATCAAGGTCCTGGCCGGCGCCCACCAGCCCGACACCGGCACCATCAACTGGCGTGGCGCACCCGTGACGCTGCGGTCGCCCATTGCCGCCATGCGCCTGGGCATCGCCACCATCTACCAGGAACTCGACCTGGTCGAGCACCTGTCCGTGGCCGAGAACGTCCACCTCGGCCATGAACCGACGACCGCCGGATTCGTCGTACGGCGGAAGACCGCGCGAGCGTCAACTGCCCAGCTCCTCAAGCGACTTGGCCATCCGGAGATCGACCCCGGCCGTCTGGTCGGGGAGCTGTCGGCGGCCCAGCAGCAGATCGTCTCCATGGCCCGGGCGCTCTCCCACGACGTACGGCTGATCGTGATGGACGAGCCGTCCGCCGCCCTCGACCCGGACGAGGTCGACAACCTCTTCCGTATCGTCGGCGACCTCACCGCCGACGGCGTCGCGGTCGTCTACATCTCGCACCGCCTGGAGGAGATCCGCCGCATCGGCGACCGGGTGACCGTCCTCAAGGACGGCCGGGCCGTGGCCGGCGGACTGCCCGCCAAGACCACGCCCACCCGGGATGTCGTCGCCCTGATGACGGGACGCAACGTCGAGTACGTCTTCCCGCAGCGGCCCGCGTCGCCCTCGGACGGCGCACCGCTGCTGGAGGTCAAGGGGCTGTCCCGGCAAGGGGAGTTCGAACCGCTGGACCTTGCGATACGGCCCGGGGAGATCGTCGGCCTCGCCGGCCTTGTCGGCTCGGGACGCTCCGAGATCCTGGAGACGATCTACGGGGCGCGCAAGCCCAGTACCGGTCAAGTCCTCGTCGACGGCCGCCCGTTGCACCCCGGCAGCGTCCGCGCCGCCGTCCGGGCCGGACTCGGGCTCGCCCCCGAGGAACGCAAGGCGCAGGCCCTGCTGATGCTGGAGTCCGTCACGCGCAATGTGTCGGTCTCCTCCATGTCCCGCTTCTCCCGCGGCGGGTGGATCGACCGGGGCGCCGAACTGGGAGCCGCGCGTGCCGCCACCCGTGAGCTCTCGCTCAGGCCCGACAACCCGTCCGCGCCCGTGCGCACCCTGTCCGGCGGCAACCAGCAAAAGGCCGTCCTCGCCCGCTGGCTGCTGCGCGGCTGCCGCGTCCTGCTCCTCGACGAACCCACCCGCGGCGTCGACGTGGGCGCCCGCGCCGAGCTGTACGCGGTGATCCGCCGCCTGGCCGACGAAGGCCTCGCCGTCCTGCTCGTCTCCAGCGAGGTGCCCGAGGTGCTCGGCCTCGCCGACCGCGTCCTGGTGCTGCGCGAAGGGCGCGTCGTCCATACGGCGCCCGCCCGCGACCTCGACGAACACCGTGTCCTCGACCTCGTCATGGAAGGAAGCCCGGCGTCATGACGCAGCACGCGTCCCCACCGAGGGACGGCACCGGCAAGACCGCCCCCGTGGCCCAACTCCCCGCCTGGCGGGGCATGATGGCCCGCGCCGATGTGCGCACCCTGTCCCTCCTCGGCGTGCTCGCCGCGCTGATCCTCATCGGAGGCATCAGCAAGCCCGACGAGTTCCTCGACACCCGCAACCTCCAACTCGTCCTCACCCAGGCCTCCGTGATCGGCGTCGTCACCGTCGGCATGACCTTCGTCATCACCTCCGGCGGCATCGACCTGTCCGTCGGCGCGATCGTCGCCCTGGCCTCGGTCTGGGCGACCACGGTCGCCACCCAGGAGTACGGCTTCGGCGGCATCCTGTTCACCGCGGTCCTGGTGGGGGTGGGCTGCGGCCTGGTCAACGGCCTGCTCATCGCCTACGGCGGCATGGTCCCGTTCATCGCGACGCTCGCCATGCTCGCCTCGGCGCGCGGCCTCGCCCTCCAGATCACCGACGGCAAGACACAGGTCGTCACCATCCCGAGCATTCTCGACCTCGGCGAACGCGACGCCTACGTCCTCGGCGTCCCGCCGCTGGTGATGGTCTTCGCCGTCGTCACGATCATCGGCTGGCTCATTCTCAACCGCACCACCTTCGGCCGCCGTACGGTCGCCGTCGGCGGCAACGCCGAGGCCGCACGGCTCGCCGGCATCGACGTCCGCCGCCAGCGCCTCTACCTCTATCTGCTGTCCGGACTGTGCTGCGGCATCGCCGCCTTCCTGCTGATCATCCTGTCCGGCTCCGGCCAGAACACCAACGGCAATCTCTACGAGCTCGACGCCATCGCGGCCGCGATCATCGGCGGCACCCTGCTCAGCGGCGGGCGCGGCACCATCACCGGCTCCGTGCTCGGTGTCCTGATCTTCACCACGATCACCAACATCTTCGCCCTGAACAACCTGCAGAGCGACGTCCAGCAGATCGCCAAGGGCGCGATCATCGTCGCCGCCGTGCTGGTCCAGCGCCGTACCGCAAGCACGACCTGAGCGTCGTACCGCACGCATGACCTGAGCGTCGCATTCGCTCGCACGACCTGAGCGTCGTATCGCACGCACGACCTGAGGAAAGGGTTCACCGCCATGCCAGAGCTTACGAGTCGCAGAGGGCTGCTCTTCGGGACCGCTGCCGTTTCCGCCGGTGTTCTTCTCGCTGGTTGCACGAGTAACGAGTCCGACGACGAGCCCGCCGCGAACGACCAGCCGGCCGCCGACGACAAGCCCGGCAAGCCCGTCACCATCGGGTTCGCCGGCCCACAGGCCGACCACGGCTGGCTCAACGCCATCAACGACAACGCCAAGAGCCGGGCGAAGAAGTACTCCGACGTCACCCTGGAGATCACTGAAGGCTCCAACGACACCGCCGCCCAGATCGGCCAGATCGAGACGCTGATCAACAAGAAGGTCGACGTACTGGTGGTGCTGCCCGCCGACGGCAAGGCGCTCACCCAGGTCGGACTGCAGGCGATGCGCGCGGGCATCCCGGTCGTCAACCTCGACCGCATCTTCAACTCGCCCCAGGCGTACCGCTGCTGGATCGGCGGCGACAACTACGGCATGGGCCTCAACGCCGGGCACTACATCGGCGAGAAGCTCAAGGACAAGTCCGGCGCCCGGGTCATCGAGCTGGCCGGCCTGGACAACCTGGAACTGACCCAGCAGCGCACCAAGGGCTTCGACGACGCCCTGAAGAACTACCCGAACATCAAGAAGGTGGCCCGGCAGGCGGCCGAGTTCACCGTCGAGTCCGGGCAGGCCAAGATGGCCCAACTTCTCCAGGCCCAGTCGAAGTTCGACGCGATGTGGAACCACGACGACGACCAGGGAGTAGGCGCGCTGCGCGCCATCGAGCAGGCCGGACGCGACGACTTCCTGATGGTCGGCGGAGCCGGCGCGCTCTCCGCCTTCCAGGCCATCAAGCAGGACGACGGCGTACTGAAGGCGACGGTCCTGTACCCGCCGACCATGGCCGCCTCCGCGATCGACCTCGCCCGCGCGCTCGGCCAGGGCAAGGGGGTCGGCGGGCTCGCCGAGTTCGAGATCCCCGCCTCGCTCACCCTGTACTCCGCCGTCGTCGACAAGACGAACGTCGACCAGTACATGGCCACCGGCTTCAAGTAGGCCGCTCCGCCCGCACCCCCCACGTGCGCACCCGACGAGGACGAGGAGGACACACCCATGGGACAGCCGCAGCAGTCAGAAGGGACCGAGGGAGAGGGAGGGAAGCCGCCCCTGAGAGTGGGCATGGTCGGCTACGCCTTCATGGGCGCCGCCCACTCCCAGGGCTGGCGCACCGCGGGGCGCGTCTTCGACCTGCCCCGGCGTCCGGAACTGGCCGTCATCTGCGGACGGGACGCGGCGGCCGTGCGCGCGGCGGCCGACCGGCACGGCTGGGCGGCGGTCGAGACCGACTGGCGTGCGCTGATCGCCCGGGACGACGTCGACCTCGTCGACATCTGCACCCCCGGCGACAGCCACGCCGAGATCGCCGTCGCCGCGCTGGCCGCCGGCAAGCACGTCCTGTGCGAAAAGCCCCTGGCCAACACGGTCGAGGAGGCCTCGACGATGGCGGCGGCGGCCGAAGAGGCGTACGGGCGCGGCCAGTTGGCGATGGTCGGGTTCAACTACCGCCGGCTGCCGGCCACCGCACTGGCCCGGAACATGGTCGCCGAGGGCCGGCTCGGCAGGCTGCGGCACGTCAGGGTGACGTACCTTCAGGACTGGCTGGTGAACCCGCAGTTCCCGCTGACCTGGCGGCTGCGCAAGGAATACGCCGGTTCGGGCTCGCTCGGCGACCTCGGTGCGCACATCATCGACCTCGCCCAGTACCTGGCGGGAGAACGGCTGGCGGGGGTGTCCGCACTGACGGAGACCTTCGTGCGGGAGCGCCCCCTGCCCGTCGGCGCGACCAGCGGCCTGTCCGCCGGGGCGTCCGCGGGCACCGGCCGGGTCACCGTCGACGACGCCGCCCTGTTCACCGCCCGCTTCCCCTCCGGCGCCCTCGCCTCCTTCGAGGCGACCCGCTACGCCACCGGCCGCAAGAACGCCCTGCACATCGAACTCAACGGTGAACACGGCTCGTTGGCCTTCGACCTGGAACGGCTCAACGAACTCTCGTACCACGACGGCACCGAGCCCGGAGCACACGCCGGCTTCCGCCGCATCCTCGTCACCGAACCCGACCACCCCTACCTGGAGGCCTGGTGGCCGCCGGGCCACGGTCTCGGCTACGAGCACACCTTCGTCCACCAGGCCCGCGACCTGGTGCACGCCGTCGCCGAGGGCCGGCAGCCCGAGCCCTCCTTCGCCGACGGACTCCAGGTGCAGCGCGTGCTGGCGGCGGTCGAGGAGAGCGCCGAGAAGAACTCCGTCTACACCCCCGTAGCGGTCTAGGAGGCCACTGGTCATGCCGCGCACCTTCACCCTGTTCACCGGCCAGTGGGCCGACCTGCCCCTCGAAGAGGTCTGCCGCCTGGCCCGCGACTTCGGCTACGACGGCCTCGAACTCGCCTGCTGGGGCGACCACTTCGAGGTGGACAAGGCGTTGGCCGATCCTTCCTATGTGGAGTCGAGGCATCAGCTCCTCGACAAGTACGGCCTCAAGTGCTGGGCGATCTCCAACCATCTGGTCGGCCAGGCGGTCTGCGACGCCATCATCGACGAACGCCACCAGGCGATCCTGCCGGCCCGGATCTGGGGCGACGGTGATGCCGAGGGCGTACGGCAGAGGGCGGCCGCCGAGATGGCCGACACCGCGCGCGCCGCGGCCGCCTTCGGCGTCGACACCGTCATCGGCTTCACCGGCTCCGCCATCTGGCACCTGGTCGCGATGTTCCCGCCCGCCCCCGAGGCGATGATCGACCGCGGCTACGACGACTTCGCGGCCCGCTGGAACCCGATCCTCGACGTCTTCGACGCGGAGGGCGTCCGCTTCGCCCACGAGGTCCACCCCAGCGAGATCGCCTACGACTACTGGACAACCCAGCGTGCCCTGGAGGCCGTTGGCAGGCGCCCGGCCTTCGGCCTGAACTTCGACCCCTCGCACTTCGTGTGGCAGGACCTCGACCCGGTCGGCTTCCTGTGGGACTTCCGCGACCGGATCTACCACGTCGACTGCAAGGAGGCCCGCAAGCGCCTCGACGGGCGCAACGGCCGCCTCGGCTCGCACCTTCCGTGGGGCGACCCGCGCCGCGGCTGGGACTTCGTGTCCGCGGGACACGGCGACGTCCCCTGGGAGGACGTCTTCCGGATGCTGCGCTCCATCGACTACCAGGGCCCGATCTCGGTCGAGTGGGAGGACGCCGGCATGGACCGGCTCCAGGGCGCTCCCGAGGCGCTGACCCGCCTGAAGGCGTACGACTTCGACCCGCCGTCGGCCTCGTTCGACGCGGCGTTCGGCAACTGAGCTTCTCCTGTGACTCTCCGGGATGACGGCGCATCCCGGCGTACGCACCCGCCCGTACAACCGGCCCCATTCTGGAGGCATTCGTGCACGGGAACGACCGCACCACCGGCAACGACAGAACCGAGACCCACAGACGACGCTTCCACAAGGCGATCGCGCTGCTCAGCGGCGCACTCCTCGCCGGCGCGTCCCTCACCCTCGCCGCGCCCCCGGCTGTCGCCGACGCCGACCTGGCCGCCGAGGACTTCCAGCAGGTCACTCTGGCCAAGGGCGAACCGGAGGTCGGCGAGCCCATGTCGCTCGCCGTCCTGCCGGACCGCTCGGTCCTGCACACCTCGCGCGACGGCGAACTCCGCCTGACCGACGCGGCGGGCAACACCAGGCTCGCCGGAAAGCTCGACGTCTACTCGCACGACGAGGAAGGGCTCCAAGGCATCGGCGTCGACCCGGACTTCACCACCAACCGCTTCATCTACCTCTATTACGCACCCCCGTTGAACACCCCGGCGGGCGACGCCCCCGAGACCGGCACGGCGGCCGACTTCGCACCCTTCGACGGCGTCAACCGGCTCTCCCGGTTCGTGCTGAAGGCGGACGGCACCCTCGACAACGCCAGCGAGACGAAGATCCTCGACGTCCCCGCCTCCCGCGGCATCTGCTGCCACGTCGGCGGTGACATCGACTTCGACGCGGCCGGCAACCTGTACCTGTCGACCGGCGACGACACCAACCCGTTCCAGTCCGACGGCTTCACCCCGATCGACGAACGCGCCAACCGCAACCCGGCGTTCGACGCCCAGCGCTCCTCCGGCAACACCAACGACCTGCGCGGCAAGATCCTCCGTATCAAGGTGAACGCGGACGGAAGCTACTCGGTGCCCGAGGGCAACCTGTTCGCGCCCGGCACGGACAAGACGCGGCCCGAGATCTACGCGATGGGCTTCCGCAACCCGTTCCGGTTCAGCGTCGACAAGGAGACCGGGATCCTGTACGTCGGCGACTACGGTCCCGACGCCGGCGCCGCCAACCCCTCCCGCGGACCGGCCGGCCAGGTCGAGTTCGCCCGCGTCACCGGCCCCGGCAACTTCGGCTGGCCGTACTGCACCGGCGACAACGACGCCTACGTCGACTATGACTTCGCCACCGGTCAGTCCGGCGCGGCCTTCGACTGCGCCGCCCCGAAGAACACCTCGCCGAACAACACCGGCCTGACCGACCTGCCCCCGGCCCAGGCGGCCTGGATCCCCTACGACGGCGGCTCCCTGCCCGAGTTCGGCACCGGCTCCGAGTCCCCGATGGGCGGCCCGGTCTACCACTACGACCCCGCGCTCGACTCGCCGGTGAAGTTCCCCGAGGCCTACGACGGGGACTTCTTCGCCGGGGAGTTCGGCCGCCGCTGGATCAAGCGGATCACCAGCGACGCCGACGGGACCGTACAGTCGATCAACGACGTCCCGTGGACCGGCACCCAGATCATGGACATGGCCTTCGGCCCCGACGGTGCGCTGTACGTCCTCGACTACGGCACCGCCTGGTTCGGCGGCGACGAACACTCGGCCCTGTACCGCATCGAGAACGCCATCGACGGCCACTCCCCGGTCGCACAGGCCTCGGCCGACCGGGCCTCCGGAACCGCGCCGCTGAGGGTGCAGTTCTCCTCCGAGGGCACCACCGACCAGGACGGCGACGCGCTCACCTACAGCTGGAACTTCGGCGACGGGACGACCTCCACCTCGGCCGACCCCACCCACCGGTACCGGAAGAACGGCACCTACACCGCCACCCTGACCGCGAAGGACCCCTCGGGACGCACCGGCAGCGCGAGCGTGCAGATCGTGGTGGGCAACACCGCACCCAAGGTGACACTCGAACTCCCGCAGGACGGACAGCTGTTCAGCTTCGGTGACGCCATCCCGTTCAAGGTGCGGGTCACCGACCCCGAGGACCGGACGATCGACTGCTCCAAGGTCAAGGTCACCTTCGTCCTCGGCCACGACAGCCACGGGCACCCGGTGACCTCCGCCGACGGCTGCACCGGCACCATCCAGACCACCGCCGACGGCGGCCACGACCCCAACGCCAACATCTTCGGGGTCTTCGACGCCGAGTACACCGACGGCGGAGGCGGCGGCCAGGCCCCGCTGACCACCCACGACCAGAACGTCGTCCAGCCCAAGCAGCGCCAGGCCGAGCACTTCGGCAACGGCTCCGGCGTCTCGATCATCGCCAAGGACACCGCGCACGGCGGCAACACCGTGGGCGACATCCACAACGGCGACTGGATCTCCTTCACGCCGTACGCGCTGAGCAACGCGAAGTCCGTGACGGCACGCGTGTCGTCCGGCGGCACCGGAGGGACGCTGGAGATCCGCGCCGGCTCGTCGACGGGCACCCTGCTCGGCAAGGCGACCGTGCCGGTGACCGGCGGCTGGGAGAACTTCCAGGACGTCACCGCCGACCTGTCCCGGGCCCCGCGCGGCACGACCACGCTCTACCTGGTCTTCAAGGGGACGGGCACGGCAGCCCTGTTCGACGTGGACGACTTCACCTTCACCACCGGCTGAGGAGGCGGGTACACGATGCGATCAACCAGCCAACTGGCAACGGTGGTCACGGGCACGGCCCTGCTCCTGGGCTGCATGTCGGGACCCGCGGCGTCGGAGCCCTCCGCCGACGAACGGGTGCTGGTCTTCTCCAAGACGTCCGGCTTCCGGCACGACTCGATCCCCGACGGGGTGGCCGCGATCAAGGAGCTGGGCAGCTCGGCCGGCTTCACCGTCGACGCCACCGAGGACGCCGGGGCATTCACGCCCGAGAACCTGCGGCGCTACGACACCGTCGTCTTCCTGTCGACCACCGGGGACGTGCTCGACGGCGCGCAACAGCGCGCGTTCGAACGCTACGTGCGCCACGGCGGCGGCTATATGGGCGTCCACGCCGCCGCCGACACCGAGTACGACTGGACGTTCTACGGCGGGGTCGTCGGGGCGTATTTCCAGTCGCATCCGGCGATCCAGCCCGCGACGGTCGACGTCGAGGACCACGCCCACCCGGCCACCGCCCAGCTGCCCGCCGAGTGGAACCGCACGGACGAGTGGTACAACTACCGCTCCAACCCGCGGGAACAGGTCCACGTCCTGGCCTCCCTCGACGAATCGTCCTACAGCGGCGGCACCATGAACGGCGACCACCCGATCGCCTGGTGCCACACCTACCAGGGCGGCCGCGCCTTCTACACCGGCGGCGGCCACACCAAGGAGTCCTACGCCGACCCCGCCTTCCGGCAGCACCTGCTGGGCGGGCTCCGCTGGACCACCGGCACCGCCCAGGCCGACTGCCGCCCGGAGAACGGCTACCGCCCGCTCTTCGACGGCACGGCCGAGGCCCTGGCCGACTGGCGGCAGGCCGGCCCCGGCTCCTTCGAGCTCGGCGCCGACGGCACCCTCACCACGACCGGCGGCCTCGGCATGCTCTGGTACGCCGGCCAGGGCTTCGGTGCCTACTCGCTGAAGCTCGACTGGAAGGTCGACGGAGACGACAATTCCGGTGTATTCGTGGGATTTCCGCCCTCGGACGACCCGTGGTCGGCTGTCAACAACGGCTATGAGATCCAGATCGACGCCACGGACGTCCCCGAGAAGACCACGGGGTCGGTCTACGGCTTCCACTCCGCCGACCTGGCCAAGCGCGACAGCGCGCTGAACCCGCCGGGGGAGTGGAACACGTACGAGATCCGCGTGGAGGGCGAACGCCTCCGCGTCTGGCTCAACGGCGTGAAGATCAACGATTTCACCAACTCCGATCCGGCCCGGAGCCTGCGTGACGGGCATGTCGGCATCCAGAACCACGGAGCCGACGACCAGGTGTCCTTCCGCGACATCCGGATCAAGGAACTGCCCCTGAAGGGCAACTGAGCGGCGGCGGGCGGGGGACGCCGGACCCCCGCCCGCCGTCTACCACCCCCTGGTGCTGGCAACGCACGCACGACAAGGAGGCTGCCCATGTCCGCGTCCCTCTCCCGTCCCCCCGTCGGTGTGTGGCTGATCGGGGCACGCGGCTCCGTCGCCACGACCGTCGTCGCGGGCTGCGCCGCCGTCGCCGCGGGACTGCAACCGCCCACGGGCATGGTCACCGAAACCCCCGCCTTCGCCGACTGCGGCCTGCCACCGCTGCCCTCCCTCGTCTTCGGCGGCCACGACACGGTGGACTGCCCGCTGCCCAAACGCGCGGAGGAACTCGCCGCCGGCGGCGTCCTGCCCCCCGGCCTCCCGGCCGCCGTCGCCGCCGAACTGGCCGCCGCCGACCGGGAGATCAAGCCGGGCGGCCCGCTCCCCGGCGACACCCGTACCGAGGACGAACTGATCGTCGCCTTCGCCGCCGACATCCAATCCTTCGTCCGCGAGCGCGGTCTGGCGCGAGCGGTGGTGGTGAACGTCGCCTCCACCGAGCCCGCACCCTCCGGCCGGGCACTCCCGCCCAGCACCCTGTACGCGGCAGCGGCCCTGCGCGCCGGCTGCCCCTACGTCAACTTCACCCCCTCCACCGGCCTGCACCACCCCTCCCTCGCGGCACCGGCCGCCGTGTCCGGCCTCCCGTACGCCGGCCGTGACGGCAAGACCGGCCAGACCCTCCTGCGCGCGGTCCTGGCCCCGATGTTCACCCAGCGGGCCCTCACGGTCCGCGCCTGGTCCGGCAGCAACCTGCTGGGCGGCGGCGACGGCGCCGCCCTCGCCGACCCCGCCGCGGCGGCGGCCAAGAACGCAGGCAAGGAGCGGGTCCTCACCGACGTCCTCGGGCAGGCCCCCGAGGGCGAGGTCCACATCGACGACGTCCCCGCCCTCGGCGACTGGAAGACCGCCTGGGACCACATCGCCTTCGACGGCTTCCTCGGCACCCGCATGATCCTCCAGACCATCTGGCAGGGCTGCGACTCGGCCCTCGCGGCCCCCCTGATCCTCGACCTGGCCCGCCTCACCACCCGCGCCCACGAGAGGGGCCTCGCCGGCCCCCTTACCGACCTCGCCTTCTACTTCAAGGACCCACTGGGCGAGGGTCCGGCAGCACTGGCGGACCAGTACACGGCACTGGTGCGGTTCGCCGGGCGGTTGCGGGGTGGGGGAGCCGGCGAGGACCGCGGCGCCGGTCAGCCCGGCATCGGCGGCGACAGCGCCGGGGAGACACAGTGAGCCACGACCCGAACCCCGCCCTCGCCTGGGCCGAACTCCTGCGCCTGCCCGCCCTGTTCACCGTCCCCGGCGACGCCCTGGCCGGCGCGGCCGCCACCGCCGCACCCCCCAACTCCCGCACCCTGCTCGCCATCGGCTCCTCCCTGTGCCTGTACGAGGCCGGCATGGCCCTCAACGACTGGGCCGACCGCCACGAGGACGCGGCCGAACGCCCGCACCGGCCCCTCCCCTCCGGCCGTATCCGACCGACCGCGGCCCTCACGGCGGCCTGCGCCCTCACCGGCACCGGCCTGGCCCTGGCCGTCCGTGCCGGACGCCCCGCCCTGGCCGTCGCCGCACCCCTCGCCGCCACGGTCTGGGCCTACGACCTCAAGCTGAAGCACACCCCGGCAGGCCCCGCGGCCATGGCCGCCGCCCGCGCCCTCGACCTGCTCCTGGGCGCCGCGGCCACCACCGGCCACACCCGCACCGCCCTCCCCTCCGCCGCCCTCCTCGGCAGCCACACCCTCGCGGTGACGGCCGTCTCCCGAAGCGAGACACGGGGTGGTGCCCCCCTGACAGCCCTGGCCGCTCTCACGACGACCGCTGTCCTGACGCGCCTGCTCACGCCTGACCCCGGGGCCGCTCGTCGGCCGGGAGTCGCGCGACCGGGCGCTGGTCGGCCGGGAGCCGGAACGCCGCGAGCCCGCCGGCCGGAACCGACCCCGGCGCCCGCGTCGACCGCGGCGTACATCCTGCGCGCCGCCCTCGCCGCCGCCTACGCAGCGACCGCGGCCCGTCCCTACTTCCACGCCACCCTCAACGCCTCACCTCCCCTCACCCAACGAGCCGTCGCCGGAGGCATCCGCGCCACGGTCCCTCTCCAGGCCGCCCTCACCGCCCGGTCCGGCGCCCGAGCCACCGCCGTGCTCGTCGCGGCCCTGGCCCCGCTGGGCCGCAGGTTCGCGAAGAGGGTGAGCATCACATGACCTCCACCACCTCCCTCCGCTTCGGCTACGGCACCAACGGCCTCGCCGACCTCCGTCTCGACGACGCGTTCCACCTCCTGGCCGACCTCGGCTACGACGGTGTCGGGCTGACCCTCGACCACATGCACCTCGACCCACTGGCGCCGGACCTCGCCGTCCGCACGCGCCACGTGGCGCACCGGCTGGACGCCCTCGGTCTCGGGGTCACCGTCGAGACGGGGGCCCGGTATGTGCTCGACCCGCGCCGCAAGCACGGGCCGTCGCTGCTGGACGCCGACCCGGACGACCGCGCCCGACGCGTCGACCTGCTGCTCCGGGCCGTCCGGGTCGCCGCCGATCTCGGGGCTCACGCCGTGCACTGCTTCAGCGGCATCACCCCCGAAGGCACGGACACGGACACCGCGTGGAAACGCCTGGCCGAGTCCCTCGCCCCCGTCCTGGACGCGGCCGCCACCGCCCGCATCCCTCTCGCCGTCGAACCCGAACCCGGCCACCTCCTGTCCACGCTCGCCGACTTCCACCGCCTCCGCCACGCCCTCGGCGACCCGGAACACCTCGGACTCACCCTCGACATCGGCCACTGCCAGTGCCTCGAACCCCTTTCCCCGGCCGACTGCGTCCGCGCCGCCGCCCCCTGGCTGCGCCATGTCCAGATCGAGGACATGCGCCGCGGCATCCATGAACACCTCCCCTTCGGAGACGGCGAGATCGACTTCCCGCCCGTCCTCGCGGCCCTCGCCGCCACCGGCTACCAGGGCCTGACCGTCGTGGAACTGCCCCGCCACTCCCACGCCGGTCCCCACTTCGCCGAACACTCCCTCCCGTTCCTCCACAGCGCCGCACCTCCACGCCGGGGCGATCCCTCCGCCACCCCAGAAGGGAGCACCTCATGACCCACCCGCGCCCCACCACGGGCACGCCGGCGGCGGCCACTGAGGGCACCACCCTCGCCCTCACCCCGCCGGCCCAGCTGCACGGTCACCTCGCCGACCGCCTCGGCGCAGCCGCCCGCGCCTGGCTCGACCAGGCCCTGGACGAGGCCGCCGCCCACCCCGGCACCCACGGACCCATCTCCGTATGGGAGTTGCGCCTCGCCGAGGCCGGACGCCGCTGCGGGCCCGAGTACGCCGACGCCGCCCGCGTCCTCATCCTTCACGCGGCCCGGGCCGACACGGAGGCCGTCACCCGTGTCTACTTCCAGGGCACCGGCGCCGAA
Organism: Streptomyces sp. NPDC079141; assembly: GCF_040686775.1. Lineage (NCBI taxonomy): Bacteria > Bacillati > Actinomycetota > Actinomycetes > Kitasatosporales > Streptomycetaceae > Streptomyces > Streptomyces sp. NPDC079141. Next base: position 316,514 of record NZ_JBFBLP010000007.1, on the reverse strand, counting down.
CGCCGCGCCGTCCTGCACGCCCTGCCTCACCTCGTGCCGGGCCCCGACGCCCTCCCGCTCGTCGAGGACGCCCTGCGCGCCAACGACACCCGGCTCCTCACCGCCGCCGTCGGCCCGTACGCCGCCCGGCACCTCGACCCCCACCAGTGGCGCCACGCCGTCCTGAAGTGCCTGTTCACCGGCGTGTCCGTCGACACGGTGGCCGACCTCGACCGCCGCGCCCACGCGGACCTCGAACTCGCCCGCATGCTCCGCGACTACGCCGCCGAACGCACCGCCGCGGGCCGTCCCGTGCCCGAGGACCTGTACCGCGTCCTGGCCCTGACCGAAGCCGACTCCCCACGCTCACCGCACGGTTCGGTCCACCCCCACGGCAAGGAGTCCTGATGCGCATCTTCGATCCCCACATCCATATGACGTCCAGGACCACCGACGACTACGAGGCCATGCACGCCGCAGGCGTCCGCGCCGTCGTCGAGCCCTCCTTCTGGCTCGGCCAGCCCCGCACCTCGCCGGCCACCTTCCTCGACTACTTCGACTCCCTCCTCGGCTGGGAACCCTTCCGCGCCGCCCAGTACGGCATCGCCCACCACTGCACGCTCGCCCTCAACCCCAAGGAGGCGAACGACCCGCGCTGCCTGCCCGTCCTCGACGAACTGCCCCGCTATCTCGTCAAGGACCAGGTCGTGGCCGTGGGCGAGATCGGCTACGACTCGATGACCCCTGCCGAGGACGCCGCCCTCGCCGCCCAGCTCCAACTCGCCGCCGACCACGAACTGCCCGCGCTCGTGCACACCCCGCACCGCGACAAGGCGGCCGGCCTGCGCCGCACCCTCGACGTCGTCGCCGAGTCCGCACTGCCCCCGGACCGCGTCCTGGTCGACCACCTCAACGAGACCACCGTCAAGGAAGCCAAGGACAGCGGCTGCTGGCTGGGCTTCTCCGTCTATCCCGACACCAAGATGGACGAGGAGCGGATGGTGGCGATCCTGCGCGCCTACGGACCCGAGCAGGTCCTGGTGAACTCCGCCGCCGACTGGGGTCGCAGCGACCCCCTCAAGACCCGCAGCGTCGCCGACCTGATGCTGGCCGAAGGCTTCACCGAGGACGACGTCGACCGGGTGCTGTGGCGCAACCCCGTCGCCTTCTACGGGCTCAGCGGCCGACTGAACCTCGACGTCACCACCACGGACGCCACCCACGAGGGCAACTCGATCCTCCGCGGCGGTGCGTGAGCCATGCGCTTCCGCCACCCCGACGGCTCCACCGTCCACCTCGCCTACTGCACCAACGTCCACCCCGCCGAGACCCTCGACGGCGTCCTCACCCAGCTCCGCGACCACTGCGAACCCGTCCGCCGCCGCCTCGGCCGCGACCGCCTGGGCATCGGCCTGTGGCTCGCCAAGGACGCCGCCGACGCCCTCGTCACCGACCCGTCCGCCCTGCGCGGCCTGCGCTGCGAACTCGACCGCCGGGGCCTGGAGGCCGTCACCCTCAACGGCTTCCCCTATGAAGGCTTCGGCGCCGAAGAGGTCAAGTACCGCGTCTACCGGCCGGACTGGACCGACCCCGAGCGCCTCGACCACACCACCGCCCTGGCCCGGGTCCTCGCCGGCCTCCTCCCCGACGACGTCACCGAGGGCACCATCTCCACCCTCCCGCTCGCCTGGCGCACCCGGCCCACGGAGACGGCCCACACCGCTCTGCGCACCCTCGCCGAACGCCTCGACGCCCTTGAGGAACTGACCGGACGCTCCATCCGCGTCGGCCTCGAACCCGAACCCGGCTGCATCGTCGAGACCACCGCCGACGCCATCGCCCCGCTCACCGCGGTCGGCCACGAACGCATCGGCATCTGCGTCGACACCTGCCACCTCGCCACCTCCTTCGAAGATCCGCACACCGCCCTGGACGCGCTCACCGCGGCCCGGGTCCCCGTCGTCAAGTCCCAGCTCTCGGCCGCGCTGCACGCCGAGCACCCTCACCTTCCCGAGGTCCGCGAGGCCCTCGCCGCCTTCGACGAGCCCCGCTTCCTGCACCAGACCCGCACCGCCACCGCCGCCGGCCTGCGCGGCACCGACGACCTCGGCGAAGCCCTCACCGACCACGTGCTCCCCGACGCCGCTCCCTGGCGCGCCCACTTCCACGTCCCGCTGCACGCGGCCCCCGCCGCGCCCCTCACCTCCACACTCCCCGTCCTGAAGACCGCCCTGACCCGGCTCGTCGGCGGCCCGCACCCGCTCACCCGCCACCTGGAGGTCGAGACCTACACCTGGCAGGCCCTCCCGCCCGAGCTGCGCCCCACCACCCGGGCCCAGCTCGCCGACGGCATCGCCGCCGAACTCACCCTGGCCCGCGACCTGTTGACGGACCTCGGCCTGAAGGAGCTGCCATGAGCACCCCCACCCCGCTCCTCGTCCTCGACGTCGTCGGCCTCACCCCCCGTCTCCTCGACGACATGCCCCACCTCAAGGCGCTCGGCGCGTCCGGTTCCCGCGCCCCGCTCGGCACCGTCCTGCCCGCCGTCACCTGCGCCGCCCAGTCCACCTTCCTCACCGGCACCCACCCGTCGGAGCACGGCATCGTCGGCAACGGCTGGTACTTCCGCGAACTCGGCGACGTACTCCTGTGGCGCCAGCACAACGGCCTGGTCGCCGGCGACAAACTCTGGGACGCCGCCCGCCGCGCCCACCCCGGCTACACCGTCGCCAATATCTGCTGGTGGTACGCCATGGGCGCCGACACCGACTACACCGTCACCCCCCGTCCCATCTACTACGCCGACGGCCGCAAGGAGCCCGACTGCTACACCCGGCCCCCGGCCCTGCACGACGAACTCACCGAGAAACTCGGCACGTTCCCGCTCTTCCACTTCTGGGGCCCCGGCGCGGACCTGGTCTCCAGCCGCTGGATCATCGACGCGACCCGCCACATCATGCGCACCCGCCACCCCGACCTGACGCTCAGCTACCTCCCTCACCTCGACTACGACCTGCAGCGCTTCGGCCCCGACGACCCGCGCTCCCTGAAGGCGGCCGCCGACCTGGACACCGCCCTGGCCCCGCTCCTGGACGACGCCCGCGCCGAGGGCCGTACCGTCGTCGCCCTGTCCGAGTACGGCATCACCCGCGTGAGCCGCCCCGTCGACATCAACCGCGCCCTGCGCCGTGCGGGCCTGCTGGAGGTGCACACGCAGGACGGCATGGAGTACCTGGACCCGATGGCCTCGCGCGCCTTCGCCGTCGCCGACCACCAGATCGCCCACGTCTACGTACGCCGCCCGGAGGACCTCGACGCGACCCGGGCCGCGCTCGACGGACTGCCCGGCATCGAGCAACTCCTCGACGACGAGGGCAAGAAGGCCCACCGGCTCGACCATCCGCGCTCCGGCGAACTCGTTGCCGTCGCGGAGCCGGACGCCTGGTTCACGTACTACTACTGGCTCGACGACGACCGCGCGCCCGACTTCGCACGCCTCGTCGAGATCCACCGCAAACCCGGCTACGACCCGGTCGAACTCTTCATGGACCCGCTCGACCCCTACGTCAAGGTCAAGGCCGCCGCAGCCCTGGCGCGCAAGAAACTCGGTCTGCGCTACCGGATGGCGGTCGTGCCCCTGGATCCCTCACCTATTCGCGGCAGCCACGGCCGCCTTCCCGCGAGCGACGACGACGGTCCGCTCCTCATCTGCTCCACCCCCCGCGCTGTCGGCGACTGCGTCGCGGCCACCGATGTGAAGTCACTGCTGCTCCGACTCGCCGGTCTCACCTGAGGACTGAACCCTCGGGTCCGACTGGTCACAAGTGAAGCACTCACCACTGACAACGCCCTGTGACCACAAGGAGTTCCCGCATGAGCCGCACCTCCCAGACCGACCCCGAACTCACCCACCGCCTCACCAGACGCGGCATGCTCGGCGTGGCCGCGGGCGCCACCGCCGCCGCCCTGCTGGGCTCCGCAGCCGCCCCCGCGACGGCCGCCACCGACACCGATGCCTCCGCCGCCGGGCGCGGCCGCCCCGTCCTGCCCCCCGGCCGGCTCGGCATCCAGCTCTACAGCCTCCGCGACAAGGTCTCCACCCTCGGTTTCGCCGCCGTCTTCGCCGAGTTGGAGAAGTACGGCTACGACGAGGTCGAGTTCGCCGGCTACACCCAGGGCTCGGCCGGCCCGATCACCCTCGCCCAGCTCAAGCGGCTGGCCAGGGACCACGGCCTGAACCCGATCGGCAGCCACGTCGGCTACTACTCCAGCGACCCCAACGCCTACACCTTCGCGCAGAACCTCACCAAGGTCCTCGACGACGCCCAGGCCCTCGGCCTCAAGCACATCGGCACCGCCTCCGGCCCGTTCCGCTACGGCTCCACCGTCGACGCCTGGAAGCGCGCCGCCGAGGAGTTCAACACCTACGGAGCCGCCGCCAAGGCACGCGGCATGAAGTTCTACCAGCACAACCACTCCGAGGAGTTCTCCTTCGCCACCGACAACCCCAAGGTCCGCCTCTACGACGTGCTGCTCGCCGAGACCGACCCCGACCTCGTCCACCTGGAGATGGACATCTTCTGGGCGTACTCCGGCCAGTTCCGCTTCTCCAAGCGGCCCGACGGCACCCCCGCGCCCTTCGAGCCCCTCGACTACGTGCTCAAGCAGCCCCACCGCTATCCGCTCTTCCATGTCAAGGACGGCGTCAGCGACCCGGCGAGCACCTACGGCTACCGCATGACCGACGTCGGCGACGGCGACATCGACTACCAGCGGTTCATCTCCGGCGTGACCCGGCTGCGCGGCGAGCGGCTCGCCCACCACTGGCAGGCCGAGCACGACAACCCGACCGAGTCCTTCACCTTCGCACGGCGTTCGAGCGAGCACCTGCACTCCCTGCGTGAGGACTGCTGACGGCCGTACACGCCTGAGGAGGCCCTCCCCATGCCGGGGAGGGCCTCCTCAGGTATGCGACGGGACCGGGGAAGTCGGTCACCTTGGGGTGGGGACGGTCTGCGGCTGCGTACGGAACTGCCGTCGTGTCACGCCATTTCCTCGCCGAGCGGTTGCGGGTTGGGAACGATGCTGCGCTCGGCCTGCGGCCGGCCGGGTGACTTCAGGAAGAGCGCCAGTACGGCCGAGGCCAGGCCGATGCAGCCCGCGATGACGAACGCGCCCTCGTAGTCCCAGGCGGCGACCACGATCGAGCCCATACCGGAGCCCACGAGCCCCGAGATCAGCTTCGAGCTGTAGACCATGCCGTAGTTGGTGGCGTTGTTGTTCTCACCGAAGTAGTCGGCCGTCATCGCGGCGAACAGTGGGAAGATCGCGCCGCCGCCGAAGCCGGAGACCATGGAGCAGAACAGGAAGAACGGCATGCTGCCCATCTGACCGGAGATCAGCACACCGAACTGGGCCGAGCCGAGCACGATACAGACGATGATCAGGGTGTTGCGGCGGCCGTAGCGGTCCGAGATCCAGCCGATGACCCCGCGCCCGGTGCCGTTGACGATCGCCTTCAGGGACATCGCCGTGGCCACGATCCCGCCCGCGAAGCCCATGTCCTTGCCGAACGGCACCTGGAAGGCGATGCCGAAGATATTGATCCCGGCCGTGCACAGCAGACAGAACCACATCATCCACAGGACTGGTGTACGTGCGGCCTCCCTCGGGCTGTACTGCTTCACCGCCGGCGGGTTCTTCTCCAGTGCCCGGCGGATCTTCGGGTCGTCGGTCTGCCTGAGCGGGTCGACGTGCGGCGGCCACCAGTTCTTCGGCGGGTCCTTGAAGAACCAGCCCGCGAACGCCACGACCGCACAGCAGATGAGACCGACCATCACCAGGACGCCCTGGTAGTTGCTCAGGTCCATGTAGGAGGTGAACAGGAACACGAAAGGCACGGAGCCGTAGGCGAAACCGCCGTTGACCATGCCGGTCTTGCCGCCCTTGCGCTCCGGATACCACTTGCCGACCATGTTCACGCAGGTCGCGTAGACGAGGCCGGCGCCGATGCCGCTGCACATGCCGAAGCCGAGATAGGCGACGGTCACGTGCGGCGCGTACGCGAGTGAGAGATATCCGAGGATCGTGCCCAGCGCGCCGAGCATCATCGCGTACCGCGCGGGGAGCTTTCCGCTCTCCCTCAGCTGCCCGGCCGGGAAGGCCACGGCCGCCTGGAAGAACACCCAGACGCCCATCAGCCAGAAGATGTGCCCGCTGTCCCACAGATGGGCCTCGTGCAGGGTGTCCTCGGCGGAGGTGAACGCGTACTCCGAGGAACTGATGCCCAGCATGCCCATCCACGGGAAGAGCACCATGGTCCATCGTGGCCGCCCCATGATGTCCCGGTCGGTCTCCCCGATCCGGTACACGCGGCCGTTGCGGTCCGTCACCTCCCTGTAGGTGGCGGATGTCGAGAGGTCGGTGGTTGTCATGTCGCTCAGCACCCCTTGCGTCGAAAGTTCTGGCCAGCGCCCCCTGTCCAATGCCTTTCGTGCGCGCACGGGTCCCGGGGCCGGCCGACGCGCACCGTCGACCGGCCCCCCGCTCCCTCACCTCATGAGCCGCCCCCCAACAAGCCCGCCGCCCGGGCCCACCGGTACTTGGCGCCGAGCACGGCCACCGGCCGCTCGGTCGTGTACGGATACGCCACGACCCCCCGCTCGTAGAGGTACTGGCAGGCCTCCTCGACCTCGACGTCACCCGCGAGCGAGGCCACCACGGGCTTGGAGATCCCGCGCTCCCGGAATTCGGCCACCACGCGCGCGGTGAGCTCGGCGAAGACCATGGGAGGCGTGACGATGGTGTGCCAGTAGCCCAGCACGAGCGCGTGGATGCGCGGATCCTCCAGACCCAGCCGAATCGTCGCCTCGTACGTCGACGGCGGCTCGCCCCCGGTGATGTCCACCGGGTTGCCCGCGGCGCCGAAGGGCGGGATGAACTTCCGGAAGGCCTCGTCCAGGTCCGGCGGGATCTCCATGAGGGACAGGCCGTTGTCGGTGACCGCGTCGGAGAGCAGGACCCCGCTGCCGCCGGCCCCGGTGATGATCACGACGTTGTCGCCCTGGGGAGTGGGCAGCACCGGCAACGCGCGCGCGTACTCCAGCATGTCGTTCAGACCGGGCGCCCGGATGACACCGGCCTGCCGCAGGATGTCGTCGTACACGGCGTCGTCCCCGGCGAGAGCGCCCGTGTGCGAGCCGGCCGCCTTCGCGCCCGCCGCGGTACGCCCGGCCTTGAGCACGACCACCGGCTTCCTCGGTACGGTCGCCCGCGCGGCCTCCACGAAGGCGCGACCGTCCTTGAGGTCCTCCAGGTGCATCGCGATGCACTCGGTGTGCGGGTCCTCGCCGAACCAGGTCAGCAGGTCGTCCTCGTCCAGGTCGGACTTGTTGCCGAGGCCGACGATCGCCGACACGCCCGTCTTCGTGGTGCGGGCGAAGCCCAGGATGGCCATGCCGATGCCACCGGACTGCGAGGTCAGCGCCACCGGTCCCTTGACGTCGTAGGGCGTGCAGAACGTGGCGCACAGGTCCTGCCACGTCGAGTAGTAGCCGTAGATGTTCGGTCCGAGCAGCCGTACGCCGTGCCGCTCGGCGATCGCCACGATCTCCGCCTGGAGTTCGTGCTCGCCGGTCTCCGCGAAGCCGGAGGGGATCAGCACGGCGTTGGGGATCTTCTTGCGTCCCACCTCCTCCAGGGCCGAGGCCACGAACTTGGCGGGGATCGCGAAGACCGCCACATCCACCTCACCGGGAACGTCCGTGACACTCTTGTACGCCTTGCGGCCCAGAATGTCATCGGCCTTGGGGTTCACCGGATGGATCTCTCCGGAGAAGCCGCCGTCGATGAGGTTGCGCATCACCGAATTGCCGATCTTTCCCTGCTCGTTGGAGGCGCCGATCACGGCGACCGAGGAGGGCTGCATCAGGCGGCGCATGGACGTGAGGATCTCGTCCCGCGTGTAGCGGCGGCGCGGCTTCGCGGGTGCTTCGGAGAGGATCACGCGAATGTCGGCGGCGACCGCTCCCTCCGCGGTGGCGATCACCGGGTTGAGGTCGACCTCCGCGATCTCGGGGAAGTCCGTGACCAGTTGGGACACCCGCCGGATCTGCTCCGCGATCGCCCACCGGTCCACGGCCGCCTGGCCGCGCACCCCGCGCAGGATCTCCGCCGACCGGATCGAGTCCAGCATCGACAGGGCCTCGTCCCCGTCCACGGGCGCGAGCCGGAAGGTGACGTCCTTGAGGACCTCGACCAGCACCCCGCCGAGCCCGAAGGCCACGACCTTGCCGAACGTCGGGTCGGTCACCGCGCCGACGATGACCTCCTGCCCCTTCGGGAGCAGCTCCTGCACCTGTACGCCCTCGATGCGCGCGGATGCGTTGAACGCGCGCGCGTTGTCGACGATCGTGTGGAACGCGGCCCGTACTTCGGCGGCGCCCTCCACCCCGACGACCACTCCGCCGGCGTCGGTCTTGTGCAGGATGTCCGGCGAGACGATCTTCATCACCACGGGCCCGCCGAAGCGCGCCGCGTACGCCACCGCCTCGTCGACGTCGGTCGCCAACTCCTCCCCGGGTACGGCGATCCCGTACGCGTCGGCGACCACCTTGCCCTCGGGTGCGGTCAGCGCGGTGCGTCCCTCGGCCCGCACGGAGTCGAGGAGCGTGCGCACCCTAAGGACGCGGTCTTCGGCCATCACGTCAGATCACTCCGTTCGACTTGAGCAGGCGCAGTTCCTCGTCGCCGAGACCGAGCTCGCCGATGTAGACCTCTTCGTTGTGCTGGCCGAGCAGCGGTGAACTGGTCACCTCGACGGGGGAGTCGGAGAGCTTCAGCGGGCTGCCGACGGTCACGAAATCGCCCCGCTCGGGGTGCGGGACGGTGACGACCATCTCGTTGTCGACCAGCGAGGAGTCCTCGATGATCTCCTTGGTGGACAGGATCGGCCCGCACGGGATGTTGTGGGCGTTGAGCCTCTCCAACACCTCCCACTTGGGCAGGGTCGAGGACCACTCCTCGATCAGCTGGAACATCTTGCCGAGCTTGGGCAGCCGGGCCTCCGGCGTCGCCCACTCGGGGTCCTCGGCCAGCTCGGGCCGGCCGATCAGCTCGCTGACGGGCTGCCAGCCGACGGGCTGCACGATGACGTACACATAGTCGTTGGGGCCGCCCGGCGCGCACTTGACCGCCCAGCCGGGCTGACCGCCGCCGGACGCGTTTCCCGAGCGGGGAACTTCCGTGCCGAAGTCCTCGTTCGGATATTCAGCGAGCGGGCCGTGGCCCAGGCGCTGCTGGTCCCTCAGCTTCACCCGGCAGAGGTTGAGGACGGCGTGCTGCATGGCCACGTTCACCCGCTGACCGCGCCCGGTGCTCTCACGCTGGAACAGCGCCGCGAGAATCCCCGCCACGGCGTGGACGCCCGTGCCCGAGTCCCCGATCTGGGCCCCCGTCGCCAGCGGCGGCCCGTCCTCGAACCCGGTGGTCGACATGGACCCGCCCATGGCCTGCGCGACGACCTCGTACGCCTTGAAGTTGGTGTACGGGCCGTCGCCGAACCCCTTGATGGAGGCATAGACGATTCGTGGATTGATCTCCTGGATGCGTTCCCAGGTGAAGCCCATCCGGTCGACCGCGCCCGGTCCGAAGTTCTCGACCATGACGTCCGAGCGCCGGATCAGCTCGGTGAGGATCTCCTTGCCGCGCTGGGTCTTGGTGTTCAGGGTGATGCTCCGCTTGTTGCAGTTGAGCATCGTGAAGTAGAGGGAGTCGACGTCGGGGACGTCGCGCAGCTGCTTGCGCGTGATGTCGCCGGTCGGCGCCTCCAGCTTGACGACGTCCGCTCCGAGCCAGGCCAGCAGCTGGGTCGCGGAGGGCCCGGACTGGACGTGGGTCATGTCCAGGACACGGATGCCGTCAAGTGCCTTGGTGGGCGTACCAGTCATCGGGGCCACCTCACTTGTACATGGTCTGGTTCATGGTTCCGGGGGCGTACGCGTCCGGGTCGACCCAGACGTTGATCAGCGAGGGCTTTCCGGACTCGCGGGCGCGCCGGAGCGCGGGGCCGATGTCGGCGGGGTCGCGGACCTCCTCGCCGTAACCGCCCAGCATCTGGGCGAACTTGTCGTAGTGGACGTCGCCGAGGGTGTTGCCGACCCGCTCGCGCGCCTCGCCGTACTTGGCCTTCTGGCCGTAACGGATCTGGTTCATGGAGGAGTTGTTGCCGACGATGCCGACGAAGGGGAGGTCGTAGCGGACGAGGGTCTCGAAGTCCCAGCCGGTGAGGGAGAACGCGCCGTCGCCGAAGAGGGCGACGACCTCCTTGTCGGGCCGCGCCTGCTTGGCCGCGAGCACGAACGGGACGCCGACGCCGAGCGTGCCGAGCGGGCCGGGGTCCATCCAGTGGCCGGGCGACTTGGGCTGCACCACCTGGCCGGAGAAGGTGACGATGTCGCCGCCGTCGCCGATGTAGATCGAGTCCTCGGTGAGGAAGTCGTTGATCTCGCTGACCAGTCGGTACGGGTGGATGGGCGAGGCGTCCGAGCGCAGTTGCGGCAGCCGCTTCTCAAGGGCGGTCTGCTCGGCGGCGCGCAGTTCGTCGAGCCACTCCTTGCGCTTGGACGCCCCGCCGTTCAGGCGCCCGGAAGCGGCCTCGGTCACGGACTTGAGGACCAGTCCGGCGTCGCCGACGATCCCCAGGTCGATGTCGCGGTTCTTGCCGACGGTGCGGTAGTCGAGGTCGATCTGCACGACGGTCGCGTCCGGCGAGAGCCGTTTGCCGTAGCCCATACGGAAGTCGAAGGGCGTCCCGACGATGACGATGACATCGGCGCCGGAGAAGGCGTACCGGCGGGAGAGCTGGAAGTGGTGCGGGTCCCCGGGCGGGAGGGTGCCGCGGCCCGCTCCGTTCATGTACGCGGGGATGTTGAGGGTGCGGACGAGTTCGACGGCGGCCTCGGTGCCGCGGGTCGTCCACACCTGGCTGCCCAGCAGAATGGCCGGCTTCTCGGCGTGCACGAGCAGGTCGGCGAGCTTCTCGATCGCCTCGGGGTCGCCGGCCGAGCGGGTCGAGGCGCGGTAGGCGCCGGGCTTCGGCACACGTGCCTTGCTCACCGGCACCTTGGCGTCGAGGACGTCGCGCGGGATCTCCAGGAAGGAGGGCCCGGGCGCGCCGTGGTAGCACTCGCGGAACGCCATGGACACCATGTCCGCGGCGCGTGCCGTGTCCGGCACGGCGGCCGCGAACTTGGTGATCGGCGTCATCATGTCGACGTGCGGAAGGTCCTGGAGGGACCCCATCTTGTGCTGGGTGAGGGCGCCTTGGCCGCCGATCAGCAGCATCGGGGACTCCGCGCGGAAGGCGTTGGCGACACCGGTGACGGCGTCGGTCGTACCGGGCCCCGCGGTGACGACCGCGCAGCCGGGCTTGCCGGTGATGCGCGCGTAACCGTCGGCGGCGTGGGCGGCGACCTGTTCGTGCCGGACGTCGACGACTTCTATGCCCTCGTCGACGCAGCCGTCGTAGATGTCGATGATGTGGCCGCCGCACAGGGTGTAGATGCGGTCGACCCCCTCGGCCTTGAGCGCTTTGGCAACGAGATGACCACCGGAAATCACGTCCTGGGTGTCGTCGGGCATGGCGAAGTCCTGTCCCTTCGTAGGGGGTTGGAACGCTCTCGCGGTACATTGCATACAGTCGACGAATACTGTATGAAGCTTGTTATCCCGCATCCGGTGGGTGGTGTCCAGGGGGCGTGCGGCACTTTTCAGACAGGAGCCGAGATGGACCTGTACGAGCACCAGGCAAGGGAACTCTTCGAGGAACACGGCATCTTGGTGCCGAGGGCCGAGGTGACGGACTCACCCAAGAAGGCCCGCGAGACGGCCCGCGCCCTCGGCGGGCGAGTTGTGGTCAAGGCCCAGGTCAAGACCGGTGGCCGCGGCAAGGCGGGCGGGGTGAAGCTCGCCGCCGACCCGGCCGCGGCCGAACTCACGGCCCGTCAGATCCTCGGGATGGACATCAAGGGCCACACGGTCGGCAAGGTGATGCTGGCCCAACCCGTGGACATCGAGAGCGAGTTCTACGTCTCCTATGTCCTCGACCGCGCGGCCGGCCGCTTCCTCGCCATCGCCTCCGCCGAGGGCGGCATGGAGATCGAGGAGATCGCCGCCACCCGGCCCGAGGCGGTGGCCCGCATCCACATCGACCCGGCCGAGGGCGTCACCTCGGCAAAGGCGGGCGAGATCGCGCAGAAGGCCGGACTCCCGCCGCAGACCGTCGACGTCCTGGTGCGGCTGTGGGAGGTGCTGGTCCGTGAGGACGCCGTCCTCGTCGAGGTCAACCCGCTCGTCCGCACGATGGACGGACAGATCCTGGCCCTCGACGGCAAGGTGACCCTCGACGACAACGCCGTCTTCCGGCAGGCGCGTTGGGGCGACGAGAGCGCGGCGCACGACGATCCGCTGGAGGCGGCGGCCGCGGCCAAGGGCCTCAACTACGTGAAACTCGACGGCGAGGTCGGCGTCATCGGCAACGGCGCCGGACTGGTCATGTCGACCCTCGACGTCGTCGCGGGCTGCGGCGCCCGACCCGCCAACTTCCTCGACATCGGCGGCGGAGCCTCGGCACAGGTCATGGCCGACGGGCTGTCCGTGATCCTCTCGGACCCGGCCGTGAAGTCGGTCTTCGTCAACGTCTTCGGCGGCATCACCGCCTGCGACGCGGTAGCCGACGGCATCGTGCAGGCCCTGGACGAGGTGCAGTTGACCAAACCGCTCGTCGTCCGACTCGACGGCAACAACGCCGCCCGCGGCCGCGCCATCCTCGACGGGCGCGCCCACCCGCTGGTCCAGCAGGCCACCACCATGGACGGCGCCGCCCGCCGCGCCGCCCAACTCGCCACCTCAGCCTAAGGAGACGGGACACCATGGCCATCTACCTCACCAAGGAGAGCAAGGTCCTCGTCCAGGGCATGACCGGCGGCGAGGGCATGAAGCACACCCGGCGCATGCTCGCCTCCGGCACCAATGTCGTCGGCGGCGTCAACCCCCGCAAGGCCGGCCGCACCGTCGACTTCGACGACCGTGCCGTCCCCGTCTTCGGCTCCGTGGCCGAGGGCATGGCGGAGACCGGAGCGGACGTGAGCGTCGTCTTCGTGCCACCCGCCTTCGCCAAGGCGGCCGTCGTGGAGGCCGCCGACGCCGGCATCGGCCTCGCGGTCGTCATCACCGAGGGCATCCCGGTCCACGACTCCGTCGCCTTCACCACGTACGCCCGGCAGAAGGGCACACGGATCATCGGCCCCAACTGCCCGGGCCTGATCACTCCCGGCCAGTCCAACGCCGGCATCATCCCGGCCGACATCACCAAACCGGGCCGTATCGGACTGGTCTCCAAGTCGGGCACCCTCACCTACCAACTCATGTACGAACTCCGCGACATCGGCTTCTCCACCTGCGTCGGCATCGGCGGGGACCCGGTGATCGGAACGACCCACATCGACTGCCTGGCCGCATTCCAGGACGACCCCGACACCGAACTCGTCGTACTCATCGGGGAGATCGGCGGCGACGCGGAGGAACGCGCGGCCGCATACATACGGGAGCACGTCACCAAGCCGGTCGTCGGCTACATCGCGGGCTTCACCGCCCCCGAGGGCAAGACCATGGGGCACGCGGGCGCCATCGTGTCCGGCTCCTCCGGAACCGCGCAGGCGAAGAAGGAGGCGCTGGAGGCGGTCGGGGTCAGTGTGGGAAGCACGCCGACCGAGACCGCGAAACTTGTGCTCTCCCGTCTCGAAGAGCAGCGCCAGGTCACCCATAGTTGACCTGAGCCATGCACCGGACAGCGGCCGCCCGGTCCTCGGAGATCGGCTCCGAGGCCGGTCCGCTGCCCATCCCGCCCCCGACTGTGCACCGAGAGCGGAGCAACCCGATGGCAACCACCCTCACCCTCAAAACCGGCACCTCCTGGGCCGACGCCTGGCAGCGCTGCCTCGCCGTCGCCCCCGAGGCATTCCGGGACGACCGCGTCCTCAACCTCTGGAACGGCGCCTGGCAGGCGGACGGCCGGGCCCTGCCCGCCACCAGCCCCGTCGACGGCACCCCCGTCGCCGGCCCGCCACGGCTGGACCGCGCCACCGCCCACCGAGCCGTCCGCGCCTCGCTCGACCAGCACCGCGCCTGGCGCCACATCCCCCTCGACGAGCGCCGCGCCCGGGTCGCGGCCACCCTCGACGCCCTCACCGAACACCGCGAACTGCTCGCCCTGCTGCTCGTCTGGGAGATCGGCAAGCCCTGGCGGCTGGCCCAGGCCGACGTCGACCGGGCCATCGACGGCGTGCGCTGGTACGTCGACGGAATCGAGCCGATGCTCGCCGACCGCGCTCCGCTGGACGGGCCGGTGTCCAACATCGCGAGCTGGAACTACCCGATGAGCGTGCTCGTTCACGCAGTACTGGTACAGGCACTGGCAGGCAACGCGGTCATCGCCAAGACCCCGACCGACGGCGGTGTCGCCTGTCTCACCCTGGCCTGTGCACTCGCCGCCCGCGAGGGCATCCCCGTCACCCTCGTCAGCGGCAGCGGAGGCGAGCTGTCCCAGGCGCTGGTGCGGGCGCCCGAGATCGGCTGCGTCTCCTTCGTCGGCGGCCGCGACACCGGCGCCGCGGTGGCCACGGCCGTCGCCGACCTCGGCAAGCGCCATGTACTCGAACAGGAAGGACTCAACACCTGGGGCATCTGGAACTACACGGACTGGGAAGCGCTCACGGCGGTCGTCCCGAAACTCTTCGACTACGGCAAACAGCGCTGCACGGCGTATCCGCGCTTCGTCGTCCAGCGTGAGCTGTTCGACGAGTTCCTGGCGGCGTACCTCCCGGCGGTGCGCACGCTCAGGGTCGGCCACCCGCTGGCCGTCGAGCAGAGCGACGACCCCTACCCGGCGCTGGACTTCGGTCCGGTGATCAATGCGGCCAAGGCCAAGGAGCTCCACGACCAGGTCGCCGAGGCGATCGACCGGGGCGCCGTCCCACTGCACCGCGGCAGGCTGTCCGACGCCCGCTTCCTGACCGGCCAGGACACGGCGGCGTACGTCCAGCCGGTCACGCTCCTCAACCCACCACCGTCCTCGCCGCTGCACCACGCGGAGCCGTTCGGCCCGGTCGACACCATCGTCCTGGTCGACACCGAGGCGGAGCTGCTGGCTGCGATGAACGCCTCCAACGGCGCCCTCGTGGCCACGCTCTCCACGGACGACCGTGCCACCTACGACCGGCTCGCCCCGCAGATCCGCGCCTTCAAGGTCGGCCACGGCACACCGCGCTCCCGCGGCGACCGCGACGAACTGTTCGGCGGCTTCGGCGCGTCCTGGCGGGGCGCGTTCGTCGGCGGCGAGCTGCTGGTGCGGGCGGTGACGCTCGGGCCGGCCGGGGAGCGGCTGCCGGGGAACTTCCCGGAGTATCACCTCATGCCGTGATGGTCGGGCCGGCGGGGGCGGAGTGTCGGGTCCGTCCGTCCCCGTGCGGCGTCCTCAGGCCGTGACGGCCGGACTGTCGGCTGTGTCAGCCGTGACGGCCGGACCGTCGGCCGTGTCAGCCGTGATCGCCGGACTGTAAGCGGTGCCGGACGTGCCGGACGCCGGGCGGTCACCGCACTGCGCGGAACCACACCGCGGGACCGAACCGCGCAGGACCGCACCCCGCGGGACGCACGGCCCCCGGATGATCGAGACCTCCCGGCCCTCCGATTGATCGGGTCGGGTCGGATCCTGATCGCTACAGTCGGCGCATGGTCAGCGACGAGCATCCCGCGTCTTCCGGCACCCGGATCGGCCACCTCCTGAGGCTCGCGCAGATCAGGCTGGCCAGGACGTCCGCCGCGGCGCTGGTTCCCTACGGGGTGGACGGACAGGAGCTGGCCGTGCTGGCGGTGCTGTCGCACGCGCGCCCGTTGTCGCAGGCCGAGGCGGCGGGGCGGCTAGGCGTGGACCGCACCACCATGGTTTCGCTCCTCGACGGACTGGAGGATCACGGCCTGGTGGCGCGAAGACGTAGCCAGCAGGACCGGCGCAAGAACATAGTCGAGCTCACACCGGCGGGGGAGGACTGCCTCCGGCAGGCCGAGCAGGCCCGCGCGGCCGCCGAGCGGCGCTTTCTGTCCCCGCTGGACGAGGAGACCGCGGCAACGCTGATCCGCGCGCTCCGGCTGCTGGCACTGGAGGACCACGTCACCGAGTGACGACGACCTCACTCCTGGTGAAACCTTCCGGCGGACGCTTTCCGGCCCTGCTCACAGGCCCCGACCGCACGGATACGCAGGTGAAACGCACTCCGAAACCTTGGTATTGTTGTCCATGTCGCCGCGGGGAACACCCCCGGCCAGGCGGCAGACACCTAGTCCGGGTGGCGGAATGGCAGACGCGCTAGCTTGAGGTGCTAGTGCCCTTTATCGGGCGTGGGGGTTCAAGTCCCCCCTCGGACACGCGATTACGCACATAGCGGGTTGTGACTGAACAGTCACAACCCGCTTTTGCATGTCATGCGTGAGCTGCAGGCCTTAGGCTCGCTTACAGCGGCGCTTTGCGATCCGGCTCCGCGGCCTGGATCCGGTCGGGAGGCTGCCCAGCGCGATGATCATTTCCCGGATCTGACCGGGCGAGGGCTTCGCGGCGGCTCTCAGCCGCCACTACAAGCTGCTGTCGGGCCGCAGACTTCTCCGCGTGGGCCTCGGCCAGCCATTGGGCCATCGGTGCTGGATCCGCTCCGGCGTACAGCGTTGCCCGGTACTGCGCCGTGCAGCGGGCTCGGTCATGGGCGGAGGGGCCGAGTACGTTGTCGCGGCTGAGGCCCTCGGCAACGGAAGGCCATGCCGCCGCCGCTGTACAGACGCAGTCGCGCGTAGTCGTCGACCGATGGCACGATCTCGCGGTCGATGTTGCCGGCCCGCCAGATCTCGGCCAGGAACCATCCACGGACGGCTTCTGCCCATCGGTCCAGCTGTACGGGACTTGCGCGGCGGGCGAGGCGGGTGTGGAGATCGTGCAAGGCTGCCGGGTAGCGGCTCGCTGCCAGTGGCGTGGTCTCCGGGGTTTCGACGGCGTACAGCAGAAGGCAGAGCACGGCGGCGAGTTCGCCGGGCCGGGCACACGGACATGATTCAGGGGGCGGGTGCGGAACGCGGTCAGCGGCTCGTCCACGACAGCGCAGATCCGCGACACTTGGGACTTGGAGATGTCGTTGTCCCCGCCGAGGGCTTTGACCTGGTCATCGACGCTGCGGGTGGAGACGCCGTGCACGTATGCCTCCATTATTACTGCGTAGAGGGCCTGGTCGATGCGGCGCCGACGCTTGAGCAGGGACGGGAAGCAGCTGCCGGTGCGGACCTTGGGAATCTCCAGGTCGAGGTCGCCGGCCAGCGTGGTCAGCACCTTCTCCCGGTGACCGTTGCGGATGTTGGTCCGCGTCGGCGTGTGCCCGTTCCACTCCGCGCCGACATGCGCGGTCGCCTCGGCCTCGATCAGCTCGGCGATGGCGCGGATGAGCTCGATTCCGTCGGTCGAGCGTAGTGACTCAAGGAGCCGTATCAGCTCAGCTCAGACTGAGACAGGGCCATCGTGCACTTCTCGTAGTCGAACTGGGCGTTTACCAAGGAGAGTTACGCGGTGGCCTGCCTCCTGTTCAGGCTGCCTGTGCAGGCCCTGGTCTCCCACCTCACCGCCCCGTCTGACGACGGCACCCGGACCTCCTACCAGGTCCGGGTGCCGCCCAGGCCGTTCGCCGATGCCGTCAGCCCGAGGTAGGGCCTGCCCCGACCTCAGGGCACCACCACTTCGAGGCGAACGTCGGTCAGTTCCTCTCGCAGGTCGCGGGCCGGGCTGAGGTCGAAGACGGGAACTCCGTCCGTGCCGAAGTGGACCCGGTGCATCGCGGACGAGACCACGCCGTGCCCCACGGGCGAGGCGACCGCGTGGTAGCAGATCCAGGTGTTGCCGTCGTAGTCGGTGAAGAAGGAGTTGTGCCCGGCACCGTAGAGCCCTTCCACCGACCGGTAGTTCAGGACCGGCGTGATCGCCTTGGACCATGCGGAGGCATCCAGGTAGTCACCTCCTCGGGGAATACTCAGCATCCCGATGGAGTAGGTATAGCCTCTGGAGTCTCCACCGGAGTACGTGATGTACACGGTCTCGTCGGTCAGGAACGGGTACGGGCCTTCGTTGTTGATCGTCCCGTGCACGTTCTCCCAGCCGTACAGCGGGCGCGTCAGCACCACCGGTTCGCTGATGAGACGAGTGGGATCAGCCCCGGTCGTCTCCGCGATGCAGACCATGCTGCCCGAGTCCATCGGCGAGCCCAGACCCGTCCGGGACGACCAGACGAGGAAGCACCTCTCGTCAGCCTTGAAGTAGGTCATGTCCAGCGTGATGCCGTCACTGTCGGCCAAGGAGGAGCCGTCGGCCTTCCGGACCGGTACGGGGGTCTCCCAGCTGTCGGCCCGCATGATGTCGCGCCCCTTCTTGAGCCGCATCATGTGGCACTGCGGCCCCCACTCAGTGCCGCTGACAGCGAACAAGATGTAGAGGTCGTTGCCGATCTGGTGGAACTCAGGGGCCCAGAAGGTCTGCACGAAGCCCTTGCTCTCGTCCGCGTCGAGGATCACCTGCTCGCGGAACCCGTCGTCGAACAAGCCGTTGATCGTCTCGGCCTCTCGGACGTAGAAGCCGATGTCGTCCACGTTGTCGTTGGTCGCGATGTAGTAGTACTTCCCTTCCCAAGGCAGAATCACCGGGTCCGCGTACCCGCGCGCCAATGGGAAGGGGCGAACGGGAGTCTGCACCGTGCCGGAGACTTGGTAGGTTCCCGGAGCCGAGAAGTCCACCGCACCGGTGTCCCAGACGACAGACTTGTCGGCCGTGGAACCGTCGGAGTAGACGGCTGTCGCCTTCACCGCGGCCAGTTCCGACAGGGAGGACGCGACGACAGTCTTGGGGACGCGGGTTTCCGTATGTGCCAGGGGCGTCCACCGGTCCCGAACGGCTTGAGCGATCGACGGTTCCACCGCGAGCACATTCCCCGGGTTGATGTCCGTCAGGTTGCAGGGGTCCGCGACCTGCGGGAACCGGGATCCCGGCCGAGGCCCCTTCGACACTCCTCCTGCGAGATCGACAACCTGGTTCTCAAACACGTTTCCGTCGGCGTCTCGCCACAGAAACTCGTACGCACCGACCGCCTCGTCGTACTGACACGCGACGGCATCGACATGCACCCAGTTGTGCAACCGAAGGAGTCCTCGGGATCGGAACTCCGTCAGATCTGTCGACGTCCACACCAGGACACAGCCACGGCTTTCCTCGTCCTGTGCTCCCCGGGGTGCGACACGGACGGCGACCAGCCCGAACCCGCCTTCTCTCGTGCGGAACAGGAAGGGGTTCTTGGCGCCCTTCTCCAGGATCGTGTTGTGCTCGCTCACCGTGGCTTCGGGAAACAAGATCCCGTAGTTCTGGTTGAGCGGCTCAAACGGTGCTCCGTCTTCGCTCAACGCGAGGTGGATGCTGTTGCTCAGCGAGTCCGTGTACTCGTCGAGCGGTGTTCGGGTGTAGACGAGAACTCTGTCTTCCATGACGAACCCGTTCAGTGTCTGGCGCTGATAGATGGTCTCTGGATCCGACTACGGTTTTGGACGGGGGCGACGTGTGGTCGGTCAACATCCCTATGAGGTCGTAACAGGATCATGAGGAGCAGGGCGCGCACGGCCTTGGAGTCGTACGCCATGTCGCTGGGCGCGGCATCGGGGCGTCGGCGGGGACGGCCAGGCGTCCGGCCACCGTTGCCGAGGGTGAGGGCCGCTCCGAGAGGCGAGTGCACGGGAGTTGTCGATGGCCGAGATCGACGCCTGGCTGGGTGCTTCTGCCGTGACCGGAGCCGGGGGTTCAGGCCGGGTCGCCGTAGACGGCCCCCCGTCCGTTGGTGCCGAAGTAGACGCGGCCGTGGATGCGGGGGTCTCCGGTGATGGTGCCGCCCGTCCAGGCGTATTGGTGCCGGTCGTCGTTGATGCGGACCCAGGTCCGGCCCGTGTCGTCGGAACGGAAGATGCCGCGCACGCCGCCGATCTTCGAGCTGGTGAAGATCACGGGGTACGTGGCGCCCGGCGCCGCCTTGCCGAAGCCGACGGCGTCGCCCTGGTCCACCGCCTCGATCCGGGTGAAGGTTGCTCCGGAGTCGGTCGAGCGCCACATGCCGTAGGGCGTGGAGGTCCCGTCCTTGTCGGTGCCGCCGGCCAGCCAGATGTCGCCCTCGTGGCCCGGCACCGCCTTGAACCGCACGTTTCCGTCAGTGGGCAGACCGGTGGCCGCCGTGCGGCCGAAGCTCTCGCCGCCGTCGCTGCTGACGTAGAAGTGACCGGAGGCGTACGCATAGAACTTCGCCGGGTTCACCCGGTCGGAGCGCACCGGCGCCCCCGCCGGCAGCCCCTTCGCGGCGGTCCAGGTCGCACCGTGGTCGTCGGACCAGCTGACCGGTGCCCCGGCCGGTGACCAGACGATCCGTCGGCCGTCGGCCCCGACGGCGACGGCCTGGTCCTCGACACCGGGGCCGGTGAGGCCGGCGGGTTCGCTGCCGGACGGCATCCAGGTGTCGCCGCCGTCGGTGGAGATCGCGAAGTGCTGGGTCCAGCCGCTGGTGGGGCGGCCGACCCGCACAATGGTGTGGGGCGCCAGCTCCGCGTAGTCCAGGGCCGGGGTGAGGTCGAAGGTCGGGGTGTCATACATCTTCGACGCCTTGTTGAGGTCCGTGTGCCGGAAGCCCCCGACGTCCCCGATGCCGGAGAAGAGATGTGCTCGCCCACTCGGCGGGCTGATCAGGCAGAGGACCGCTGTCTCCTCCAACCCCTGGGCCCGCACGGACAGATGGACCGTGCCGCCGCTGTCCCAGTCCGTCAGGTTGTCCGCGCCGTAGATCGTCGCTCCGGTCCCGTACATGAAGTGGCCGGAGTCGAACGGGTCGATCTGGACGGACTCCATCATCCAGCCCAGCTTCGGGGTCAACTCGGGGAGATTCACGGTGGCGTTCCAGGTCAGCCAGGGTGCGTCCGAGATGTCGATGTCGTAGCGCTGCGTGCGCTGTCCGTCCGCGTCCAGGTCCCAGGCACGGGTCCAGGTGGCGCCGCCGTCGGTGGACCGGAAGAGGAGGCAGTCGGGCCACCACTTGACCTGGGTGGACACCAGCAAGGTGTCGGGGTTCTGCCGGTCGATGGTCAGACCGCTGTAGCCGTACTGGTTCTCGTCGCTGGTGGACGGGACCGGGCTGATACGGGTCCAGGAGTCGTCGGCTGTGTCCAGCTTCCACACATCGCCCTTGGAGCCGTCGTACGGTCCCGCGGTGTCGCTGGTGGCGAGATACAGGTAGCCGCCTTCGTGGTCGAACACCGCGTGGTGCGGGATGTACCCGGTGGGCTGGCCGGGGACGCGTTCCCAGGTGGCTCCCGCGTCGGTCGACCGGTACAGGATGTTGTCCTTGTCGGCGACGGTGACGTAGAGGGTCTTGGTGGCTCTGCCCGCTCTGCCGGTGCGCTTGTCGAAGACGACCTGCAGTACGCCCAGGTTGTCGCCGTTGTAGCCGTTGGGGTCGCTCGGGTCGGGGACGAAGGTGCCTACGTTGGGGAAGTTGGCGACCTTCGCGAAGGTCTTGCCGTGGTCGGTGGAGCGCCACAGCCCGTGGCCTCCGCGCACTCCCAGGTAGAGGATCCGGTTGCGGTTCGGGTCGATCACCAGGCGTTCGCCGATGCCGCGGCCGGGCATGTTGCCGCCGAGGCGGAACGGCAGCGGGGTGGTCTGCCAGGTGCGGCCGCGGTCGGTCGAGCGCAGGATCGCCGCCATGTCCGGGTCCCATTCGGGGAGGGTGTAGGTGCCCGCCGCCAAGTAGACGCGATCGGGGTCGACTTCGTCGGTGGCGATGCTGATGATGCCGGTGTGTCCGTACCTGTCCCAGCCGATCCAGTCGGTGAGCGGGATCCACCGCCGGGACTTCGAGTCGAGGCGGTAGGCGCCGCCGATGTCGGTACGGGCGTACACCAGGCCGGGCTCACGCTGGTTGAAGACGATGCCGGTGACGAAGCCGCCGCCGACTATCTCCGCGTTGCGGAAGCGGTACGGCGCTCTGGCCCTTCCGGAGCCGGCGGCGGACGCCGCGGAAGGGGCGAGCACCGGGAGCGCGGCGGCTGCCGCGCCGGCGGCCAGCAGTCCGCGCCGCGAGAGGTGCGGGGTGGGAGGCATGGACGGTCCTGCCTTTCTGATGGGAGTCTTGTCTTGAGGTGCCGGGCCGGTGTGCGCACGAGAAGTGGGTGCCCGGGGCGTCGTCAGGCCAGGTGTTCCGCCATGCCGGACCCCTCCCGCACGAAGATCGGGATACGTTCCAAGGGGGCTTCGGCGTCGAGCGTCGTGCCGCCCTTCAGCACGGCTCCGGAGGCAGGGTCGAGCCAGCCGGTCCCGGACGGCAGATACACCCGGCGGGCCCGGACGCCCGCCTCGTACACGGGCGCCACCAGGACATCGGGGCCCAGAAGGAACTGGTCGTCCACGTCCCAGGCACCCGGGTCCTCGGGGAAGTCGAAGAACAGCGGGCGCATGGGCGGAGCGCCGGTGCGATGGGCGTCCTCGGCGAGGCGGTGCAGGTAGGGGCGCAGGCGCTCCCGCAGCAGCAGATGCCGGCGCAGGATGTCGTACGCCTCCGGCCCGTACGACCAGACCTCGTTCGGACCGGCGGTCATATCGGTGGAGAACGTGGGGTGGTTCGGCTCGCGGTCTCCGTGCAGCCGCATGACCGGACCGAAGGTGCCGTACTGGAACCAGCGGATGAGCAGTTCACGGTAGGCGGGGTCGTCGGGGTCGCCGCCGGCGAAGCCACCGATGTCGGTGTTCCACCAGGGGATGCCGCTCATCGCGACGTTCAGGCCGGCCCTGATCTGGCGCGCCAACGAGTCGAACGTGGTGGGGATGTCGCCGGACCACAGCAGGGCGCCGTGCCGCTGGCTGCCCGCCCAGGCCGACCGGATCAGTGACAAAGGGCGGTCCTCGCCCGCCGCGCGCAGACCGTCGGCCACCGCGCGGGCGTGCTCCAGCGGATAGTGGTTGGCCGCTGCGGCGGCGGGCCCGGCCGCGTACACCGCGCGCTCGGCGAACGCCGGTGGCATGTCGGGCTCGCAGGCGTCCAGCCAGAAGCAACTTACGCCCATGGCACGGTAGTTGTCGTTGAGTCGCTGCCACAGTGCCGCACGGGCGCCGGGGTGTGTGGCGTCGTAGTACGCCATCGGGAGGGTCAGCGCGTCGCCGCCGTGGCGGGAGGGCCAAGGGAAGGTGAGCAGGCCGCCGTCGGCGTCCCTGACGAGGTGCCCGGCCGCGCGCAGTTCGTCGTACGTGTCGCTGCCGGATTCGACCGTCGGCCAGACCGAGACGGCGAGTTTCACCCCGAGCCCTTCCAACTCCTGCGTCATGGCAGCGGGATCGGGCCACTCGGCGGGCTCGAAACGCCAGTCGCCCATGCGCGGCCAGTGGAAGAAGTCGCAGACGATGACGGACAGCGGCAAGCCGCGTTCCTTGTACTGCCGTGCCACCGACAGGAGTTCGTCCTGAGTGCGGTAGCGCAGTTTCGACTGCCAGAAGCCGGACGCCCACTCCGGCAGCAGGGGCGGCCGGCCGGTGGCCTGTGTGTAGGCGTCGAGGATCTGGGCCGGGGTGTCGCCCGCGGTGATCCAGTAGTCGATGCGTCCGCCGGCGTCCGCGGTCCACCGGGTGGCGTCCGCGCCCAGCTCGACCCGGCCGGTGGCGGGGTTGTTCCACAGCAGCCCGTAGCCCCGCGAGGAGTGCAGGAAGGGGACGGCTGCCACGGTGTTGCTCTGGACGAGATCGATCACGCAGCCCTTCTGGTCGAGGCGTCCGTGCAGATGCTGCCCGAGGCCGTGCAGCCGCTCGCCGTCGTAGGCGTCGAAGGACTGCTGCGTACGGCCGCCGGCCGCGAGGACGCGGGAGCCGGTGTGATGGGAGCGCGGGTCGCGCTCGGCGAGGAGTACGCGGCCCGAGGCGACGTGACGGAACGTCAGCCGGCCGTCGGCCGAGGCCTCCACGGCCAGCCGGCCGTTGACCAGACGGGCCGAGCCGTCGTCCGATGCGGACAGGGCGTCAGGGGTGACGGGCGCCGGGCTCTCCAGTGCACCGGGGGCGGCGGGGTCGAGGGTCCCTGCCGTGGCCCGTACGCGTACGGCGTGCGGGCCCCAGGGCTCGATGCGGAGCATCTCCGCCGCGGTGTGGCGCTCCAGGCCGCCCGCACGGATGCTGTAGGACACGGTTTCTCCCTTGTTCGTCTCGGAGGCGGCCCACGCCTGTGAGGTCTCCCGGCCGCGGCAGGGGCCGCGGCGTCGGGATCAGGAGGGGGCACAGACTTCGCACAAAACTTGTTGTGCGCTGGTGGGCGCGGTGAACGCTCAGTCGTCCGCCGGGGACGAGTGGAAGCGGAACGCGGCGAGGCGCAAGCGCCCGCGCAGGATCAAGGTCAGGTCGTGCGGGCCGGGTTCGACGCCGGACAGCTCGGCGGCTACCTCGGTCCACGCGTACCGGTCGCCGGTGACCGGGACCACGATCCGGCCCAAGCTCCGCTCGCCCGCCCGCACTTCCACGCTCGCCTCGCCCTCGGCTTCCTCCTCGCGGGCGACCTCGGCGTCGAAGCGGACCGCACCGGTCAGATCGGCCGAGCGGAACAGCAGCGTCGTGGGGCGGGACGGATCGGAAGGGGCGACCGCGTCGCCCGCGGCCCGGGTGGCGTCGACCAGGACGGCGCGCGTGTGGTCGTCGAAATCGCAGGCGCGCGTGCGGCGGCCGACGACCGTCCGGGGCACGGGTGGTGGCCCGGTCACACGGAGCCCCGCGGCGGCGACGACGTCCCCGGCGGAACGTGCCACCAGTACGTCGTAGTCGCCGGGGTCGACGGTGAAGGTGCCGGTCCCCACGTCCCAGTGGGCGAACTGGTCGGCGGGGAGCCGGAATTCGAGCCGCCTTGTCTCGCCGGGTTCGAGCCGGACCTTGCGGAAGTCGGCGAGGCGCAGCCGGGGCGCCTGGTAACGGGCGTGACGGGGACGGACATAGAGCTGAACGACCACGCTGCCGGGCCGGGACCCGGAGTTGACCGTCGTCACCGAGACGTCTACGGCGCCGTCCTGGGCCATGGTGTGCGCGGAGAGCAGCAGGTCGGAATAGGTGACATCCGCGTACGACACGCCGTGCCCGAACGGGTAGAGCGGCGCGGCGTGGTGGTACTGGTAGGTCCAGCCGGCCTTGATGACGTCGTAGTCGAGCAGGTCCGGCAGCTCGTCGTCGCCGCGGTACCAGGTCTGCGGCAGCCGTCCGGCGGGATCGGCCTCGCCGAGCAGCACGGCGGCCAGCGCATTGCCGGTCTCCTGGCCGCCGTGGGAGGTCCACAGCACGGCGGGCAGATGTGTGTCGGCCCAGTCGACGGCGTAGGGGTAGCTGCTCATGACGACGAGCGCGGTCTCGGGGCGGACCGCGGCGACCGTGCGCAGCAACGCCTCCTGGGCCTCGGGCAGGGCGATTCCCGTACGGTCCTCGGTCTCGCGGCCGTTGATCATCGGGTGGTTGCCGAGGACGACGACGGCCACGTCGGCCGACGCGGCGGCGGCCCGCGCCTCGGCCGTCCCGTCGTGCAGCAGCTCCCGCTGCCAGTGCTCGGCCGCCGCGAGGCCGTCGGCGGTGACGTGCACGCTGCCGTCCGCGGGATCGACCGCGGCGTAGCGGCCGGTGCGCACATGCCGGAGCACCACGACGTCGTCCTCGTCGTCCTCGTCGGCGGGTACGGCCTCCAGGCGGAACGTCTCGTCGACGAACCAGTTCTTGAGCGTCGTCCGGTCGGCGACGAGCGAACCGTCGTCGCAGGAGCGGAGATAGCGGCCGGTACCGGCTTCGCACAGGGTGACCACGCCGTCGCCCCACTCCTGAACGTCGAAGGCGCTCTTGCCCAGGGGATCGCCCGTGGTACGGGAGCGCAGCGCGATCCGGTCGGTGCCCGGCACGCACACCACCTCACCGCCCAGGGGCGCGAGCGCCGCCCGCAGACCGGTCGCGATGCCGACCTCGTACGGCAGAGTGCCGCTGTACCAGTCCTCGTACAGCGCGTCCGCGTGCGGGCCGATGACCGCGATCCGCGCGGCACGGGCCGGGGCGAGCGGCAGCAGGCCGTCGTTCTTGAGCAGCACGACCGACTCCGCCGCCGCACGGCGGGCGAGCGCGCGATGCTCGGGGCAGTCGACCACCTCGGGCCCGATGCCCGCGTACGGGTCAAGGTCGGGGACGAACTCCCCCAGTCGGAAGCGGAGTTGCAGCTGCCGGCGGACCGCGCGGTTCACATCCTCCTCGTCGATCAGGCCGCGCTCCAGCGCCGCGCGCAGCCGGCCGACCACGGTCGCGCTGTCCACTTGGAGGTCGGTGAAGTTGTCGATGCCCGCCTTCAGGGCGGCGGCGTGGCCCTCGGCGTGGTCGTCGAAGTACTCCTCCGGTGTGACGAGGTTGGTCGGCGCACCCTCGTCGCTGACCACGAACAGCTCGTGGCCCGTGGGCCTCGCCCAGGCCCTCAGCTCGCGCTCGAGCAGTGGACTGACGTGGCAGGGACGTCCGTTGACGAGGTTGTAGGCGGCCATGGCGCCGGTGGCCGCGCCGGAGGCGATGACCGGGCGGAAGGCGGCCAGGTCGTACTCGTGCAGTACGCGCGGGCGCAGGCCGGAGGAGGTGGTACTGCGGTCGGTCTCGTTGTTGTTGGCGAGGAAGTGCTTGAGTACGGGAGCGGTCCGCAGGTAGGCGGGGTGATCACCGGTCAGTCCTCGGCAGTACGCGGTGGCGACGCGCGAGGTGTGCAGCGGGTCCTCCGAGTAGCCCTCCTCGTTGCGGCCCCACCTCGGATCGCGCAGCAGGTTCACCACGGGCGACCAGACCTGCAACCCGTTGGGGCCGGGCACGGTCGGGGCGGGCCGATGCTGGTGCAACCCGCGCAGTTCAGCGGAGACGGCTTCGCCGACGGCGTGCACGAGTTCCTCGTCCCAGGTGGCGCCGAGCCCCACGGCCTGGGGGAAGACGGTCGCCCTGCCGAGGCCGGAGACACCGTGCAGCGCCTCCGTTCCGGTGCGGAACGCGGCGATGCCCAGGCGGGGGACGGCGGGCACGTACTGGTGCAGCATGGCGAGCCGCTCGTCGAGCGTGAGCCGTTCCAGCAGGTCGTCGACGCGCTCGTGCAGCGTGAGCGCGGAGTCACGGAAGGGGGGCGTGGCTGCGGATGCGGACGCAGAAGTCACGTGAGGGATTCCTCGGCAGACGGGGCGAGTGGTGGTGGAGAGCATGTGTCGAAGCGCTTCGACGCTGACATTCCTCTCCGTTGCTGTCAATGGTTCGAACCGAGGAAATTTGCCCGGGAGTTGACACGTCATTCTCTCGCTTTCCGCTTGTTCCGGAGAATTGACTCGGTTAGCTTCACTGTTTTAGTGAAGCGCTTCGATTGCGCTATCCCGCGACTCGCTTCCCCACCTCCGCACAAGGGACACCGAAGGACACCATGGACAACGAACAGCGGGACTTCCGCTGGGGTCACAGCGCCCTGCGACTCGACTTCACCGTCGGCGACGACGACCGCGTCCGCCTTGCGCATATGGGTCACCCCGGCGACGTGGGTGGCGGTCCCGGTGCGTCGCTGCCTCTGGTGGAGGGTGACGGCGGCGGGTCACGGGCGCGGCTGGTCGGGCAGCCGTCTGATCGGGACCGCTCTCGGCGGGCGGCTGCGCCACCGGTCCCACCGCGCGGCCCGCGACGGCGACTGGCACACACTGACCGTTGAACTCCACGACCCGGAGACCGGGTTGGTCGCAGAGGTGACCTACCGCTCGCCCGACGGAATCCCCGTGCTGCGCAGCGAGCTGGTCCTGCGCAACGAAGGCCGGACCACGCTGCATCTGGAGTCGGTCAGCTCGCTCGTGGTGGGCGGCCTCACGGCGGCGCTCGACGCCGCCGACCTGCTGTGGGCGGACAACGACTGGCTCGCCGAGTGCCGCTGGCAGCGGCAGCCGATGCGCCACACCACACCCGGCGTCAGCGGACGGCAGGTGCAGTACGGACACGGCAAGGCCGGCTTCGCCCTCAACGGCCAGGGCACCTGGTCCAGTTGCGGACATCTGCCGATGGGCGGACTGACGGACCGGCATACCGGCCGCAGCTGGGTGTGGCAGATCGAGCACAACGGCGGCGGCTGGCGCTGGGAGTGCCAGGAACACGAACGGGCCGCGTACACGGCCATGTTCGGGCCCACCGACACCCACCACGGCTGGCGCCACCGACTGGAGCCGGGCGCCGAGTTCCGTACCGTACCGGCCGCGCTGTCCTTCAGCTCCGACGGCGGCCCGGACGCCGCGTTCGCCGCGCTGACCCGCTACCGCCGCGTCCAGCGCCGCCCGCACGCCGACCACCAACGGCTGCCCGTCGTCTTCAACGACTACATGAACTGCCTGATGGGCGACCCCACCACCGAGAAACTGCTGCCGCACATCGACGCGGCGGCGAAGGCCGGCGCCGAGTACTTCGTCATCGACGCGGGCTGGTACGACGACGGTGCCGACTGGTGGACCTCGGTCGGCGCCTGGGAGCCGTCGGCCTCCCGCTTCCCCGGCGAGAAGGGCATCCGCGAGGTCCTCGACCGCATCCGGGAGCGCGGCATGGTCCCCGGCCTGTGGCTGGAGCCGGAAGTCATCGGTGTCGACAGCCCCATGGCCAAGTCCCTGCCCGACGAGGCGTTCTTCCGCCGCGACGGCGTCCGTCTCACCGAAGTCGGCCGGCACCATCTGGACCTGCGCCACCCGGCCGCCCGCGCCCATCTCGACCGGGTCGTGGACCGCCTGGTGGGCGAGTGGGGCGTCGGCTATCTCAAGCTCGACCACAACATCGACCCCGGCTCCGGCACCAGCGCCCACCCCGGCGAAAGCCCCGGCGCAGGACTACTCGGCCACAACCGGGCCCAACTGGACTGGCTTGACGGCATCCTGGACCGCCACCCGCACCTGGTGGTGGAGAACTGCGCCTCGGGCGGCATGCGCTGGGACCACGCCCTGCTGTCACGGCTGCACCTGCAGTCCACCAGCGACCAGCAGAACCTGCAGCTCTACGCGCCCATCGCGGCCTCCGCACCCACCGCCGTCACCCCCGAACAGGGCGCCGTATGGGCCTATCCGCAGCCCGGAGACTCCCTCGACGAGGTCGCCTTCACCATGACGAGCGCCCTCCTCGGCCGCATCCACCTCTCCGGCCACCTGCCGGAGTTGGCGCCCGAAGCCCGCACCCTGGTCCACGAAGCAGTCGCCGTATACAAAGCGATCCGCGCCGACCTGCCCAAGGCCATACCGTCCTGGCCGCTCGGCCTCCCCGCCTGGGACGACTTCTGGATCGCCCTGGCCCTGCACACCCCCACCACCACCTACCTCACCATCTGGCGCCGACCAGGCGGCGAGGCCACCACCACCCTCCGGCTGCCCCAACTGGCAGGCGGCGCGGCCCATGCCGAGGTGCTGTACCCCGCCTCCAGTCAGGCAGTTGCCGTCTGGGACCCGGACACCGCAGACCTCACCGTGACCCTGCCCACCGCGCCTTCCGCGGCACTGCTCCGCATCACCCGCACGACGCCGGAGGCCTGAGAGCCTGTCTCCTGCTGGCAGAGCGCAGTGCGCGGCGGGGCCGGCGATCGCGTCATCCGTGATCGCCGGCCCCGCCGTAGCGCCTTCCTCCGCCCTGTTTCTCGGCGTCACCCCTTGATGGCGCCCGTGAGCATGCCCTTCTTGAAGTGCCGTTGGACGAACGGGGAGACGACGGCGACAGGGGTCAGAGCGAGGACCATGACGGCCATCTGCAGGCCCAGTGCCGAGAGTTGGCCTGTGTGGACCGCTTGCGCGAGACCTGTCGGCGCCTCCGTGTTCTTCTGGATCAGCTGGATGAGCACGTTCTGCAGCGGCATCATCTGCTGGTCGGAGAGGTGGATGGAGGCGTTGAACCAGGCGCTCCAGTAGCCGACCGCGTAGAACAGGGAGATGACGGCCAGCACCGCCCGGGACAGCGGTAGGACGATGGTCAGCAGGATGCGCAGGTCGCCGGCGCCGTCGATGCGGGCGGACTCGGTGAGTTCGGGGGGGGATGCCCATGAAGAAGGCCCGCAGCACCAGGATGTTGAAGACGCTGACGGCGCTCGGCAGGATCAGTGACAGGTAGGTGTCCGTGAGGCCGAGTGTCTGCACGAGCAGATACGTGGGGATCAGCCCGGCTCCGAAGAACATGGTGGCCATCATGGCCGCCAGGAAGACCCGGTGCCCCAGGCTGCCGGGTGGTTCTGCAGGGTCTGGGCGATGATGACCGTGCCACCGAAGACCTGCTGGAAGACGGTGACCACGAGGACCCGCGAGAAGAAGTGCGGCAGATACATGATCGCTTGCGCCACGGCCCGCACCCGGGGCCGGACCACGCTGTTGATGACCAGCGCGAGCACGATGGGGACCGGGAAGAACAGCACCAGTTGGAGCAGGAACAGCACAAGGGTGTTCTGCACGGAGTCCCAGAGCGGCGGGTCGTCGAGCATCCGCGAGAACTGTTCCATGCCGACCCAGGGGCTGTGGAAGATGGCCGTGATGCCGTTGCCCGCGGCGTACGGGTCGTCGTCCTGGAAGGCGATGACGTCGGCGAGCAGCGGAACGTAGTTGAAGACCAGGAGAAGGCCGAGGACGGGCAGCGTCATCAGGATCAGCGCGCGGTCACGGCGCAACCGGACCCGGAAGGGCACCCTGCCGGTGCGGCGGGCCTTGCCCGGTACGTGGCGGGTGAGGACGGCCGTGCCGGCCGCGGCCACCGGCTCCTCGACGGCCGAGGCCGGACGCGTCCCGTCCGGCCTGCTCCCCGCTGTGAGGGACATCAGCGACCACTGCCGTTCTTCTCCAGCAGCATCTTGTACCAGTCGCGCAGTTTGTCGCCGCCGGAGGTCTTCCACGTCGAGATGGCCTGCTGCACGTCGGACAGCTCCTTGTTGCCGTGCACGAAGTCGATCTCGAGCTGCTCGAACGGGGTGGAGATGTTGGCGTAGCGGCGCGGTTCGATGATGTTCATGCCGTACGTGGACGTCTTCTTGATGAAGGCGCCCTGGCGCTGTTGCCACTCGACCTGCTTGCGGGTGATGTCGGGGTGAGCTAGGTAGGGCGCCGGGGTCGCGAGCATCACCCAGGCGTTGTTCACCTCCTGAATTCCCTGGTCGTTCTTGACCGGAACGTCGCCCTCGATGGAGTAGTGGGTGCCTTCGACGCCGTAGTCGACGTACATCCGCTCCTTGGTGCCGTACGGGGCTGCCGCGAAGTTGGCGGCGGCCAGTACAGGGTCGGGTCGCCGCCGTCGGCGGCGAAGTAGTCCATGCCGTCGATCTCGAACTCCGGGTTGGCCTTGGCCTGTTCTGCGGTCTTGCCGTACCAGGCGGACATGTCGCCGTTGAAGACCAGGATCTGCCCGGCGGTGAACCGCTGGGTCGGGTCACCGGTGTTGGCTTTGTCGTCGGGGTGGACGACGCCCACCGCATGTCGGCGCAGGCCCACACCTTGGTCTTGGCGCTGGTGGCCTCCTTGGCCCAGCTGAGGAACTCATCGGCCGACTTGGGGACGGTGTAGCCCTTCTTGTCGAAGATGTCCTTGCGGTAGTACGGAACGATGCCGGGCACGGGGGCGCCGGATATCGGGATGCCGCGCAGTGCGCCGCCGAAGATGCTCATGCGCCAGGCGTCGGACGGGATCGCGGCGAGGTTGGGGTACTTCTTGACCTTGTCGCCCGCCAGGTAGGGGCCGAGGTCCATGAACTTCGCGATGACGGCGTTGGGGATCTTGCCGGTCAGCTCCCAGCTGGGCACTACCACCATGTCCGGTATGGAGCTGGAGGCGAGGACGGCGCCGAGCTTCTGGCCGTAGGTGGTGCCGTCCTGGTTCTTCCAGGTGATCTTGGTGCCCGCAGCCTTGTCGAGTTCCGTGTAGTAGGCGCAGTCCGGCTTCGGCGCGTCCCCCAGAGCGGAGCCGTGATCTTGAAGGGGGCGCCGGTTCCGAGCTTGTCCGGGACCGAGACGGCGAGGTCGATCCTGCCGGTGTACCCGGCCGCCGAGCCGTTCTTCAAGTGACGCCCTCTGGGGTGCACAAGAGATTTCGCCTTAGTCTCTTCGAAAAGGCAGAAACGGGGATACGCGCGCAGGCGGGGTTTCTATTTGGCGGCATCAAAAGCGGCGCCTCGTCGGATTAGGTCGATATCGAAGCGCTTCGACAAAGCATGGAATTGTGGCACGAGTGTGCCTGCGCGGAAGGTGGCGCGAGAGTCGGCGTGCGCGTGATGGCACACCCGACGACTTCACTCAGCCTGAAGCGACCCTGGCGGCGCGTGCTCCGGGGCCGGCCGCCGCAGCCCGTGGGCGTCGCGCCGGTGTCGGGGCGTGGCCCAGGACGTAGCTCTGGATGACGGTGGCCGCCGCGCCACGGGCCCAGTGGGCGAAGTTGTTGTGGCGGACGTCCACGTCGACAGGGGCGGCATCCGGGACGCGGTCGGCCCGGATGCCCTCGTCCATGGCGGGACGGGCGGCTTCCGCCAGACGTACGGCTTCGCCGGTGACCACGATCTTCTGTACCAGCGCGAAGTTGGCGACCGCGGCCAGCAGGCGGCCGAGAGCGCGACCGGAGGCGGTGACCACGGCCGTGGCGACGGGTTCGCCGCCGGCTGCGAGGTCGAGGCACTCGTCGTAGGTCACCGGACGGCGCAGTCCTACGGAGACGGCGGAGCGGATGGAGGCGACGGAGAGCATCGCCGTGGCGCAGCCTCGGTGTCCCCGCGGGCAGAGCGGGCCCATCGGGTCGAGGGGGTGGTGCCCGAGCAGCCCGGCACCGACGTCAGGGATGTCGACGATGGTGTCGTGCATGACCAGGCCGTAGCCGACGCCCTCGCCGATGGCGACGACCGCGAAACGGTCATGACCGCGTGCCGCGCCGAACCAGTGCTCGGCCCGGGTGAGCGCCAGAAGGTCGTTGTCGACGGTGACGGAACCGTCGAACGCGTCCTGGAGGAGGCTGCCGAGGGGAACGGCCGTGGTCCATTGCAGAAACGGCGCGTCGGTCACCGTCGTATGGTCGACGACTCGCCCTCCGAGACTCACGCCCAATCCACTCACCTGCGCATGCCCGGGGGTGAGCTCCTGTGCCAGCTCGATGACGGTCGCCACGACGGAGGCGGGGTCCCGGCCGGTCAGAGGTCTGCGGCTGGAGGCCACCACCTCGGCGCGCATCGTGGTGAGGACGGCGTGGACGTCGTCGCCGGTCACCTTGGCGCCGATGAAGTGGTGGGCGGTGGGGTTGACGTCGAGCGGGCGAGTCCGGCGCAGGCTCCCGGACTCGGGGGCACCGTTGGTGTCCACCTCCACGAGTAGACCGCTGTCGACCA
Organism: Streptomyces sp. NPDC079141; assembly: GCF_040686775.1. Taxonomy (NCBI): domain Bacteria; kingdom Bacillati; phylum Actinomycetota; class Actinomycetes; order Kitasatosporales; family Streptomycetaceae; genus Streptomyces; species Streptomyces sp. NPDC079141. Next base: position 283,012 of record NZ_JBFBLP010000007.1, on the reverse strand, counting down.
GCGGCTTGGCCAGCCGGGTGAGGCTGCCGGCCGACAGGTCGAGGCGACGGGCGATCTCGCCGCGGGGCAGGGGGCCGCTCAGCAGCACTTCCAGGGCGACCGCGCGGGTCGACGGAGCGGTGGTGGCGTCCACGGGTGGCCCTCCCCAGGGTCGGCATGCGCGGCAGGCGCTCGGCTGGCAGGGTCAGCATTCCACGCAACCGCGATTACTTCCATGGCGGAAGCATGATTGCCTGAATCTTGCGAGCATGCCCTAGAAGGCGGGGTGACTTCGAGGAACTTCCGCCTCGACACTTTTGTTGTGAAAGTGTCGGTGGCTCGGCGGGCGCGCCCGGATCCCGGCACGAGGCCGCAGGTCGTGGCACGTTGCTGGACGCCCAGCGGTACCCCGCCGCATGGTTGGTACGGCTCTACCACGAACGCTGGGAGCGCGAGGGCGGGCAGGACGTGGTCCTCGCGGACGTAGGCGTTCGGGGCCCGCCGGGCGGTGGGTGCGGTGACGCTGGTGTGGCCGTGCCGGCACCGGTAGGCGGGTCGGCGGGCCCAGCACGATTCCATGCGGCGTGCGTAGGCGCGGTTGGGGTGCGGGCCGGCGTCCACCAGGCGGTAGCCGTAAGGCGGGCCGCTCGGTGCATGGCCGTCATGAGGCGTCGAAGAGGTGGGCGGGCATGGGCTGTGGTTCGCGGTAGCGCGGGGTGAAGCCCATGTGGGGCAGAAGGTGCTGCTCGATGTCGATGCCGGGGGCGAGCTCGGTGAGTTCGAGGCCGTCGTGGGTGAGGCGGAAGACGGCGCGTTCGGTGACGTAGAGGACGTCCTGGCCGCGGGCGAGGGCCTGTGGGCCGGAGAAGGTGGCTTCGGTGACGCGGTGTACGAACTTGGCGGTGTCGCCCTCTCGTTGGATGTGCAGGCGTCCGTCGCGGGCCTTCACCCGGGCTCCCCCGGTGGTGAAGTGGCCGCAGAAGATGACGCGCCGGGCGTTCTGTGAGATGTCCACGAAGCCGCCGGGGCCGATGATGCCAGGCCCCAGCCGGTGGACATTGACCGAGCCGGCGGCGTCGACCTGGCCGAGGCCGAGGAAGGCGGCGTCGAGGATCCCGGCGGCATACAGGTCGAACTGGCTGGGGGAAGACAGCGTCACCTCCTGGCCTCGGCAGGTGCCGAACATGGCGCCGGTCAGCGGCATGCCGCCGGTGTGTCCCTGCTCGACGCTGAAGGTGATCTCGCCGGTGCGGCGCTGTTCGGCGAGGGCGTCGGCGACCTCACTGGAGACTCCGAAGCCGAGGTTGATGAGCTGGCCGGGCTGCACCTCAAGTGCGGCGCGACGAGCGATGAGGCGGCGGATCGGGCAGGTGGGCGGGGTGGGTTCCGGCTCGGCGGCGACGGGGGTGCGGCCGTACAGCGCCGGGTCGTATCCGCCCAGATATGTCTGCTGCTGGTCTGGGCAGAGGGTGACCGTGTCGACGAGGTGTCGCGGGATGTGGACGTCGCCGGGTGGGAGGGGGTCGGGGAGGCGCTCGCGGACCTGAGCCAGGACGACGCCGCCGCAGGCACGGGCGGCCTGCGCCACGGCGAGCGCGTCGAGCTGGGCGGCCTCCTCGCGCAGTGTGATGTTGCCGTGCGGGTCGACGGCGGTGCCACGCACGAACGCGGCGTGCACGGGGAAGGGTTTGTAGCGCAAGTGAGTGGTGCCGTGCCGTCGAGATCGAGGAGCTCGACGAGCGGTTCGGTGGCGCTCTTGTTGGCGCGGCCGCCGCCGTGGCGTGGGTCGGCGAAGGTGCCGAGACCGGTGGTGGTGATCAGGCCGGGGCGGCGGGCGCCGATCTCGCGGAGCAGAAGGCTGACCACGCCGGCGGGCAGCACGTATGCCTGGATCTCTTCGTCGGCCGCCATTCACGCCGAGGTGTCGTGCCAGCGCCCAGACATTGCCGAACCCGAAGAGGAAGGCGAGACCGACAACTGCCGTCATGATCACTGTCACGGCGTGGAGCGTGAATCGTTGCTCGAAGGCGGTGGCCGGGGGTGTGCCACGTGACTTCGTTCGGGCGATCATTTAGCCGACCTCCAGCCATATCTGCTGGTGGAGGGCGTGTGACCAAATGGTGTGTCGGTCTCGGACACAGACCGCGTTTCGTCGGCACTCGGGCCCCCGCCGCATCACCGGCCCGCGGCCGATCCGCAGGCCCCGCTACGGCCGCCCGGCTCCGGGGCATGGCCAAACCGGACAGTTCGGCCAGGTAATCTGAGGGCATGGCTTCCTCGACCGGCGCAGACTCCACCCGTGATCGCATCGTCGCCGCGGCGCGGGCGGAGTTCTCCCGGTACGGGATCGCGGGCGCGCGGATCGACCGGATCGCCAAGGCCGCGAAGACCAGCAAGGAACGCCTCTACGTCTACTTCCGCAGCAAGGAGGCCCTCTACCGGTTCGTCGCCGGGGAGGAGCTGGCCGCGGTGGCCGAGGCGACCCGTCTGGACACCGCCGATCTGCCCGAGTACGCGGGGCGGGTCCACGACTACTTCCAGCGTCACCCCGACCGCTACCGGCTCATGAGCTGGGGCCGGCTGGAATTCGCGGGTACCGACGCCGACGACGCCACCCGCGAAACTGTGCGGCACAAGGCCGAGCAGGTGCGCAAGGCGCAGGAGGCCGGCCATCTGGATCCCACCTGGGACCCCATCGACATCCTCGTCTTCGTCAACCAGATCGCCATGGCCTGGGCCGGGCAGCTCGACCTCGTCGAGGCGGCCGCCGACCAGGTCCGTGACCCCTCCCCGGCAGCCCGCCGCGCAGCCGTCGTCACCGCGGTGCAGCGACTCTTCCCCGCCGCTGCCGGGAAGTCCGACGACGCCGACGACTCCTGACCTGCTGATCAGGAGCCGCCGGCGCCGCCTGACCCGGTGATCAGGCCCGTACGAGCCGGGCGATGGCCTGCGATGCCTCGCTGACCTTGGTTCGTGCGTGTTCGCCGCCCTCGACGAGGGCCTCCGACACACAGCCGTTGAGGTGCTCCTCGACGAGAACCAGGGCGCACGACTGGAGCGCGGCGGTGGTGGCGGCGACCTGGGTGAGGACGTCGATGCAGTAGGTGTCCTCCTCGACCATCCGCTGCAGTCCTCGCACCTGGCCCTCGATGCGGCGCAGCCTTCGGACGATGTCGGCCCGTTCGGTGTGGTGTCCGGCCATGACGGCCTCCTGTCAGGCGGCCAGGCGGCCGGAGTAGTCGTAGCCCGCGTCGTCGACGGTCTCGGCGATCAGTGCGTCGAGCGCCTCGTCGGGTTCGGCGGCGGTCGTCACCGTGACCAGCCCGGTGCCGATCTCGACGTCGACCGTGCTGATCCCGTCCAGGCCGCCGACGGCCTTCGCGACGATGGCCTGGCAGTGGGCGCTGCCGACGCCCTCGACCTTGTAGGTGGTCTTGATCTGGGCGCTGGTGTGGCTGTTCGACATGGGGATCTCCACTTCTCCGCGATTCGGTGCCATCAATACCCCTGGGGGGTATCTGCGACGACTCCATGTATACCCCCCTCCCGTATTCGACGCAAGGGAAGATCTCTCTTGACTTGATACCCCCAGGGGGTATGTTGATGTGCATCGCCGCACCGCACCGACGAGCGGCATGAAGAAGAGGAGCGAGTCATGAACGCCGGTCACGAGGGACACGCGGGACACAAGGGACACGAAGGCGCCGGTCACCACCACGCGCCGGCAGGCCTGGAGATCTCACAGGGCGGCTACACCCTCGCCCTGCAGACCACACGCCTTGAAGCCGACGAGAAGAGCGAGCTGCGCTTCGCCGTTGTCGAGGACAGCACCGGCCGTAACGTCACCGCGTACCAGCGCGCACACGGCAAGGAACTGCACCTCATCCTCGCCTCCCGCGACCTGACCGTTTACCGCCATCTGCACCCCACCCGGGCCGCCGGCGGCACCTGGTCCACCCCCGTGCACCTCCCCAAGGCCGGCGGCTACCGTGTCTTCGCCGACTTCAGTCCCGAGGGAGGCGAGGCGCTCATCCTCGGCGCGGACCTCTCGGCCTCGGGAGCGCCCGAACTCGCCGCCCTGCCGGAGCACAACACCACGGCCAGGGTGGACGGTTACGAGGTGCGGCTCGACGGGAGTCTGACCGCAGGCCGGCCCAGCGAGCTGACGCTGACGGTGGCCAAGGACGGCAAGCCGGTCCTGGACCTTGAGCCGTACCTGGGTGCTTACGGCCACCTCGTCGCCCTGCGCTTCGGCGACCTCGCCTACCTGCACGTCCACCCCAACGGCGAACCCGGCGACGGCAGGACCTTGCCCGGCCCCGAGGTCTCCTTCACGGCCACCGCGCCCACCGCCGGCGCCTATCGACTGTTCCTGGATTTCCAGCACGAGGGCGAGGTGCGGACGGCAGCCTTCACGGTCCACGCGGGCGGTACGGCGGACCACACCGGGCACGCGCACTGAGGCGCGTCGGCAGCGGAACGGGCCGCAGCCGACCCAAAGTCCACCACCCCACGGGACCAACGTCCGCCCGAAGAGCCAACCAAGGGCTCTGACCTCGCCCTTCTCCCGGGCGGAGCCTGAAGAGGCAAGGACCTGCAAGGACAGGCCTCCTCCTCACCACCGGGAACCGTCATGCCTGCCGTACAAGAAGCGACGACCGCGGTCGCGGGGCGGTCGTACGACCTCGCCCAGTACCGGCCCGGCCGGGACATCACCGACTGGGAGCCCGAGAACGAGCTCTTCTGGAACTCCGTGGGCAAGCGCGTCGCCCAGCGCAACCTGTGGATCGCCGTCCCCGCCCTCCTCGTGGCCTTCGTCGTCTGGCAGGTGTGGAGTGTCACCGCCACCAACCTCGCGGACGTGGGTTTCGCCTTCACTACCTCGCAGCTGTTCTGGCTGACCGCGATCCCGGGTCTGACGGGCGGTACGGCCCGGATCCTCTACACCTTCCTCGGGCCGAGGATCGGCCAGCGCACCTTCACCTCGCTGTCCACGCTCGTGCTGATCGTGCCGCTGATCTGGCTGGGCTACGCGATCCAGGACACTTCCACCTCCTTCACCGAGATGGCGGCGATCGCGGCCCTGTGCGGCATCGGCGGAGCGAACTTCTCCTCCTCGCTCGCCAACATCGGCTTCTTCTTCCCCAAGCGCGAGAAGGGCAACGCCACCGGCATCAACGGCGGCCTCGGCAACCTGGGTGTCTCCGTCGTCCAGCTGCTCACCCCGATCGTCATCACCAGCTCGGTCATCGCGATCGGCTCGGGCCGGGCGAACACGAAGACCGGCGAGACGGTCTACCTCCAGAACGCGGCCTTCGTCTGGGTCCCGGTCCTGGTGATCCTGGCGGCCATCGCCTGGCGCGGCCAGAACAACCTCAGGACGGCCTCCACCTCCTTCCGCCAGCAGAAGATCATCTTCCGTCGCAAGCACACCTGGCTGATGACCTGGCTGTACGTCGGCACCTTCGGCTCCTTCATCGGCTTCGCGGCCGCCCTGCCGATGCTGATCAAGACCACGTTCCCGGCGTACTCCGTCGCCACCTACGCCTGGATGGGCCCGGCCCTCGGCGCCCTGGCCCGCTGGGCGGGCGGCTGGATCGCCGACAAGCTGGGCGGCGCCCGCGTCACGATCCTGTCCTTCGTGGGCATGGCGGCCTCGATCATCGGCGTGATCAACTTCCTGCCCGGCGGCGGCGGCGACGGCGGCAACTTCGCCGGGTTCTTCCTCTGCTTCCTGGCCGCGTTCTTCTTCTCCGGCATCGGCAACGGATCGACCTTCCGCCAGATCCCGGTGATCTTCCGCAACCAGCACCTCAAGGGCCTGACCGAGGGCACCCCCGAATACACCAAGGCGCTGAAGCAGACCGAGATGGAGGCCGGCGCCGTCACCGGCTTCACCGCCGCGATCGCCGCGTACGGCTTCTTCTTCATCCCGGCCCTGTTCGCGAACTTCGCCGTCACCAGCGCGATGTGGGGCTTCGTGATCTTCTACGCCACTTGCGTCGCGATCACCTGGTGGCACTACGCCCGCAAGGGCGCGGAGTCGCCGAGCTGAGCGGCGCGGACAGCGTCGGCAGCGGGAAGGACCGGGCGGTCGACCGCCCGGCCCTTCCCGCGTACGTCGAACGGAACGCGCCGGCACTTAATCCGTTGCCGCGCGTCGACCCCGCTGAAAGCCTCACGACCATGCCCACCTTCACCGCCCACGACGGCACCCCGCTCGCCTACCACGTCACCGGCGACGGCCCGCCCCTGGTCTGCTTCCCCGGCGGCCCGATGCAGGCCTCGGCCTACCTCGGCGACCTGGGCGGTCTGAACGCCCACCGCACCCTGATCCGCCTCGACCTCAGGGGTACGGGCGACTCGGCGACCCCCGAGGATCCGACGACGTACCGCTGCGACCGCCAGGTGGACGACGTCGAGGCGCTGCGGAAGGAACTGGGCCTGGACCGCGTAGAGCTCCTCGCCCACAGCGCGGGCGCCAACCTGGCCGCTCTCTACACCTCCCGCCACCCCGACCGAGTCGCCCGCCTCGCCCTGATCACGCCGAGCGTCTACGCCGTCGGCATCGACGTCACCGCCGAGGACCGCCTGCGTACGGCCCGACTGCGCCGGAACGAGACGTGGTTCGGGCCCGCCTACGCGGCCCTGGAGTCGATCACCGAGGGCCGCCCGACGCCCGACGCCTGGCAGGCCGTGGCCCCCTTCTGGTTCGCCCGCTGGGACGACGAGGCCCGGGCGGTGCGCGCGGCCGAGGACGAGCAGCGCAACGACGCGGCGGCGCCGGTCTACGGCTCCGAAGGAGCGTTCACCCCGGACACCACGCGCACGGCGCTCACCGTCTTCGCGGCGCCGGTACTCGTGCTGGCCGGTGAGGTGGACGTAGCGGCCCCGCATCCCGCCATGGCCGAGTACGCGGGGCTGTTCCCGCACGCCCACCTGGTCGTCCAGCCCGGCGCAGCGCACTTTCCGTGGCTGGACGACCCCGAGCGGTTCGTGACGGCCGTGGTGTCGTTCTTGGGCTCGGGGGATCGCGCCTGAGGAGAGCTGTGCCCACGGCGGGACAGGCCCCCTGGGGCCGGTCCGTCAGAGATCGTCCGGCAGAAGACGGAACGCGGGGTGTCCGGTCAGAGGGCGAACCATCCGGAAGTGGCGGTGATCCAGGGTCAGGACCGAGTCGGTGTGGTACTCGGATGCCATGACCACGTTCATGGCATCCGTGAGCCCGATCTGCGGATACCTGCGCATGGTGACCAATGCGGTCGACAGATGCGGCTCGATCTCGGGCACCGCGTACCGGCGTACGGCGACGCGGTCGCGGATGTGGGCCAGTGCCCCCTGAGCGGCTTCCGGCCCGATTCTAGTGGTCAGCAGATAGTCGAGTTCGGCCAGCACCAAGGGCGTCACCACGAGATGAGCGGCGGAGGCCACCCCCGCGCGGCACGCCTTGTGCTGCGCGTCGCTTCCGTCGTAGTACGCGTACAGGCCCGATGTGTCCGCGATCAGTACGGTCACGCGCCGAACCCTTCCAGGTAGTCACGGCGGCCCGCCGACCAGTCGAGGGGGGATCCGCTGTGAAACACGGGGGCTTCGTCGTCCTCGCCCATTGGGTCGGTCGGGTAAGCGGAAACAGGGGTGCCTTGGTCACCCGCCGGGGAGAGTATGGCGACCGGCCGTCCGTTCTTGGTCACCGTGATGCGTTCGCCGCGTTCTGCTGCGGCAAGGATCTTTGAGGCGTTCTGGTTGAACTCGCGGGCGGTGGTCTCCATGTACTACATGGTAGTACATGAGGCTCGGCGGAGCGATCGCGTACAGCAGAAGGGCGCTCTGCGCATCGACGGGTCATTCGGTGTGAGGGCACTCGGATTGGGCAGCGCCGCGTCGTGGACGCCGATCACGGCCACGCAACGAAACTCAAGGCCTTTGAACGAGTGCATGGTGCCGATGCGCACGGCGTCAGCGCCTTCCGGAGCGTCGGGGCGCAGTCGAACCGCGGGCAGCCCAGCAGCCCGCAAACGCGTCACGGCCTGGTCGCACACCTTGTTGAACCGGGCGCTGATCCCGATTTCCCCAGGGGCGATCCCGCTGTCCAACCAACCCCGCACCCGATGGACGAGCGCGTCGAGTTCCGCCTCCTCCGTGGCCGCAGCGTGCAGTTCGGGGCCGTCGCCGTGCAGGGTCGAGCGATAGCCGAGAAGCGTCTCGTTGCGCGCGTCGTCGGCCAGCTCTTCGAAGGGGCGGCCGACGAGGAGGGCGGTGGACCAGCTGAGAATCTCGTGCGTGGCGCGGTAGGCGCTTGCGCCCACTTTGAGGAGCGCCGCTGCGGCGATGCGAAATTGTTCGGGTTCCGAGTTGTTTCCGGCAGGAGGCTGTCGTGGGACCACGTGGACGAAAGTCCGAAACCTGCAGCCAGTGCGTGCAGCAGATCTTTCGGCCATCGCGGTGGGATCCGGGTCCGTGCGCGGCTGGTCAGCACGAAGCCACCACGGCTGAGATCGAGAGGGTGCCACCGTTGAGGTGCAGGGTATTGATGACGCGGCCGATGTCGCGCGTGATGGTGATGTCATCGAAGCGGAGACGCACGCTACGGCGGACCTTAGGCCCAGGCCGACTTGTGGGTCGCCGCCGGAGGGGCCTGGCGCTAATGGGGCGAGCCGCGCGGCTGCATTCGTCGAGGGCGGCGAGCAAACTCGGTGTCCGCCACCGGTCCAGTCCGAGCAAGCCCCTGTCCGAGGCGAGGTCCTCGTCGGTGCTGTGGGCCAGCCAGTGTTCCACCGAACGGTTGCAGTTCACGCGGAGCTGTTTCGGATATGTCCTCGTCCCAACCAATCCCGAAGCAATGACCCGGGACTCAAGTTCTGCACTCGCACCTCGGCGCCCATGAATCCACGCGGTGAGTCTTGTCCGAGCTGTGTGCTAGGCATGACGTCATGCCGCTGCCGCACTTCGAGCTCAGCAGTTCCCAGTACCGGCTTCTGGCCGAGACGGTGCTCAGTTCCCTGCCTGATCCCACGACGCGGGAGGACGCGCAACTGGAATGGAGCGCAAGGGGATTGGACTGGGAAGATCCCGAGCTCGACGTGTCAGAGTTGATCTTCCTCGGACTTGTTTCCCAGGAGCAGGGTTCGCTCGCGATGACCCGTCTGGGGGCGGCGGTCCACTACCGGGCCGCATACGAGGCAGCCGAGGAGCGGCTGGCCGCCGTGGCGCTGCTCGCCGAAGCGGCGGACAACCTGGACCCGAGATTCTGCCGCGCGGTGCGTCGATTGGCACAGGGGAGTGCCTCGTTTGCCGAGGCGCTTGCCGAGGTGGCCGACACCGACTGAGGCGAATCAGCCGCTGTCGGTGCCGGTGCTGAACAAAGTGCCTTCGTCACGATGTCGGGCCTTCCGTGCTCCGGGAGCGATCGGAAGAACACCGGCGGTGGCCAGGTCCGTGACGGTCACGACGCTGCCGCTCAGGATGTCGGTGAGCAACTCGCTCTGTACGGGCGCCAGGTCGGTGAGGCGGCGCAGGACGGAGAGCAGTTCGATCAGCTCGGTCGTCCACTCATGCGGCCAGCTGTCGACGTGGATGTCGTCCAGCGGGCTGGTCTTCTTGCTGGTGGGGGACGCCTTGCGGTAGCCGAACCACTTGTTGAGGACGCCCATGCCGCCGACGTCGAATTGCCAGACGACCTGTGGTACCGGAGCGAAGCGTGCCGCACCCATGTGAAGGGTTTGGGCCTCGGCGTCGTAACGCATGCGGTCGGGCAGCCCGTCGCCGATGTGGCTCAGGTACTTCACCTGACCGGGTTCACCGGAGACGAACCCCACGTTCATGGGAGGGCGCCCCGCTGACGGGTCAGCGCAGCGCTCGCCGTAAGTGGAGGCCCACAGGACTTCGCGTCCGAGGCCGACGCCCTTTTCCCACAGGTCCCGTTCCCGGGTGAGGGGGATGCGTACACCAGGAGTGAGGAGTTCTTCGGTGAAGCACTCGGTGAAGGCCCTGTGGCCGGCCAGGGCGATCGTGTAGGCAGCCAGATCTGCCACGATGACGCGCTCTATTCCCAGGACGTGCGCGAGATAGGGCAGCAGGCCGGAGGGGGTGTTGGCAGAGCCATCAGGATGGAGGATCGGCAGGACTCGGCCGCCGCGGCCGTTGAAGTGGTGGGTATCGGGGAGCAGGTGGGTCGCGACCAAGGCGGCACCCGAGTCGATGGCATGGGACGACTGCTGGTTGAGAAAGATCTGGCCGGGTTGAAGGGAGGCCCACAGGTTGGGCCTGGGGTAGTCGAGCACGCGATTGTCTGCGATGAGGTACTGGCGATCGAAACTACGCAGCCCGACGCGTATGAGTGCCGGTGTGGTGACGGTCTCCTGGCTGATGGAAAGCAGGGAGCCCGACTGCCCGGGTAGCGGTTGCCTGCTGTTTGCCAGCGTCCGGTCGCGGGTTTCCTTGAACAGGCTGCCCTTCTCCGCACGGTCGGTTTCTCGGATCAGCCGGGCCCATCTGCGGCGCAGAGTCTCGGCTGAAGGGGAGCTGACCCAGGAGCGGTTCGATGTAATGCCGAGGCTGCTCCAGGGGAACAAGTCGCCGAGTTCGGGGAACTCCTCCCAGCCCGAGCGAGTGGCTGGCGTGAAAGGACGAGGGCCTTCCGCGTGGGTGTCCCGCCAACCGTCGTCATCGAGGCAGATGCCCTTGAGCTGACGGAATTTGTCCGCACGTCGGCCGGTCACTTCCCGGTAGTGGACATGGGCCCGATGCTGGGGCCCACGTACCGTGTCTGCCCGGCGGACGAAGATGTGGATCGCGAGCGGTTGTGCGACTCCGGGGAAGACCCGGCTGGGGACCGGCGCCCGCTGTCCCTCGGGCGAGAGATTGATGATCCATCCCTCGTCGCAGGTACGGCGAAGATAGTCGCGCATCCCACGGCCACCGGGCCCGGTTGCCCAGCCTGACGGGGTGACGAGGCAGACTACGCCGTGCTGGTCCTCCGGATGAGCATCGAAGACCTTCCAGGTAGCCCAGCGCCAGAAGTACACGTACATGTTCTTGAGGATGTGCTCGTGACGTCCGTTGTCCGGGTAGCGGAACGCATCGAGCACCGGCGGTTCCGTGCCCGCAGGACGCTTCTCCACCCAGCCGCCCCGACCTTCCGCCTTGTCGTCGTAGGGCGGGTTGGTGACGACGGCGGTGACCGGAGTGCGGGCCTTTATCTGGTTGGCGCGCTTGCGGGAGTCGGAGAGGGCTCCGTAGGTGGAGGCCAGGTGCTCCTCCTCCACGAAGGGGTTGTCCAGGGTGTCCGTGACGAAGAAGCTCAGCCCGTTCCGCGGCAGCGGCGCGCCGTACCGCTTGAGCATGTCGGAGGCACGGAGTTCGGCGACCGCGAAGGGGCCCGTCTGGAGTTCGAAGCCGAACAGCCGCGAGGCCAGCCGGGAGATGGCGTCGCGGGCCATGGCCGGGCCGTGGCGATCCGTCGCCTGTTCGGCCACCCGCTCGATGATGGTGTGGAGGAAGGTGCCCGTTCCCATGGCGGGATCGACGATCTTCACCTCGTCCGCGCCGAAGCCCTCCTCCTGGCCGAGCCGGGTCCGTACGACCGCCTCGGTGAGGCGGACCATCTCCTCCACGACTTCGAGCGGCGTGTAGTACGAGCCGCTCTGCTGCCGCAGCGCCGGATCGTAGACAGTGAGGAAGTGCTCGTAGAGGTGGAGGTACGCGTCCCGGTTCCCGGCTCGGATGACGTCCCACTGCACTTCGGCGATGGTCCGGGTCAGCAGGTCCAGTGTGACGGTGAAGCGTTCGTTGACGTTGTCCGTGAGCAGTTGGAGAGCCTTGCCCATCAGCGCGTGGTCGGCGTCGAGCAGGCGGCCGATTTCGTGGAAGGAGTTCGGTTCGAGCGGGATGCCCTCGGTGCGCGCCAGCAGGAGTGCGAAGGTGATCGTCTGCGCGTATCCGTCGGCGAACGTGGCGTCGTCGGCGGTGGGGAAGAGTAATCGCCTCCAGTCGTTCTTGAGGCCGGTGAACGGTCGGGCGCGCATGTCGTCGTCGGGAGCTGACGAGCGTGCCTCGAAGTCCAGTTGCTCCAGGACGGTGGAGCGCAATAGTCGGCACAGCGGCGCGATGTGGTGGACGAGACGGGACACTTGGGTGATCTTCGGCGGTGTCCAGCGCAGGAACTGTTTCAGCAGTGCGTCAAACGCGGCCGGGTCGACGGGGGACAGCTTCTCGCCGGCGCTTTTGAGTGCTCCGTGGAAGAAGACGGTCTCGCCGAGCTGATCGCCGTGGCGGAAGAGACGCCACTCGGTACCGTTGGAATACAGGAGGTTGGGCAGGTCTCGGAGCTTCTCCCACTGCTCGCGGTTGTGCTTCGAGAAGGTTTCCGGGTCCACCGACAGTCCGGGCTTCTTGAGTTCGATGTACCCGGTGATGTCGTGCCCGGACCGAACGGCGTAGTCAGGGCGAACGCCCAGCTCGGGGATGCGATATTCGTCGTGCCACGACACTTCTCGAAACTGATGACGTTCGCCCACGGCCCTGAGTAGCACTTCAACAGGGGAACGTATGGACGATTCTGGGCCGCCTCCGCCAGCAAGCTTCTGACGGCACTGTCGGCCGAAATCCGACACGGCGTCGCGTAACCAGCCATACGCGTCCTCAGGCATGAGTCCCCCGGATTGGGTGCGCCCCGGTAGTCCCTATTCGGGGCATGCCGTATGCAAGTTGATCCGTCAAATGCAGTGTGCGTAACCGATAGTGACGGAGGGTCAGCCCGCTGTCCATCCCTCTGTATGTCCCAGAGGTTCACGCCTGACGGCATTTCGGCGCTGGGCGGAGGGTAGGGGCGCGTTCGAGTGGCATCTCGGCGGTTGAGCGTCTCGTGAGCGCAGGCTTCGTTGGCCGAACGATGAGAATTCCCACGCATCGTGGACTATGGGGCCAAGTGCGAGCCCGTCATTCCAGCGCAACGCTCACGGCGCGGCGACCGGTGCGTCGATGACGCAGGCTTCACGGCCCAGCGGGCGGCGGCGGACCTCTGTGCGGGGTAGGGCGAGGGGCCGATAGCCGTGGCCGAGATCGACGTCGTCCTCGGCCTCGCCCCCGCTGAACGGCACAGCTCGTCGAGGCCGATTGGATCAACATGTTCCTGCTCACTGCCGACACCGACATCGCGGACGCGTCGATCCGCGCGCAGGCAGAGAGGCGCGCGCGACGGGTCAGCAGTCCCGGAACTCCGGTGACTGGTTCAGCACCTGTGAGCGTACCGACGTGAACTTCGTGTAGGTGTCGCTGCTTTGGGCGCCTGGGCGGAAGGCGGCCACGCGGTGGCAGTTCTGGAAGGCCAGGGTGATGCCGAAGTGGCGTTCCAGGCTGCCGCGGATCGCGTCGCTGGCCAGGGCGCGCAGTAGCTGGCCGCGCTCCTGCTCGGACGGGGGAGGGGTCTGGTTGTCGGTGAACTCGGCCTTGCCGTCGTTCAGTTCGGCGGCGAGGGAGGCGATGAGGTCGTAGGCGTAGGGGAGGGACGTGCGGACGGTGTCCACGAAGTCCTCCTCGCGGATGGCGCCCTGCTCGGCTTCGGCGAGGAGCTTCGGGGAGACGTCGAGAGACATGAAGGTGCTGTTCCTGTCTGTGCGGTGGGGGGTGAAAAGGTGTCAGATCAGTGATGCGGGGCCCGGTACGAAGTCCGGGTCGACCTGGGACGCCAGGTCCTCGCCCGCCCAGGCCCGGGCGTTGCGCAGGTGGAACTCGACCGTGTGCCGGTGGAGCTTCGCCCAGTCACGGGGGTGGGCGTCGACCGCCTCGCGCAGGACGTTCAGGGCGTGGCGGTTCTCCTGCTCCAACTCGCCCTGTTGTCGGCCCTGTTCGGCGGCGCGGACCCAGGACGAGTGGACGAGGTGGGTCAGGAGGTCGTCCCCGACCTCCTGCTTGAGGAAGAGCAGATCGTCCTCGCCGGTCACCTTGTTTCCGATCACGGCGATCCGGATCCCGAACTCCCGGGCGTGGTCGCGGTACTGGCGGTAGACGGAGACGCCCTTGCGGGTGGGTTCCGCGACCAGGAACGTCATGTCGAAGCGGGCGAACAGACCCGACGCGAACGCGTCCGCGCCCGCTGTCATGTCGACCACGACGTATTCGCCGGGGCCGTCCACCAGATGACTGAGGTAGAGCTCGACCGCGCCGAGCTTGGAGTGGTAGCAGGCCACCCCGAGGTCGCTCTCGTCGAACTCGCCCGTCACCATCAGCGGCACGTCGCCCACGCGCCGGACGTGCCGGGTGTGCAGCTCGTCGTCGCCGAGGAGGCGCAGCAGACGGGAGCCCCGGCCCGGCGGGGTGGTCTTGATCATGGCCTCGTGGGAGGCGATGCGCGGGTTGGTGCCGCGCAGGAAGTCCTTGATCTCGGCGAGATGGGCGCCGAGGGGAGGGGTGTCGAGTGGTGGGCCGTCGTGGCCCAGTGTCTCGGCCAGGTGCTGGTTGATGTCCCCGTCAACGGCGAGCACCGGGGCGCCGGAGCGGGCCAGGTGGCGGGAGAAGAGCGCCGACAGGGTGGTCTTGCCGCTGCCGCCCTTGCCGACGAAGGCGATGCGCATCAGCGTCCCGCCTTTGCCGAACGTAAGGCGTTTTTGAAAACGGATGTCATGTCGGTACGTTGTAGGCGCGTTGTCGATCACTGTCAAATCGCCTGGTGGTCGGCCCGTTCGCCAGTCCGGTGATCAAGTGATTCCGCTTAATGCATATGATGTGCAAGTGCATGACTACAGCATCAGGGCGGCGAGCCCCGACGATCTGGACGCTGCCCGGGCCGTGATGCTCGACACCGTCTACCGCGACTTCGGCAGCGGCTATGTACCTCGCTGGCACCAGGACATCATCGACCCCGCGGCCGCCTACCTCGCCTCCGACCGCCACACCCTCCTCGTGGCCGTCGACCCGCACGGTGAGATCGCCGCCACCGCCGCCCTCGACTCCCGCGGCCCGGCCCACCCGCCGAACCCGCGGGAGCTCGCCGAGCGCTACCCCTCCGGTGAGACCGCACAGCTGCGGCGCGTCTACGTCCGGCCCGAGCACCGCAGGCGCGGGCTCGCCCGGCGGCTGGTGGCCGAGCTGCTGGCGTTCGCGGAGGCCGACGGCGGTTACCGGGCCGTGTATCTGCACACGGACCCTTCCGTGCCGGGCGCGGAGGCGTTCTGGCGGTCGATCGGCAAGGTCGTGCACGACGAGCGCGAGGACGCCGACGGTCAGGCTGTTGTCCACTTCGAGATACCGACAGGGCGATAGACCGATCGTGCGCCGAACCCGTTTCCTCCTCGCCCTTCTGCTCGCTCCCGCGCTGACCGCCTGCTTCGCCTCCTCCGGCGGCACTTCCTCCGACGACGCCGAGGCCGCTGCCCGGCTGCGGGTCGCGCTGGCCTTCCCGCCCGCCGAGAACCTCTCGCCGTACGGCGCCGACGCCACCATCCTCAGCCGTCTCGGGGTCACCGAGGGCCTGACCGCCCTGGACGCCAACGGCGCCGCCGCCCCCGCGCTCGCCTCCTCCTGGCGCCGGGAGAACGACCGCACCTGGGTCTTCACCCTGCGCGAGGCCACCTTCCAGAACGGCACCGCCGTCACCCCGGCCGCGGTCGTCACCTCCCTCACCCACGCCACCGAGGCCGAGCCCGCACCCGCCGCCCTGGCCGGAGTCGGCCTGACGGCGAAGGCCGCCGGGGACGCCGACGTGACGATCACCACCGACGAACCCGACCCGGTGCTGCCGCTGCGCCTGTCCAGCCCTTCCCTCGCTGTCTTCTCCGGCAAGGCGTACGGCAACGGCGGCCGCGTCGACCCGGTCGGCACCGCCACCGGCCCCTTCGAGCTCACCAAGGTCCTGGGCGCCACCGCCGCCACTCTCGACCGCTACGACGACTACTGGGGCGGCCGCGCCCAGGCCCCCGGCATCGACGTGAAGTTCATCGCCGACGGCACCGCCCGCGCCAACGCACTGCGCACCGACCAGATCGACCTCGCCGAGGCGGTACCCGTCGCCCAGGCCGCCACCTTCGACAAGGCCCTGCGCAAGGCGACCGCCACCACCCGCACCACCAGCCTGCTGCTCAACACCGAGTCCGGTGCGTTCGAGGACGCCGGACTGCGGGCCGCCGCACGCCAGGCTGTCGACACCTCCGTGCTCGCGAAGGACGTCTACGAGGGGTACGCGGACGCCGGCACCGGCATCTACGGCCCCGCCGTCACCTGGGCCGAAGGCAGGCGGAGCGCGCCGGTCGGGCGCGCGAAGGCGGCGGACCCGGACGGTACGACGATCACCCTGGCCACCTACGACAACCGGCCCGAGCTGCCCGAGGTCGCCCAGGTGCTCAAACAGCAGCTGGAGAAGGCCGGGTTCGACGTCAGCCTGGAAGTGCGCGAGTACGCGCGGCTGGAGAGCGACGCGCTGGAGGGGAAGTTCGACGCGTTCGTCCTCGCCCGCAACACCCTCGTCGACACCGGCGACCCCGTCTCCGTGCTGGCCAGCGACTACACCTGCGACGGCGGCTACAACATCGCCCAACTGTGCGAACAGGACGTCGACCGGGCCGTGGCCGAGGCCGAGGACGCCGTCGACACCGCGCAGCGGCAGGACGCGGCGATGGCGGCCGAGGCGCGGATCCTGGGCACCGACGCGGTCGTCCCGCTGGTCCACCAGCGCATCATCACCGGCGTCGGCGCCTCCGTGCGCGGCGCGCTCCTCGACCCGTACGAGCGCACCCTCGTCGGCATCGGCACCCGGCGCTGACGTATGCGGCGGCAGGCAGGCGCGCTGCTGTGGCGTGCGGCGATCGCGGTCGCCCTGGTGTGCGCCATCGGTGTGCTGCCCTGGGTCTCGCACACCGACCCGGCGCTCACCGTGCTCAAGGCGCGCTCCGCGGACCGCGACCCCACGCCCGAGGCGCTCGCCGACGTCCGCGCCCAACTCGGCCTGGACGCGGGCCCGTTCCATCTGCTCGGGCAGTGGGTGGGCGGGCTGTGGCACGGGGACTTCGGGCGGTCGTGGCTCTCCGGCGGCGAGGTCGCGCCCGATGTGTTCCAGGCCCTAGGCGTATCCCTGCTGCTGATGGCGGTGGCCCTCGTGGTCGCCGTCGGCACCGCCGCGCTGATCTGCGCCCGCACCCTGCGCCATGGTGCCCTGCGGCGGCGCGCCGGGACCGGCTCCGCGGTCCTCGCCGCACTCCCCGAGTTCCTCACTGCCACCGTCCTCGCCACCGTCGTAGGCGTCCAGCTCGGCTGGCTGCCCGCCCTCGGCTGGTACGGCCCGCAGTGGACGGTGCTGCCCGCGCTCGCCCTCGGCCTGCCCGCCGGCGCGGTCCTCGGGCGGCTCCTCGACGACCTGCTGCCCGGCGCCTTCGCCGAACCCTGGGCGCTGGCCGCCGCCGCCCGCGGACTGCCCGGCCGGCGGATCGCCCGCCAGGCGCTGCGCCGCAGCCTGCCCGGACTCCTGCCCAACACCGGCCTGTTCGTGGTCGGCATCACCGGAGGCGCGGTCGCGGTCGAGCAGATCTTCGACATCCCGGGCCTCGGCCGTACCACTCTCCAGGCCGCCCTCGCCCAGGACCTGCCCGTCCTCCAGGCCGGCACCCTCCTGCTCGTCCTGCTCGCGGCGGCCGCCTCCGCACTCGCCCACCTCGGCACCCGCGTCCTCACCGGCCCCGCGCTGCGCGACGGCGCCCTGCCCTCCCTGCACCGGCCCACCCCACCGTCCCGCAGCCTCCAGCCCTTCCTCTACGGCGGTGTCCTGCTCGGCGTCGTCGTCCTCGGCCTGCCCCGCGCCCCGCTCGCCCTCGACACCGGCGCCCGCCTCCAAGCGCCCTCCTGGGCCCACCCGTTCGGCACCGACGCCCTCGGCCGCGACGTCCTCGCCCGGGTCGCCCACGGCGCCCTCGACACCCTGCTGCTCGCCCTCGCGATCGGCACCGCCGCCCTGGTCACCGGCGTACTGCTCGGACTCGTGCCACGGCTGTCCGGGCCGCTCGTGGACACCGTCACCGCCCTGCCGCCCGTCCTCGTCGCGCTCCTCGTCACGGCCGTGGCCGGCAGCGGCACCGCCACGCCCGCGCTCGCCGTGGCCACCGTCGCCTGGGCACCCCTCGCGGCACACACCTCGGCCCTGCTCCGGCAGGAACGCGCCGCCCTCCACCTCACCGCCACCCGCGCCCTGGGCGCCGGCCGCGGCCACCTGCTCCGGCACGAACTGCTCCCCGCGGTCCTGCCGCCCGTCACCCGCCACGCCCTGCTGCGGCTGCCCGGCATCGCCCTTGCCCTCGCCTCACTCGCCTTCCTCGGCCTCGGCGCCCAGCCGCCGTCCCCCGAATGGGGCCTGCTGCTCGCCGAGAACCAGCCCTACGCCGAGCGCGCCCCCTGGTCCGTCCTCGCCCCCGCCACCGTCCTCGCCCTGCTCGGTGCGCTGGCGGTGACCGCGGCCGGAGGCATACGGCTGCCCCGGCGGCGCGTCCCCGAACCCCGCGCGCCGGAGTCCGAAGTGCCCGCCGAAATCCGGGAGCCGGTGGTGAGCCGATGACCGTCGCGTCCTTTGTCACGTCCCGAGCCCTGAGCCGGTGACCGACCGATGACTGTTGCGCCCGTCCATACCCGGCTTTTGCCGCATCCCGAGCCCCGGAGCACCGAGTGACCGCCGAACCCAAGGGAGCCGGAGCCCGACCGATGACTGTTGCGCCCGTCCATACCCGGCTTCTGCCGCGTCCCGAACCCCGGAGCCCCAAGTGACCGCCGAAACCAAGGGAACGGGTGGCCGACCGACGGCCACCGAGCCCGCCCGCCCCCGGCTGTCGCCGCTGCTGCACCTGCTGATCCTCACCCAACTCGCCTTCAACATCGGCTTCTTCGCCGTGCTGCCCTTCCTCGCCGAGCACCTCGGTCAGGCCATCGGCATGGCGGGCTGGCTCGTCGGCTTCGTGCTCGGGCTGCGGACCTTCAGCCAGCAGGGGCTGTTCGTGGTCGGCGGGGCGCTCGCCGACCGATACGGCATCCGGCCGGTGGTGCTCGCGGGCTGCGTGCTGCGGATCGCCGGGTTCGCCTGGCTCGGGTTCGCCGAGCGGACCTGGGCCGTCATCGGCGCCGTACTCCTCATCGGGTTCGCAGCCGCGCTGTTCTCGCCCGCCGTCGAGTCCGAGGTCGCCCGGCAGGCCGTCGTCCACGAACAGGAGGGCGGCTCACGCACGCGCGTGCTGTCACTCTTCACCGTCGCGGGGCAAGCGGGTGCGTTCCTCGGACCGCTGCTCGGTGCGCTGCTGCTCTCGTTCGACTACCGCACGGTGTGCCTGGGCGGCGCCGGGATCTTCGTACTCGTCCTCGCCGGACACGCCTGGCTGCTGCCGCAGCACATCCCCGGCAGGCAGCGCGTCCGGGTCCGCGGCGGCATCGGCCCGATGCTGCGCAACCGGCGCTTCCTCGCGCTGTGCTGCGCGTACGGCGCCTACCTGCTCGCCTACAACCAGCTCTATCTCGCCCTGCCCGCCGAGGTGGAGCGCGCGGCCGGCTCGCAGGCGCCGCTGGCCTGGCTGTTCGCGCTGTCCTCGCTGCTGGTGGTGACCGCCCAGCTGCCCGTCACCCGCTGGGTGGGGGAGCGGCTCAGCCTGCGCCGGTCCATGGTGGCCGGGCTGCTGATCATCGCGGCTGGTTTCGCGGTCGTCGCCGCCGTCCGCACGGCGGGGCTCCTGCCCGCGGCCGGATTCGTTGTGCTGCTCACCCTCGGGCAGATGCTCGTGGCGCCCGTCGCCCGCGCCTGGGTGCCGGATCTCGCCGAGGAGGGGCGGCTCGGCCTCTACACCGGTGCGCTGTCCTCGGTGTCCGGCCTGATCGTGCTGGTGGGCAGTTCGATGACCGGGATGCTGCTGGACAGCGGGCTCCCGGCGGCCGTGCCGTGGCTGGTCCTGGCCGCCGTACCGCTGGCGGCCGTGGCGCTGCTGCCGCGTCAGACGGCGACCAGGTCCTCCTCCGTCTCGGCGGCCGCCTGAACCCTGGACGTCCGCCACAGCCACAGCACGTCCCGCCCGAACGACCACACCAGCGCCGCCAGCGCCGTGGCGACGACGCCGAACTCAAGCACGTACGGCAGCAGGCCCGAGGCGGCCAGCAGCAGGAACACGCCCTGGAGCGCGGCCACCGTCTTGCGGGCCGTGCTCGGCGGCAGCGGGGCGTTCAGCCACGGCCACACCCGGGCGGCGGCGACGAAGGCGTAGCGCATGCCGCCGATCAGCAGCACCCACGGTCCCTGCGCCATCGCCACGTACACACTGAGCACCAGGATCAGGAACGCGTCGACCTCCATGTCGAAACGCGCGCCCAGCGCGGTCGAGGTGCCGGTGCGGCGGGCGACCTTGCCGTCCACGCCGTCGAGGATGAGCGCCACCGCGGTCAGCCCGACCAGGAGGGTGAGCGACGGCGGACTCTGGAAGGAGTCCGCGACCAGCGCCGTCACGGCGCCGACCAGGATCGAACGGCCCAGCGTGACCCGGTTGGCCGGCCCGAAGGAGCGCAGCCGGGACCGGTGCAGGGCCCGGGAGAGCACCGCCCAGCTCGCGACGGCGAAGACGATCCCGGTCAGCCAGCCCGCCGGCCCCATGCCGATCGCCGAACCGAGCAGCGCGAGCAACAGGATCTGCACGCCCGCGCCCAGCGCGGTCTCCTGCTGGACCAGCCTCGCGTCGTAAGTGTTGTTCAGGGCCACCGAACATCCTCCGGCCGTGTGACAGAGTCGATCAACGCCGCGTACTGTGCGCGGCCTGTGCACACCTCGGTACGTGAACAGCTTCCCGATCGTTCAGGAGGACGCCGATGAAGCGCACCGCACGTGCGTTCTGGGTCAGCAGTCCGGGTGAAGGTGAGATACGTGAGGTCACTCTTCCGGCCCCGGGCGAGGACGAAGTGCTGGTCCGCGCGCTGTGGTCCGGGATCAGCCGCGGCACCGAGACCCTCGTCTTCCGCGGCGGCGTCCCCAAGGGCCAGCACACCGCCATGCGGGCCCCCTTCCAGGAGGGCGAGTTCCCGGCACCCGTGAAATACGGCTACCTCAGCGTCGGCGAGGTCGAGGAGGGCCCGGCCCACCTCCTCGGCCGTACGGTCTTCTGCCTCTACCCGCACCAGACGCGGTACGTCGTCCCGGCCGCCGCCGTCACCGTCGTACCGGAGTCCGTGCCCGCCGAACGGGCCGTGCTCGCCGGGACCGTGGAGACCGCCGTGAACGCGCTGTGGGACGCGGCTCCCCTGGTCGGCGACCGGATCGCGGTGGTCGGCGGCGGCATGGTCGGCTGCTCGGTGGCCGCCCTGCTGGCCCGGTTCCCGGGCGTGCGGGTGCAGTTGGTCGACGCCGACCCGGCGCGGGCGAAGACCGCCGAGGCGCTCGGCGTCGGCTTCGCGCTGCCCGGGGACGCGCTGGGGGAGTGCGACCTCGTCGTGCACGCCAGCGCCACCGAGCAGGGCCTCGCCCGGTCGCTGGAGCTCCTCACCGCCGAGGGCACGGTCCTCGAACTGAGCTGGTACGGCGACCGGCAGGTCAGCCTCCCGCTCGGCGAGGCCTTCCACTCCCGACGGCTGGTCATCCGCAGCAGCCAGGTCGGCACCGTCTCCCCGGCCCGCCGGGCCAGTCGGAGTTACGCCGACCGGCTCGCCCTCGCCCTCGACCTGCTCGCCGACCCGGCACTCGACGCCCTCGTCACCGGGGACAGCGCGTTCGAGGAGTTGCCGGAGGTGATGCCGAGGCTCGCCTCCGGCGAGATCCCCGCCCTGTGCCACCGGGTGAGGTACGGCAAGAGCGCCTGACCTGAGAAAAGAGTGAGAGGCGGCTGAACAAGGGGAAGCGAAGAGCCGTACTACACGGCATCCCCGGCGACGATCCGCCGGGGTCAGACGCGCCGCACCTGGAGGGTCGTCCGTTGTTCAGCATCACCGTCCGCGATCACATCATGATCGCCCACAGCTTCCGCGGAGAGGTCTTCGGACCCGCGCAGCGCCTGCACGGAGCGACGTTCCTGGTGGACGCCACATTCCGGCGCGAGCAGCTGGACGAGGACAACATCGTCGTCGACATCGGGCTGGCCACCCAGGAACTCGGCGCCGTCGTCGCCGAGTTGAACTACAGAAACCTCGACAACGAACCCGACTTCGCCGGGATCAACACCTCCACGGAGTTCCTGGCCAAGGTCATCGCCGACCGCCTTGCCGAGCGCGTGCACAAGGGGGCCCTGGGCGAGGGCGCCAAGGGCCTCGCGGGCATCACCGTCACGCTGCACGAGTCGCATGTCGCCTGGGCGAGTTACGAGCGTGACCTGTGACCGACCTGACCGTGGACCGGGCGCGCCTGACCTATGTGCCGGTACAGCACTCCGCCCTGAAGAACGCCGAGATCGTGCCCATGTCCCTGCGCTCCGTGCACTTCGTCCTGCCGGGCGGCGTCGACGACCCGGCCGCGCCGAGCGGCGGCAACGCGTACGACCGGCGGGTGAGTCTGGATCTGCCGGGCTTCGGCTGGCAGGTGCACAAGCATGCGGTGGAGGGGGAGTGGCCTCGGCCGGGTGTCGGGGCCCGTGCGGAACTGGCCCGAGTGCTGCGGGAGTTGCCGGACGACACCGTGGTGCTGATGGACGGTCTGGTCGCCTGTGGCGTGCCGGAGATCGTCGTCCCCGAGGCGGAGCGGCTGCGGCTCGCGGTCCTCGTCCACCTTCCGCTGGGCGACGAGACCGGGCTGGAGCCCGCCGTGGCCACGGAGTTGGACGCGCGTGAGCGCGCGGTGCTGCGGGCGGTCCCCGCGGTCGTCGCGACCTCCGAGTGGGCCGTCCGCCGACTGGTCTCCCACCACGGCCTCGCCCCGGACCGCGTCCACGTCGCCGCCCCCGGCGCCGACATCGCGCCGCTCGCCTCCGGCACCGACGGCGTCTCCCGGCTGCTGTGCGTGGCCGCGGTGACCCCGCGCAAGGGACAGCACCGGCTGGTGGAGGCGCTGGCCGCGGTCAAGGACCTGCCGTGGAGCTGCGTGTGCGTGGGCGGGCTGGCCCAGGACCCGCAGTACGTGGCCGGGCTGCGGGCACTGATCGCACGGCACGGCCTGGAGGACCGGCTGCTGCTCGCGGGCCCGCAGGCCGGCGCCGCACTCGACGCCAGCTACGCCGCCGCCGACCTCATGGTCCTCACCTCCTATGCCGAGACGTACGGCATGGCGGTGACCGAGGCACTCGCGCGCGGCATCCCGGTGTTGGCCACGGACGTCGGCGGCGTCCCCGAGGCGGTCGGACGCGCCCCCGACGGCGGCGTGCCCGGCATCCTCGTCCCGCCGGAGGACCCCGCGGCCCTCGCCGCCGAACTGCGCGGCTGGTTCGGCGAGGCGGACGTACGACGCCGCCTGAAGGCAGCCGCCCGGGGCCGACGGTCCGCCCTCGACGGCTGGGCGACCACGGCCCGCAGCCTGGCCGGAGTACTGGGCCGACTGCCGAACGACCCCAGGAGGACGGCATGAGGAAGACGGCAACGCCACGCGAGGCGGGGCGGATCCCGGGGCAGGGGGAGGCGACGGAGACGGTCCGGCCCAAGGGAGCTCACGGCGTGATTCCGGGCGCCGGTCCCGCCGCCCCCCGCCCCGGGGAGCGGCCCACCGTGCGGTTGCGGGAAGGTGGGTCGGAGGAGCCGCCGCGGTATGCGCCCGAGTGGCTGGAGTTGCGGGAGGCGCCGGACGGGGTGGCGCGGGCGCAGGAGTTGCTCGATCCGTTGCGGATGCGGTTGGCCAATCTGCCGGGGCGGGGCGACGGGCTGGTGATTCACGATCTGGGGTGCGGCACCGGGTCCATGGGCCGCTGGCTGGCGCCCCGGCTCGACGGTGCACAGCACTGGGTCCTGCACGACCGCGACCCCTACCTGCTGCACTTCGCCGCCGTGGCCTCCCCGCGGGCCGCCGCCGACGGCAGCCGGGTCACGGTGGAGACGCGCCGCGGCGACGTCGCCCGGCTCACCCCGGACGCGCTGACCGGCGCCTCGCTGGTGACGGCCTCCGCACTGCTGGACGTCCTCACCCGCGAGGAGGTCGAGACCCTCGCCGAGGCCTGCACCGGCGCCGGCTGCCCGGCGCTGCTGACGCTGTCCGTGGCCGGGCGGGTGGAGCTCACCCCGGCCCACCCGCTCGACGCGGAGATCGCCGAGGCGTTCAACGCCCACCAGCGGCGCACGGACCTGCTCGGCCCGGACGCCGTCACGGTGGCCTGCGAGGCCTTCTCCGAGCGCGGCGCGACGGTACGGCTGCATCCGAGCCCCTGGCGGCTCGGCCCCGCCGACTCCGCGCTGACCGCACAGTGGCTGCGCGGCTGGGTCGGCGCGGCGGTGGAACAGCGCCCGGAACTGCGCCAGCCCGCCGAGCGCTACCTCCGCGAACGCCTGGAGGCCTGCGAGGCTGGCGAGTTGAACGTCGTCGTCCACCACACCGACCTGCTGGCGTTGTCCCGGCCGACGGGCGGAGCGGCGTCATGAGCGTGTCGATGGTGCGGGCGGCCGACGTCGTCCCCAGGGCCGTCTCGGTACCGGCGGCGGCAACAGTGGCGGCGCCCGCCGCTCCCACCCGGCCCCGCGCCCTCCGCGCCCACCTCGGCACGGCCGTCGGCGTCGTCATCCTCGCCGTGCTGATGTGGCGTCTCGGTACCGGCGTCCTCCTGGACGGACTGCGGCGGATCGACGCGGCGAGCCTGGCCGGGGCCGTCGGGATCGGCGTGGTCACCACCGTGTTCAGCGCCTGGCGCTGGCAGTTGGTGGCCCGCGGGCTGCGCATCCGGCTGCCGTTCGGGCAGGCCGTGGCCGACTACTACCGTGCGCTCTTCCTGAACGCGGCGCTGCCCGGCGGCGTCCTCGGCGATGTGCACCGGGCGGTACGGCACGGCAGGAGCACCGGTGACCTGGGCCGCGGAGTGCGGTCCGTCGTCCTCGAACGGGCTGCCGGACAGCTCGCGTTGGTGGTCGTGGGCGCCGCCGTGCTGCTGACCCTGCCGTCGCCGGTGCTGGCCGAGACCCGGCAGTTCGCGCCGCTGCTCGGGCTCGCCGGGGTGGGGGCGCTCGCCGTCGTCCTCGCCCTGCGGATGAGCCGGCCCCGGGCACAGGCCCTGCGTGCGTCGATCGGCGGACTGCTCTCGCGCGCCAACTGGCCCGGGATCGCCGCCTCTTCCGGCGTGGTCCTGGCCGGACACCTCGCGATGTTCGTGCTCGCGGCCCGGGTCGCGGGCACCACGGCCTCCGTCGCCGTCCTGCTGCCGCTGGCCGTCCTCGCCCTGCTCGCCATGAGCGTGCCGCTGAACGTCGCCGGCTGGGGCCCCCGCGAGGGCGTCACCGCCTGGGCGTTCGGCGCGGCCGGGCTCGGCGCGGGCAGCGGTCTTGCGGTCGCCGTCGTGTACGGGGTGCTCTGCCTCGCCGCCAGCCTGCCCGGCGCCCTCGTCCTCCTCACACGGCGAGGGGCGGCCTACTCCGCCGTCAGCAAGGAGAAATACGCCTCGAAAGAATCCGCAAGGCTCGCCAGGAGTTCCTTCCCCTTTTCCGCGGATCCCAGGGAAGGACGCCCGATGACACCCGAATCGGTATAGGCGGACATACCGAGGGAGAGCAGATGCCGCCGGTCGTCAGCGACGAAATCGGCAGTCCCGTATCCGGGGCGCAGCATTTCCGGATGAGTATGCAGAAGGATGGAGGTCTCTATTTCCCCCGCATGCATGTCGGTGAGCAGCGAGGTGGCCACCCCGGCCCGCTCCCGCGCCGCCTCCCAGTCCTCCGCGGCCGGGAACAGTGCCATCCGCTCATTGCGCGCGGAGGCCTCCTGAACGACGTTGCCCAGTACGTAGTTTCCGCCGTGCCCGTTGACCACCACCAGGGCGTCGACGCCGGACCGGCGGAGCGAGTCCGCTATGTCCCGCACCACCGCATGAAGGGTGACGGAGGAGATGCTGACGGTCCCCGGCCACGCCGCGTGCTCGTGCGAGCAGGAGATCGTCACCGGAGGAAGGAGGTGCACCGGGTACACGGCGGCGATCTCCCGGGCGACGGCACAGGCGACGAGCGTGTCGGTCGCCAGCGGAAGGTACGGGCCGTGCTGCTCGAAGCTCCCGACGGGCAGGACGGCGATCTGCGGTGAGACGCCCGCTCCCCGCGTCCGTACGTCTTCCGTGGTGTCCGCGGGCAACAGACCGTACGCCGCCGAACGTATTCCCGAACCACTCATCTTTTCACGGCCTTTCGTCTCTGCTTAGGAACCAGATCATGACAGAAAAAATTGGCGTACTCGGCAAGAAGCCACCACAGCGCACCGGCGTGGAACGCGTCGTGAATGCCCCGCTGCCCACCGTGTACGGGGAATTCCAGGCGGTCGGCTACCTCGACCACGACCGCGGCGACGAGCAAGTGGCCCTCGTCCACGGTGACATCGGCACCGAGGACGTCCTGACCCGGCTGCACTCGGAGTGCCTCACCGGCGACGCGTTCGGCTCCCAGCACTGCGAGTGCGGCGACCAGCTGGCCTCCGCCCTGCGCGCGGTGGTCGCCGAGGGCCGCGGCATCGTCGTCTACCTCAGAGGGCACGAGGGCCGGGGCATCGGACTGCTCGCCAAGCTGCGGGCGATGGCCCTCCAGGCGGAGGGCCTGGACACCGTCGAGGCGAACCTCGCCCTCGGCCTGCCCGTCGACGCCCGCGACTACGGTGTCGCCGCCCGCATCCTGGACGACCTGGGGGTCAAAAGCGTCCGCCTGATGTCCAACAACCCGCGCAAGCGCGAGGCGTTGCTGAGCCATGGCATCAAGGTCGCCGAACAGGTGCCGCTGCTGATACCGCCGTGCGAGAACAACATCACCTATCTGCGCACGAAGCGGGAGCGGCTGGACCACCACCTGCCCCATCTGGACGCGGTCGCGCACTGGTCCTGATTGCCGCGGGGACTGCCGGGACAGGAAGAGGGAATGAACGACGACGTCCTCTTCCTCTCCGGCGACGAGGTGACCCGCCTGCTGGACACCGACGCGGCGATCGCCTCGCAGCGCGCGGCCTTCCGCGCCCTCGGCTCCGCGGCCGCCGATGCGCCGGGGAAGATCATGCACCCGAGCCGCTTCGACGACAGCGTCGTCTTCGCGTACGTCTCCCGGCTGTCCGCGGACACCGGGGCGGTCGCGAAGATCGGCAGCGTGAATCCGGGCAACGCGGCGGCCGGGCTGCCGACGGTGCACGCCGTCGTGACCGCCCTCGACCCGGTGACCGGCCGCCTCGCCGCCGTCATGGACGGCACCGCGCTGACCACTCTGCGCACCGCCGCGGGCAGCGCCGTCGCCGTGGACGCGCTGGCCACGCCCGACAGCGCGGATCTCGCCCTGATCGGCTCCGGCACCCAGGCCCTCGCCCACGCCCGGGCCTTCGCCCGGGTACGGGACCTGAAGTCCGTACGGCTGTGGAGCCCGACCCCGGCCAACCGGGAGCGCGCCGCCGAGACCCTGGCCGCCGAACTGGGGCTCGCCGTCGAGGCCGCGGACAGCGCGGAGGCGGCCGTGACCGGCGCCCACATCGTCGCCGCCTGCACGCTCAGCACCACCCCGGTCGTGCACGGGCAGTGGCTGGCACCGGGCTGCACGGTCGTCAGCGTGGGCTCCTTCGAGCCGACCCGGCGCGAGGTGGACGCAGAGGTCGTACAACGCGCCCTGGTGGTCGTGGACGACCCGGAGACCGCCGCCCACCACGCCGGCCCGATCATGGCCGCCCGGCTGGAGCCCGCCGACCTCGTCCCCCTGGGCGGCGTCCTCACGGGCACGCACACGGGCCGCACCGCACCCGACGACATCGTCTACTACAACAGCGTCGGCCTGGGCATCCAGGACGCCGCCGCGGCCTGGGCCGTGATCGACGCGGCGAAGGGGGTACGGCGGTGAAGGCGTCCGTCGTCGTCATCGGCGGCGGAGTCATGGGCACGAGCATCGCCTGCCACCTGGCCCGCGCGGGCGTACACGACGTCGTCCTCGTCGAACGGGACGAACTCGCCTCCGGCTCCACCTCCAAGGCGGCAGGCGGGGTGCGGGCGCAGTTCTCCGACGAGCTGAACATCCGCCTGGGCGCCCGCAGCCTGGAGGCCTTCGACCGCTTCGAGGCGGACACCGGCCAGGACATCGGACTGCACAAGGTCGGCTACCTGTTCCTGCTGTCCACACCCGAGGAGGTCGCCTCCTTCGAGGCGGGCGTCCGCCTCCAGAACTCCCTGGGCGTGCCCAGCCGCATGCTCGACCCGGACGAGGCACGCGAGCTCTCCCCGCTGATCACCACCGACGGACTGCTGGCGGCCGCGTTCTCGCCGGACGACGGCCACTGCACGCCCGAGTCCGTCGTCCACGGCTACGCCTCCGCCGCCCGCCGCCACGGCGCGACCATCCTGCGCCACACCAAGGTCACCGGCATCGACCTGAACGGCGACACGATCACGGGCGTGACCACCACCAAGGGCCGCATCGCCACCGACACGGTGATCTGCGCCGCCGGAGCCTGGTCCCGGGCCGTTGGCGCGATGGCCGGCGTGGACCTGCCGGTGGAGCCGCTGCGCCGGCAGATCGCGGTCACCGAACCGGTCGCCGCACTGCCGCCCGACCTGCCCATGACCATCGACTTCTCCAGCACCCTCTACTTCCACACCGAGGGCCCCGGCCTGCTCGTCGGCATGTCCGACCCCGACGAGCGGCCCGGCTTCGACACCGCCACCCACGACCGGTGGATCCCCCGCCTGTACGAGGCCATGGAGCGCCGCGCGCCCGCCCTGCTCGACCTGCGCCGCACCGGCGGCTGGGCGGGCCTGTACGAGGTCACCCCCGACCACAACGCGCTGATCGGCGAGGCGACTTCCCCCTCCCGCTTCCTCTACGCCACCGGCTTCTCCGGCCACGGCTTCCTTCAGGGACCTGCTGTCGGCGAGGTCGTCCGCGACCTGTACCTGGGCCGCGTACCCTTCGTGGACGTGAGCCCGTTGAGCGCCGGCCGGTTCGCGGTCGACGCCCTGCGCCCGGAGGTCAACTGCGTATGACCGAGCTCCACCTGTGGCTGCGCCACGAGGTCCGCTCCACCGAGCGGCGCACCCCGATCGTGCCGTCCGACGCCCGGCGCCTCGTCGACAGCGGCGTGATACTGACCGTCGAGGAGTCCCCGCAACGGATCTTCCCGATCGAGGAGTACGCGGCGGCCGGCTGCCGGGTCGCGCCCGCCGGGTCGTGGCCGTCGGCGCCGGACGACGCCGTGGTCGTAGGCCTGAAGGAACTCCCCGACGAACCGGCCGGGCTGACGCACCGGCACGTGTACTTCGGGCACGCCTACAAGGGCCAGCCCGGGGCGGCCGAGCTGCTGGGCCGGTTCGCCGCCGGGGGAGGGGCGCTGCTGGACCTGGAGTACCTGGTGGACGAGGACGGGCGCCGGCTCGCCGCGTTCGGGTTCTGGGCCGGATATCTGGGTGCC
Source organism: Streptomyces sp. NPDC079141 (assembly GCF_040686775.1). Taxonomy (NCBI): domain Bacteria; kingdom Bacillati; phylum Actinomycetota; class Actinomycetes; order Kitasatosporales; family Streptomycetaceae; genus Streptomyces; species Streptomyces sp. NPDC079141. The sequence goes on along the minus strand of NZ_JBFBLP010000007.1, from coordinate 253,572 downwards.
GCGCTGGCCGTCCTCCAGCACCGCGGGCGGCTCGCGCCGCCGCTCACGCCGACGGCGAAGGCGGAACTGGACGAACGGCTCAGGCCCGCCGCCGGGGACGAGGAGTTCACCGCGCTGGTGATCGGCGCCCTGGGCCGCTGCGGCCGGGGCGCGTGCGCGGCCCTCACGGCGGCCGGGGTCGAGCCGACCCGCTGGGACCTCGCCGAGACCCGCGACCTGGACCGTCCCGCCCTGCTCGCCCACGACGTCATGGTCAACGCCGTCCTCGCCACCACACCCGTCCCGCCCTTCCTCCGCGACGCGGACCTCGACGACCCCGCCCGCCGTCTGCGCACCCTGTGCGACGTCACCTGCGACGTCGGCTCGCCCCTGAACGTCCTGCCGGTCTACGACCGCACCACCGACTGGACGGAACCGGCGCGCAGGCTGCGCAAGGAACCGCCGCTGGACCTCATCGCCATCGACAACCTGCCGTCGCTGCTGCCGAAGGAGTCCAGCACCGACTTCTCGGCGGCACTGCTGCCCCAGCTCCTGGACTTCACCACCGGCGCGCCCTGGGCACGCTGTCTGGACCGCTTCCACCGGGCCTGCCGTGAACTCGGCGGCGCAGAAGGGGAGTTCCGCCATGTCTGACCTGGTTCCCGCGAGCGGCACCGTCCACTGGATCGGCGCCGGACTGTCCACCGGCAGCGGTCTGGCCCGCCTGTGCGAGAGCGCCGGACGGGTCCGGCTGTGGCACCGCACCGAGGAACGCGCCGAACAGGCCCTTGCCGAGCGGGGCCTGGCCGGGCGCGCCGAGCCGCGCGCGTACTCGCTCGACGCCCTCACGGTCGAACTGGCCCCCGGAGACGTCGTGGTGTCGATGCTGCCCGCGCCCGAGCACGCCGGGGTCCTCTCCGTCTGCGTCGCTCAGAAGGCGCACTTCGTCTGCTCCAGCTATGTGTCCGACGCCGTCCTGGAACAGGTCCCGGCCGCGGCCGAGGCCGGGCTCGTCGTGCTCACCGAGGCCGGTCTCGACCCGGGCATCGACCACCTCTTCGCGCACTGCCTCGTCGCCCGCGCCCGGGAGGCGATCGGCGACACGACGGCGGCCTCGTACCGGCTCACCTCGTACTGCGGTGGCATCCCCGCCGAGCCGAACGACTTCCGCTACCGCTTCAGCTGGGCGCCCGCGGGAGTCCTCAACGCCCTGCGCGCGCCCGCCCGTTACATCGACGAGGGCGCCGAGACCACCGTCGACCGGCCCTGGGAGGCGACCCGGCGGCACGTCGTCGACGGGGAGGCCTTCGAGGTCTACCCGAACCGGGACAGCGTGCCCTTCGTCGCCCAGTACGGGCTGCCGGCCGCGTGGAAGGCGCGCACCTTCGTCCGCGGCACCCTGCGCCTGGACGGCTGGCTGCGCGCCTGGGACACCGTCTTCGAGGAGCTGAAGACCGGGGACGACACCCGGATCGCCGCCCTGGCCAAGGAGCTGGCCGCCGCCCATCCGACCACCGACGCCGACCGGGACCGCGTCGTCCTCGCCGTGTCGCTGGCCGTGCAGGGGGCGAACGGGCAGACCTGGGCGGGCAGTTACCTCCTGGACCTGGTGGGCGACGAGGAGGAGAGCGCGATGGCCCGCTGTGTCTCCCGGCCGCTGGCGATCGGTGTGCGCCAGGTACTCGACGGCGAGCTGCCGCCGGGGCTGAACCGGGCCGCCGAGACGGCGGACCGGTCGCAGCGGTGGCTGCGTGAACTCGCCCGCGACGGCGTGGACTTCACGCTCAGAGTCGACAGCTGAGCCTCGCTCAGTCGCCGACGAGGGCCTCGTGCACGAGCCGCTTGAGCTCCGGGTACACCGTGTGCGAGGTCCTCGGCCGCACCTGCGTCATGAACTGCACGGTCAGATCGTGCACCGGGTCCACCCAGAACGTCGTGGTCGCCACCCCGCTCCAGCCGTACGTCCCGAGGCCCGCCGGAGCCCGCGTACGCGACGGGTCGACGACCACCGAGACGCCGAGGCCGAAGCCGACCCCGTCGTTACCGGGCTCGTCGTGGGCGGGGCGGCTGCCGAAGGAACGCAGATCGGCGCCGCCCGGAAGGTGGTTGGAGGCCATCAGGTCCACCGTGTCCGGGGCGAGCAGCCGGACGCCGTCGAGTTCGCCCCGACGGCGCAGCAGCTCCATGAAACGGTGCACGTCGTACGCGGACGCCACCATCCCGCCACTGCCGGACAGGAAGCGGGGGCGGCCGCGCAGCGGAAGCCCCGGGATCGGCTCGATCCGGCCGTCGTCGGTCTCGCCGTACAACTCGGCGAGTCTGCCCGCCTGTTCGTCCGTGACACAGAAGCCGGCGTCGGTCATCCCGAGCGGGCGGAAGATCCGCTCGGCGAAGAACTCGTCGAGCGGCTGCCCGGAGACGACCTCGATCACCCGGCCCAGCACGTTGGTGGCGACCGAGTAGTTCCACTGGGTGCCCGGGTCGAACTGGAGCGGAAGGCTCGCATACACGTCGACCGTCCGGGCCAGGTCGGAGCCCGGCAGTACCGCGGACTCCAGGTTGGCCTCGCGGTAGAGGGCGTCGACGGGGTGGGCGTGGTAGAAGGCGAAGGTCAGGCCCGCGGTGTGGGTCATCAGATGCCGGATCAGCATCGGCCCGGCGGCCGGCCGGGTGCGTACCGAGGCGCCGGAGCCCTCGACGTACACCCGCGGCTCGGCGAAGGCCGGCAGATGGCGGCCCACGGGGTCGTCGAGCGACAGCCTGCCCTCCTCCACCAGCAGCAGCGCGGCGACCGAGGTGACCGGCTTGGTCATGGAGTAGAGCCGCCACAGGCTGTCGGCCTCGACGGGCAGCCCGGCCGCGAGGTCACGGTGGCCGTGCGTGGTGAGGTGGGCGACGCGTCCGCCGCGGGAGACGGCCACCAGGTAGCCGGGCAGTCGCCCTTCGTCGACGTAGTGGGCGAAGTGCTGGTCGAGGCGGTCCAGCGCCTTCGGATCCAGTCCGGCCTCGCCCGGGTCGACCTCTTGTCGCAGCAGTGCCATCGCTCTCCTTATGCATGCCTGTCGCGAGGTGCGCTCCGGCATACCCAGCCGCAGCGGCCCCAGACCTCATCGTCGCGTAGGAACGCGTGTGCGGTCCTTTCGATCGGAGTGCTCGTCGGCCGCCGTGGCGAAACGTCCCGGCAACAGTCGGCCCGCCGCCGTACCGGCCGCGGCGAGCAGCGCGAGGACGGTCAGCGGCAGGGCGACGTGTCCCGCGGCACCCATGAGCGTGGTCGCGGCGGCCACGCCGAGCACCGGCCCGACGTTCATCGCGGTCTGCTGAAGCCCGCCCGCCACCCCGGCCGACTCGACGGCCGCCCGCTGGACGACGACATGCGTCGCGGCCACCATCACGGTGCCGAACCCCGCTCCGAGCAGCCCGAAACCGGTGCACAGCGCGAGCGTGTCCCGCGCGTCGGCGAGCAGCCCGATCCCCCCGGCGAGGACGGCCAGCGCGGCCACGGTCGTACGGCGGGCACCGGCCCGGCGCAGCAGCACCGGGCAGCCGGCCGCGGCGGCGATCATCAGCACGGCCAGCGGCAGGCTGAGCAGGGCGCTGTGGAACGGGTCGTGGCCGAGGGTGTCCTGGAGGAGGTAGGTCCCGACGAAGAGGGCGCCGTTGAGGGCGGCCGACGCGGCCACCAGGGTGCCGAGCGCGGCCCCGACGGCTCTCTCGCCGACCACCTCCGGCGGCAGCAACGGGCTTGCCGTACGGCGTTCGTGCCGGACCAGGACGACGGCCGCCACCGCGGCCACCAGCAGTCCGGGCGCCGTCCGGGTCACCAGCGCGTGCACCAGGCAGGCGAGCGTCACCGCGAGCAGCAGGGCACCCGGCACATCGAGCCGGACGCGGGTGGCCGGTCGTGGCTCCCGTGAGACGAGGGCCGGCACGCCGAACACGAGCGCGGGCAGCACGTTGATCAGGAAGACGGACCGCCATCCGGGACCGGCCGCGAGCGCGCCGCCGAGGACGGGCCCGGCGGCCGCCGCCACCCCGATGGCGACGGTCCGCACGGCGATCGGCCCCTTCAGCCGGTCGGGCGGGTAGGCGGCGCGCAGCATGCCGAGGCCGGCCGGTTGCAGCAGCGCGCCGAACACTCCCTGCACGACCCGGAGTCCGATCACCCAGCCGATGCCGGACGCCACGGCGATGCCCGCCGAGGCCGCACCGAAGCCGAGCATGCCGAGGGCGAACAGTCGCCGGTGCCCCCAGCGGTCACCGAGCCGCCCGCCGAACACCAACAGGCTTGCCACCGCGACGAGATAGCCGGTGTTCGTCCACTGGACCTGCGCGTACGTCGCGCCCAGGTCCTCGCGCAGCGCGGGCTGCGCGACGGTCAGCACGGTGCCGTCGAGAGCGACGACCGCGGCTCCGGCCGCGCTCGCGGCAAGGGTCGGGCGCGGGTTCACAGGTGCGCGTCCAGGGCGGCATGCAGGACGGGCCTGAAGTCGTCGGTACCGGTGGCGAGTTGGAGGCTGCCCCAGCCCCACAGCTGGGCGATGCCGTGCAGGTTCGCCCACAGGGCACCCGCGACGACCCGGGCGTCCGCGTCGGGGCGGACCTGCCCGACCAGCTCCACCAGCCGCCCGAACAGCGGAAGGCTGGTGTCCCGCAGGCCCAGATGACCGCTCTCCAGCAGATCGTGACGGAACATCAGCTCGTACATGCCGCGGTTGTCCAGCGCGAACCGGAGATATACCTCCGCCAGCGCCGCCAGTTGGGCACGCGGGCTCGCCGTGCCGTCACCGGTCGCCGCCGTCGCGCGGTCCGCCAGCTCGGTGAAGCCCCGGCGGGCGATCGCCGACAGCAGTTCGAGGTGGGTGGGGAAGTAGCGCCGGGGCGCGCCGTGCGAGACCCCGGCGCGGCGGGCGATCTCCCGCAGCGTCAGGGCCTGGACGCCCTCCTGGGCCAGCAGTTCCGCGCCGACGTCGACCAGTCGGGCCCTGAGGCCGGTCTCGGATTGATGCATAGACACTGTCTACCCGATCGACGTAGACAGTGTCTACCCCGGGAATGTCCGGCCCGCCCCGCGTGGTTGACCGTGTATGACTCACGACGCGACTCAGGACGCCCTGCTCCGGCTGCTCTCCGAGGGGCACAGCGGCGTGCTGGTGACCCTCAAACGGGACGGCCGCCCCCAGCTGTCGAACGTCAGCCACGCCTACTACCCGGACGAGCGGATCATCCGGGTCTCGATCACGGACGACCGCGCCAAGACCCGCAACCTGCGCCGGGACCCGCGCGCCTCCTACCACGTGACCAGCTCCGACCGCTGGGCCTACACCGTCGCCGAGGGCACCGCCGACCTCACGCCCGTCGCGAAGGACCCGCACGACGACACGGTCGAGGAGCTCATCCGCCTCTACCGCGACGTCCAGGGCGAGCATCCCGACTGGGACGACTACCGCGCCGCGATGGTCCGCGACGGCCGGCTGGTACTGCGGCTGAGGGTGGATCGGGCGTACGGGATTCCGAAGCGTGCGTAATTGACGCCGGTGGGGGATGGCGCCCCTTAGGGGCGCGGGGCTGTGTTGAATTTGCGGCTACCGCCGCGTGGGCGCGACCAGCCCCCACCGGCCCGCAGGTCAGTCATTGCTGCTCTGCCGGGAAACCGTGTCGGCGAGCCCCCATGACCACCCCCAACACAGGAACCAGCAGCACCAGCACGCTCCACGGGAACGCCGTCGCGCCGAAAACTCCCAGCAGCATCCCCCCTGCCAAACCGCCGGAGGCCATCGCCGCGTTCCACAGCGTCACCAGCATCGCCTGCGCCGCGTCCGCCTGTTCGCCGCCCGCGTCGGCCGCGGCCGTCTGCAGCAGCGTGGGTGCGCCGCCCCAGCCGAGCCCCCACAGGGCGGCCGCCGCGTAGACGAGGGCGGGGCGGTCGGCGAAGACGGCCAGCAGCGCGGCCGCGGCGCCCACCAGCAGCACGCCCGCCACGGTGAGCGCACGCAGCCTGCGGTCGATCAGGGCGCCCACGATCCAGATGCTCAGCAGCGAGGTGCCGCCGAACACCAGCAGCACCAGGTCGGCCGAGCCGCCCATGCCGTACCGGTCCAGGAAGGTGGCGATGTAGGCGTAGAGCACGGTGTGCGCCAGCACGAACACCAGGGTGACGAACAGGACCGGCGCCACACCGGGGACCGCCAGGGCGCGCAGCACCGGCGCCCGGCCGCCGTGCTCCGGCCCGGGACGGTCCGGGACGAGCAGCGCGATCCAGCCGAGCAGCAGCACCGTCACCACGGTCATCAGCCCGAACGCCGTCCGCCAGCCCAGCGCCCCGCCCAGGTACGTGCCCGCGGGCACACCCACCGAGAGCGCCACCGGTACGCCCGCCATCACGACCGCGACCGCCCTGCCCTGGACTGCGTCCGGCACCAGACGCCGGGCGTACCCGGCCAGCAGCGCCCAGGCGAGCCCGGCCGCCACGCCCGCCACGAAACGGGCCGCCATGGTCAGCGGATAGCTCGCCGAGACGGCGGTGACCGTGTTGGCGACGGCGAACCCGGCCATCGCCGTCAACAGCAGCCGCTTGCGCCGCCAGTGCGCGGTGGCCGCGGACAGCGGGATCGCGGTGAGCGCCGTACCGGCGGCGTAGACGGTCACCGCCTGCCCGGCCGCGGACTCGCCCACGCCGAGATCCGTGCTCATCGCGGGCAGCAGGCCCGCGGGCAGGGTCTCGGTCAGGCTGGTGACGAAGACGGCGGTGGCGAGAGCGAGCAGGGCCGGGAGAGGAAGACCGGGGGCTGCGGACGGCTTCCGTGCGCCCGTTGTCGTATGCGTGGACATGGCGGCAGGGTCGGCCTTGACACCGGTGTCAGGTTCAAGTCCCACCGGTGATGCATCGTCATCTCGGCTGCCTGACACTAGAGTTGATCTACGGCGACCGGGGCGGGGGAGTGCGCGCGATGATGGATCTGATTTCGGTGGGGGCGATCAGCGCGGTACTCGGGGCCGTCGGGTCCGGCATGGGCAGTGAGGCCGGGCGGTGGGTCTGGGAGTCGGCGGGCGGACTGGTCCGCCGTGTCACCGGACGCGAGGTCCCCGCTCCCACCACCCCCGGCGACCGGGAGGAAGTAGCCAGGCTGGTGCACGAGCGCGTGCGTGCGGACGAGCAACTCGCCCGGGACTGGGCCCTGTTCGCCCGCACCGTCCGCATCCCCGGCGCCGGGGCGACCCTCCGCCCCCGGCTGCCCGCGGCGCCCCGCTTCTTCACGGACCGTCAGCAGGCCATGAAGCTCCTCGACAAGGAGGCCACCCGCGCCTTCGACGGCCGCCCCCGGCTCGCCCTCCTGCACGGCCCCGAAGGCATCGGCACCAGCACCCTCGCCTGCCACTGGGGCTGGCGGCACACCGCCCGCTTCCCCGACGGCCAGCTCTACGTCGATCTGCGCGCCCTCACCCCCGCGGCGGCCCTCGGCACGCTGCTGCGCCGGCTCGGGCTGCCGGACGAGGAGATACCCCCGGCCGCCGAGGACCGCGCCGACCTCTGCCGGCGCGCCCTGGCCGAGCGCAGAATGCTCCTCGTCCTCGACCACGCGCAGTCCGCCGCCCAGGTACGGCCGCTGCTCGCCTCCGCACCCGATGTGTTCACCCTCGTCGTCGCCCGGCAGCCGCCGGCCGGCCTCGGCGCCCTGCAGATCCCGGTCGGGCCGCTGGCCCGGCGCGACGCGGTACGGATGCTCGAAAGCCTCGCCGGCCCACCGGCGGTGGCCGCGGCCCGCACCACGCTGCCCGGCGTCCTGGACCGCTGCGCCGGCCGCCCCTACGCCCTGCACGCCGCCGCGCTGCGCCTGACGGCCCCGCCCGAGCCTGCCCAGGAGCCCACCGTGAGCGACGACGATCCGGTCCGCGCCGCCGCCGAGGACTCCTACCAGCTGCTCACCCCCGACGCTGCCCGCCTGTACCGGCTCGCCGGCCTGCGCGACTGGCCCGCCCTCGACCCGGCAGCTGCGGCACGCGCCGCGGAGGTGCCGCAGACGGAAGCCGCACGCCTCTTGGAGGAACTCGCCGACGCGCTGCTCCTCGACCGCACCGACACCGGCCGCTACCGCTACCGCGCCTCCGTCCGTGCCCACGCCGAGCGCACGGCGGCCGCCGTCGACGGCATCGCCGCCTGCTCGGCGGCCGTCGCCCGCGTGGTGGAGGGCTACCGGGACCTCGCGGTCGGCGCGGCCCGTGCGGCGCTGCCGGAGAGCTGGCGCGTCCCCTCGGCGCCGTCGCCCGTGTCCTACCCGGACCGGGGCACGGCCGTCGCCGCCCTGGCCGCCGAGGCGACCGGCCTGGTCGAGGCGGTGCGCGCGGCCGACGAACACCGCGACCGGGACACCGTCCTCCTGCTCTGCCGGGCCCTGTGGCCGCTCCAGCTCAAGGCCGGCCACCACGACACCCTGCTGCCCGCACTGCGCATCGGTGCCCGCGTCGCCGACACGCACGCCCCCGGCACCCGCACGTCCGGCGCCCTGCACGCCCAACTCGCCCACACCCTCACCGAGTTGAGCCTCTGGGACGAGGCCGAGCCCGAGGCGCTCGCCGCCGCCCGGGACGAGCGGACCGCCGGACATGTGCGCGGCCACGCCTCCGCCGTCGAGTTCCTCGGCCTGCTCCGACTGCGCCAGTGGCGGTTCGAGGAGGCGCAGACCTGCTTCGAGGAGGCGTACGGCATCCTCGACGGCATCGGCCCCGACGACGAGGGCGCCGCCGACCTCCCCCGCGCTCGTGCCCTCCTGGAACGCCACCGCGGACGCGCCCTGCGCGGCCAGGGCCGCCGCACGGAGGCGGCCGAGCACCTGGAGCGCGCCCTGCACTTCTTCCGCACCACCGGCGAGGCCTACAACACCGCCCGCACCCTCACCGACCTCGCCGAAACCCACCTGGACAACGGCGACTTCGCAACCGCGCTCCCCCTCGTCGACGAGGCCACCACCGCCCTCGCGGGCGAGAAGGCGGACTACCACCTGGCGTGGCTGCGGGTGTTGCGGGGGCGGTGTGGCGGGGCGGGGTGAGTGTCACCGGGGCGCAGGTGTCAGGCCGGCCCGACCGTCACCGTGTGCAGTGCTGAGCCGGTGCGGACCGTAAGGCCCGTGGCGTACAGCTCCTGGGGGGATTTTCCCGCGGCGAGCCATGCGTGCAGGGCCGAGGCGTAGACGGCGGGGTCGGCGTCCGCGTCGGGAGTGGCATCCAGGCGGAGCAGTGCTCCGGTGCGGGTGCGGACGATGCAGGAGTCGGGGCCGGTGACGTATGCCGCGAGTGCGCAGTGCGGGTGCCGGGCGAGGATGTCCGCCGTCCAGCGGGCGGGGGAGCCGAAGCGGGGGTCGTCGGTGTGCCCGGTGCGGAACACCACGTCGGCGAGAGCGAGTTGGTCCGTCTCGCGGGTGTCCTCGTGCACGGCGGTGTGCGCCTCGCCGGTGTCGTACGGAGCGGGATGCGGGCCGGCGTACCGGGTGACCGCCACCTCGCCGGCCCCGAGCAGCCGGGTGAGCACGAGCAGCGGCACGGTGTGCGCGGCGGGTTCGTACGGTGGCAGGGGCAGCGGTTCGAGGCGGGCCGGGGCGTCCGGTTCCGGGATGCCGATGAGGTCGTAGAAGAGGCGGCGCAGGCGGGTGGCGGACTCGCCGGGGGCCGAGCTGGTGAACTCGGCCGGTTCCGGGGCGGGTTGGTGTCGGGCGATCAGTGACTCCAGCTGGGGGAGGAGCGGGAGCCCGGGGCTCAGCCGTGGCGCCGTGCGGACGAACTCGTGCACCGGAGCGTCCGGGGCGAGGCCGTTCAGGGGTGCGGCGCCCAGCAGGACGGGAGTGCCGAGGGCGGCGGCGTAGTAGGTGACCGAGCCGTGGTCGCCGATGACCGCGTCGGCGGCGAGCAGCGCCTGGCGCCAGCCGTCCAGCGGGTCGACGAGGGCGAGTCCGGCGCGCCGGGCGCGGTCGAGCCAGGCACGGATCTGGCCGGGACCGTGGCCGTGCCAGATGTTGGGGTGGAGTACGGCCGCCAGCCGGTACTCGTCGGCGGGGAACTCCGAGGTCAGCCTGGGCAGCAGGGCGGGCAGGACGTCGTCGCCGCCGTCACCGAGGAGCGAGTCGGGATTCCAGGTCGAGCTGAGGACGAGCAGGCGTTTGCCCCGGCCCACGCCGAGGGCGCGGCGGAAGCGCTCGCGGTGCGGGCGGGCCGCCAGCAGGCGGTCCCAGCAGGGGTCCCCGGCCAGCACGGCGGTCGGCGCGGCCTCGGGGCAGACGGTACGCAGTCGCTCGTACTGCTCGGGGTGCGACAGGACGAGCGCGTCCGCGATCGGCCGGCCGTCCTCGTCGAGCAGCCACTGCGGGGACATGCCGAAGACGGGATCCGGTGCCGCAGCCCGGTGCCCGACGCCGGGTGTCGGGTGTCGGGTGTCGGGTGTCGGGTGTCGGGTGTCGGGTGTCGGGTGTCGGGTGTCGGGTGTCGGGTGTCGGCAATCTTTTAGTGTATCCGACTCCGTGGGACAGTACGGCCAACTCTCCTGAAAGTGACCGTAGTTGACCGCCGAAGCTCGCCGATATCGCCAACGAGACCGGGGTGTTCCTCGCCTGCTCCCACGGCAGTACCGGCACCCCGGTATCCGCCAGCAGCTCCGCGATCCCCGCCCGGAACGCCGACGACCCGGGGCACGTCGCCAGCAACTGCACCCGGAAGTCGTCGTGGAAGAGGGGCAGTACGTCCAGGAGACGCGTCGCCGCGGTCACGTTGTGCACGACCAGAAGCACCTTGCGGCCGCGCCCCCGCGTGGCCCAGCGCGCCGCGTCGTCCCCCACCGGCACCCGTATCCACCCGGCCCCCGCCACGCCGTCGCCGCCTCTCGCCCTCGCCCCTGTGATCGGGCAACGATAACCGCGCGGTCCTAGGCCTCCGGGCGCAGGGCGGACGGCCGATGGTCCGGTGGGGCGGGGGCTGCCTAGGCTGTGCGGAGATCATCTGACGCCCAGAAGGAGAGGCAGCATGCCTGTCAACGGCCGTAGTCACATCCGGATCGCCCGACCGTCCAGGGACCTGGCCGCCGCCGAGCGCTTCTGGGGCGAAGGGCTGGGGCTGAGTGTCGTCTGGCGGTCCGAGGCCGGGCCGCGGCACGGCGAGCACGACCTGCTGATGCTCGGCTGGCCCGACGCCGACTGGCACCTGGAACTCGTCCACGAGCCCGCCCGCCCCGTCGAGCCCCGGCCCACCGAGGAGGACCTCCTGGTGATCTATGTCGACGGCCCGGTCCCGGACGAAGTGGTGGCGAGCCTGGAACGGCACGGCGGCAAGCGCGTCGAGTCGCCCAACCCGTACTGGAACGAGTGGGGCGTGACGATCGAGGACCCGGACGGGTACCGGCTGGTGCTGTGCACACGGGGCTGGTCCAACAGCTGAGCAGCGAGCCCCCGGCGGCCGTCACGCCGTCCGGGGGCTCGCGGTCGGGTCAGGCCGTCACCGTCTCCGGCCGGGGCGCTTCCTTGGGCGTGCGCTCGCCGAGCTGCTCCGTCGGGATGCCGGCGGTCTCGCGGGCCGAGAGCGCGGCCACGACCGGCGGGACGCACAGGGCCGAGGTGAAGAGCGCCACCGCCGTCCAGCCGTCGCCGTCCGGGCCCGCGATCTGCGCGGCGAAGGTGACCGCGAATCCGGCCACCGCGAAGCCGATCTGGGTGCCGATGGCCATGCCGGACAGCCGGACCCTGGTGGAGAACATCTCGCCGTAGAAGGAGGGCCACACGCCGTTCGCGGCGCTGTAGACCACACCGAAGGTGATGATGCCCAGCAGGAGGGTCAGGGGGTAGGAGCCGGTGGAGATCGCCCACAGGTAGAGGAACATCATCACCGCGCTGCCCGCCGCGCCGACCAGGTACACCGGACGGCGGCCGATGCGGTCCGAGAGCGAGGCCCACAGGGGGATCGCGGCGAGCGCGACCAGGTTGGCCAGCGCGCCCACCCACAGCATCGAGGACCGGCTCATGCCGACGGAGTTGCTCGTCGCGTACGCCAGCGCCCACACCGTGAAGATCGTGCTGACCGAGGCGACGAGCGCGCCCGCGATCACCCGCAGGACGTCCGCCCAGTGCTCGCGCATCAGCACCGCCAGCGGGAGCTTGACCACGCCTTCGGTGGCGGCCTGCTGCTCGAAGGCCGGCGTCTCGTCCAGCTTGCGGCGGATGACGTAGCCGACCACGGCGACCGCGATGCTCAGCCAGAACGGAACCCGCCAGCCCCAGGACAGCAGCTGCTCCTCGGGCAGCGCCGCGATCGGGATGAAGACGAGCGTGGCCAGCAGCTGGCCGCCCTGTGTGCCGCTGAGCGTGAAGCTGGTGAAGAAGCCGCGCCGGTTGGGTGGCGCGTGTTCCAGGGTCATCGAGTTCGCGCTGGCCTGCTCGCCCGCCGCGGAGATGCCCTGCAGCACTCGGCACAGCACCAGCAGGACGGGGGCGAGCGTGCCCACCTGGGCCCGCGTGGGCAGACAGCCGATCAGGAACGTCGACAGGCCCATGAGGATCAGCGTGAAGACCATGATCTTCTTGCGGCCGACGCGGTCGCCGAAGTGGCCGAGGAAGAGCGCGCCGACCGGACGGGCCGCGTAGGCCACACCGAAGGTGGCCAGCGACAGCAGGGTCGCGGTGGCCGGGTCGGACTCGTCGAAGAAGACCTCGGGGAAGATCAGTGCGGCCGCTGATCCGTAGATGAAGAAGTCGTAGTACTCCAGGGCGCTGCCGATCCATGCGGCGGTGGCGGCTTTCCTGGGCTGCCCGGGCGGGGCGGTCGAGGGGGAGGGGACGGACACGGCGGCTCCTTCGGGGGAACTCCAACGTACGCGGAGTGAGCGGAGAGGGGGAGGGGCCGGATCTTCGGCTAATTAACCCACTGGATAGTTAGTCCCGGTGCCAGGATGTTGCGCGCAGGTTTCCGAGCTGTCAAGGGGTCGGGCCGAACGCTCTCAGTCGGCCGCGCGCTCCGCGGTCAGGTAGGCGATCACCATGTCGCCCAGCATGGTCCGGTAGTGCTCGCGCTGGGCCGGGTCCACCAGGTCGCGGCCGAACAGGGCGCCGAAGGTGTGCCGGTTGGCGACCCGGAAGAAGCAGAACGAGCTGATCATCGCGTGCAGGTCGACCGCGTCGACGTCGGCCGTGAACAGCCCGGACTGCTGCCCCGTCGCCAGGATCCGGCGGATCACGTCCAGGGCCGGCGAGCCGATCCGGCCGAGCTTCTCGGAGGCGGCGATGTGCTCGGCCTCGTGGATGTTCTCGATGCTGACCAGGCGGATGAAGTCCGGGTGCTGCTCGTGGTGGTCGAAGGTCAGCTCCGCGAGGCGGCGGATGGCCGCGACCGGGTCCAGATGATCGACGTCGAGCTCCTGCTCGGCATCGCGGATCACGCCGTACGCCCGCTCCAGCACGGCCGTGAACAGCTGTTCCTTGCCGCCGAAGTAGTAGTAGATCATCCGCTTCGTGGTGCGGGTGCGGGCGGCGATCTCGTCCACGCGGGCCCCAGCGAAACCGGCCCGGGCGAACTCCTGGGTCGCCACGTCGAGGATCTCGGCCTGGGTGCGTGCGGCGTCACGGGTGCGTGCGCCCGGCCGTGCCGGTTCTTCGACGCTGGTCATCGGGATCCTTCGGGCGTAGGGCCAGTGCGCAGATTGTAGAAGGGCGCCCCTGCGCGATGTAGAGCGAGGGCTTTCCAAGGGCGGCACCCGGCTGATATGAGTAACTCACTAGTTCGTACATTAGTGAGCCGCCCTGGAGGTCTGTCGTGGCCAAGGACTCGTATCTCGTCGGACTGATCGGCTCCGGCATCGGCCCGTCGCTCAGCCCGGCCCTGCACGAGCGGGAGGCCGACCGTCAGGGCCTGCGCTATCTGTACCGGCTCATCGACATCGAGGTGCTGGGCGTTCCGCCCCGCGCGGTCGGCGATCTGGTGCGGGCCGCCCGCGACCTCGGCTTCGACGGGCTCAACATCACCCACCCGTGCAAGCAGCTCGTCATCGAGCACCTGGACGCCCTGTCCCCGCAGGCCGAGGCGCTCGGCGCGGTCAACACCGTCGTCTTCGAGGACGGCCGGGCCGTCGGCCACAACACCGACGTCACCGGCTTCGCCGCGTCGTTCGCGCGCGGGCTGCCGGACGCGGCGCTGGAGCGGGTCGTGCAGCTCGGCGCCGGCGGCGCGGGCGCGGCCGTGGCGCACGCGACGCTCACACTCGGCGCCTCGCGGGTCACCGTCGTGGACGCGCTGCCCGAGCGGGCGGCCGGGCTCGCCGACTCCCTGAACCGGCACTTCGGCGAGGGCAGGGCCGCCGCCGCGTCCCCCGACCGGCTGGCCGAACTGCTCACCACGGCCGACGGGGTGGTGCACGCGACGCCGACGGGAATGGCCGCGCACCCCGGGCTGCCGTTCCCCGCGGAGCTGCTGCATCCCGGGTTGTGGGTGGCCGAGGTGGTCTACCGGCCGCTGGAGACGGAACTGCTGCGTACCGCCCGGGAGTTGGGCTGCGCCACGCTCGACGGCGGGGGGATGGCGGTCTTCCAGGCCGTGGACGCGTTCCGGCTGTTCACCGGCCATGAGCCCGACGCCGCGCGGATGCTGGCGGACATCGCGGAGCTGGACGTAGTGGAGGCGGTCTGACCATGCGTACCTCCATCGCCACCGTCTCCCTCAGCGGAGCCCTCACCGAGAAGCTCACCGCCGCGGCCCGCGCCGGGTTCGACGGTGTCGAGATCTTCGAGAACGACCTGCTGGCCAGCCCGCTCGCTCCGGAGGAGATCCGCTCCCGCTGCGCGGATCTGGGGCTGAGCATCGATCTCTACCAGCCGATGCGGGACATCGAGGCCGTGCCCGCGGAGGTCTTCGCCCGCAACCTGCGGCGCGCCCGGCACAAGTTCGAGCTGATGCGGCGGCTCGGCACGGACACCGTTCTCGTCTGCTCCAGCGTCTCCCCGCAGGCGGTGGACGACGACGACCTCGCCGCCCGGCAGCTCGCCGAACTCGCGGACCTCGCCCAGGACTTCGGGATCCGCGTCGCCTACGAGGCGCTCGCCTGGGGACGGCACGTCAGCACGTACGACCATGCCTGGCGCATCGTGGAGAGCGCCGACCACCCGGCGCTCGGCACCTGCCTGGACAGCTTCCACATCCTCTCCCGGGGCTCCGACCCCAAGGGGATCGAGGACATCCCCGGCGAGAAGATCTTCTTCCTGCAACTCGCCGACGCCCCGCTGCTCGGCATGGACGTCCTCCAGTGGAGCCGCCACCACCGCTGCTTCCCCGGCCAGGGCGGCTTCGACGTCACGGGCCTGGTCCGGCACGTGCTGCGCGCGGGCTACGACGGTCCCCTCTCCCTGGAGGTCTTCAACGACGTCTTCCGCCAGTCCGAGGCCGGACCGACGGCGGTGGACGCCCAGCGCTCCCTGCTGGTCTTGAAGGAGGCGGTGGGGCTGGCCGCGCCGCCCGCCCCCGTCGTCCCCACCGGCGTCGCCTTCGCCGAACTCCTCACCCCGGACGCCGAACCCGTGTCGGCGGTCCTCACCGCGCTGGGCTTCGCCCGCACCGCACGGCACCGCAGCAAGCCCGTCGACCTGTGGCAGCAGGGCGAGGCCCGGATCCTGGTCAACACGGCAGCCGCCACGCGCCGGGACAGCGTCCACCTCGCCGCGATCGGGCTGGAGTCCCCGGACTCCACGGGCGCGGCCCGCCGCGCCGAAGCCCTGCTCGCCCCCGTACTGCCGCGCCGCCGCGCCCCGCAGGACGCGCTCCTCGACGCCGTGGCCGCACCCGACGGCACGGAACTGTTCTTCTGCACCTCCGCATGGCGCGGCGACTTCGAGGACGCACCCCACCCGCCCGCGGCCACCGGCGTCACCGCCGTCGACCACCTGGCCCTCACCCAGCCCTGGCACCACTTCGACGAGGCGACCCTCTTCCACCGCAGCGTGCTGGGCCTGCACGCCCAGGAGAGCGTCGACGTCGCCGACCCCTACGGCCTGCTGCGCAGCCGCGCCGTCACCAACGCCGACGGCAGCGTCCGCATCGTGCTCACCGTCGGCGCGGCGCCCGGCGACGACACCGTCCACGCCCAGCACCTCGCGCTGGCCACGGACGACGTGGTCGCGGCGGCACGCCGCTTCCGCGCCGCGGGCGGACGGCTGCTGCCGATCCCGGCCAACTACTACGACGATCTGGCGGCCCGATTCGACTTCGCCGACGGCGAGTTGGAGACCTACCGCGAACTGGGCATCCTCTACGACCGGGACGCGGGCGGGGTCTTCCGGCACTGCTACACGCAGACCGTCGGCCGCGTCTTCTTCGAACTGGTGCAGCGCGAGGGCTATCGCGGCTACGGCGCCGGCAACGCCCCCGTCCGGCTGGCCGCCCAGCATGCCGTGCGCGCGGTCACTGGCGGCTGACCGTCCGCGTCACGCCCGCCAGGATCGTCGTCGCGAGGATCCAGCCGGTGAGGACCAGGACGTAGGACAGCCACTGGTAGCCGCCCTGCGGGGCGAACGCCCCCTCCTGGCCGAAGGTGATCACCGGTACCAGCAGGTCGAGGGTGAAGAACACCGGGTTGAAGTCCGGGGCCTCGGCCTGCTTGAGCGCGGGCGGGTGCTCCAGGGCGAAGGCGACCGAGCCGACGGCGAGCAGGGACAGCAGCCAGCCGAAGGCGCGCAGCGGGCGGAAGCCGTAGCCGACGGCGGCGTCCTGGACGTAGCCCCACAGCCGGCCGTACCAGGAGAGCGTGGAGCGGTGGCGGCGCTGCTTGGCGAGCTGGACCAGGCGCGCGGCCCGGTCGTCGCCGCTGCGGCGGTAGGCGGCGGTCAACTGCTCGTAGCCGTGGGGGTCGTAGGTGTCGCCGTCGCGCGTCAGCATCGGCAGCCGGCGCTCGACGGGCTCGTGCGGGGTGAGGAACGTGTAGGTGAGGTCGAGCAGGCGGACCTGGTCGGGCAGCATCTCCGGTTCCAGGTTGAGGTGTTCGATCTGCGAGCGTCGCAGGTTGATCCTGCCTTCCAGCGGCGGACCCTTGCGCAGCCACACCTCCCCGATGACACAGCTGCTCGCATGCAGCATGGTGCCGCCGGGGTTGGACAGCCGGCAGTACAGCAGGTCGAGCAGACCGGGTATGCGCGAGCCCCGAAGGTCGATGCGGCCGTCCGCGCTCAGCCGTCGGCACAGGACGTTGGCGCCCACCTCCATGGCCTCGGCGTGCAGAACGAGGCCGCCGGGTCTGCGGAGTTCGGCCTCCTCCAGCCGGAGAGAGCCGCTGATCGTGGCGCCGTCGAGCCGGATCTCGCCGCGCGTGCGCAGCCGGGTCGCGCACAGGTCCTCACCGACGTTCACCTGGTGCAGGGCGAGGACCGGTTCCTCGGTGCCCTCCGGCACGGTGATCTCGGCGCCCTCCAGAAAGAGCGCCCCGGCAACCTGCGCCCCGCCGAGCCGCACCCGTCCCCGGAACCGACAGTCGGTCAGCCGCAGCGAACCGTCGATCCGGGCCCGCGCGGACGCCAGACCGGGGAGGTGGGACCCGCTCAGGTTGAGGTACTGGAGCTGCGCCCCCGACAGATCCGGCACCTCCTCGAAGCGGCAGTGGCTCAGTCGTACGACGCTGTCCACCGTCGCGTACCGCAGGTCCAGCGCACCGGTGATGCGGGCGCCCGCCAGTTTGAGGGCGGCCGTCTCACCCGGTTCACGAGGACCGTTGAGCAGGAGGGCCCGCAACACGCGGGCCCTCACCGTGCGTTCCGGTCCCCACTGCGCGTCCTCGTCCCCCGCCGTGCGGAAGTCCACGGCCTCGCCCTTCGGGAAGGCCCGCCACACCCGCTCCTCGGCCGCTGTCAGATCGTTGATCTCCATCAGCCGGGACTCTGACGCGACGCACAGCGACTGTCAACTCACCTCTGGTTCTCCTCCGTCGGCCGTACCGCCCGCCACGGCGCGAACGCGCTCGCCCCCCGCGGCAGCAGCGCCGCCAGCTCCGGGCAGTGGCGCAGGATGACGGAGTTCATGCCGCCCTGCTCCACCCAGTCGATGCCGAGCGGTGTGTACACCTCGGGCCGGTAGTCGACGTTCAGGAAGCGGTCGGACTGCAGGCGCCGGCTCGCCATCAGGATGAACACGCGGAAGGCGGTGTCGCTGAAGCCGAATCCGGTCGGCGGGTTCTCCCCGAACAGGCCGACCACCGTGTCGATCTCGTCGACCGAGCGGTAGACGTCCTTCAGCCGGGCCAGGGTCTCCGCGTTCTGCGTCAGTTCCTCGAAGGAGCGGATGCGCGGCTTGTGCAGGCCCGCACGGAAGTCGTTGTACCGCGGGACTCCGCGCCGCCGGGTGCGGACCAGGTCCACCACCGACAGGTCGATGATCTCGCCCTCCCGCTCGAACGCCTGGAGCGAGCGCGGGAAGTTGTGCAGGGTGATCGCGCCCGGGTGGGCGATGCCGAACGAGTACAGGGTGTTCGCCAGGCCGGTCTTGCGGATCTGTGTCTCGGCCGTGCCGCCCTGGATGTCCAGGAAGCCCACCGTCTCAAGACGCTGCCCGAAGTGGTGTTCGCGCAGCTCGAAGTCGTCCGGGATCAGCGGGTGCATGCGGTAGACGGTGACGAAGTCCTCCGTCAGCGAGTACGGGGCCGTGTGATGGTCCGGCAGTGTCTTCGGGATGCCGGTCAGTGAGTGGGCCTCCAGCAGCCACAGGCCCAGCTGGTTGAGCCAGTTGCTGGGCGGGCCCTGCCAGTTGGTGTGGAGGGCGATGTCGATCGCCTCGGTGGCGAGGATCGCAGGCGTCCACTCCACCGTGTGGATCTTCGCGATGAGCGCCGAGACCACCAGACGCGCCGTGTGGTAGATCCGCTCCTCGCTCATCGAGGGGTACTCGGCGCGCAGCGCGGCGCACACCGCGTTGTGCTCGCGCGCGAACAGCGTGTGCATGGCGCTCAGGCCCATCCACCAGTTGTCGCTGAACCCGGTCAGCGGGATGCCGCCGTTGGTGCCGGTCGGCAAGTGACCGTCCTCCAGGCGGAGTTCGGCACGGCCCTCCGGCGCGCGCAGATAGCGGGCCGTCTGCTCGTCGGCGCCGTACACCTCCGAACCGTCCCACCAGTGCGAGGCGGTGTTGCCGAACAGGATCGGCGGGCTGCCGGGTACCTCGATGCCCTCGTTCTCCGCGAACCGCATCGTGTTCTCGGCCGGACCGCCGGGCGTGTTGTGCCACGGCCCGCTGCCGGGCGGCAGCGGCACCTCGACACTGCGGTCGCCGGGCTTGTGGCGGCGGTGGTTGACCCAGTCGTGCACCTGGAACTGGATCCAGGCGGCGGCCAGCACGTTCAGCGAGGTCGCGGGCAGGAAGCTCTCGCGGTACAGCAGTTGGCGGCTGACCGTGACCGGGTTCGGGACGTCGAAGAGGTCCGGGCGGTGCACCGGCGGCATGTTGCGGCCGAAGGCCGAGCCGACCGCGCCCATCCGCGGCTCGGACAGGTCGTTGTACGTGCCGTCGTAGGAGCGCTCGGTGCGCAGCCGCTCCGGTATCGGCTCCGGGACCCGCTGGGCGCGCGGCGGCGCCTCGCGGGGCTCGGTGTCGATCAGGTTGCGGCGGCGCAGCACCTTGCGCAGGAACACCAGGTTCAGCAGGCTCAGCTGCAACGGCAGCCGGTGCCAGGGCACATACCGGTTCAGCAGCGTGAAGACCGCCTCCACCGGGCGGCCGAGGACCTTGTTGCGCACCGGCTCCTCGGTGACGAAGCGCAGGCCCAGCCGGTGGGCGCTCGCCGCCCGGTAGGCCGCCTTGCGGGCCCGGTTGATGTTGCCGAGCGGACGGAACTCGTCCGTCGTGTACCAGGGGTTGAAGGCGAGGTCCTCCACGCGGCGGGCGGTCGCCCCGGCCTCCGCGCTGTCCAGGTCCTGGCCCGGGATGGTGAGCCGGGCCACCGGGATCGCGGGCGACACCGCGTCCTTCCACTCCACCGACGCGTCCTCGACCGGGGTGCGCCGCTCGTCGACGAACCGCTGCACGCACAGGTCGTAGGAGACGTCCGCCCGGGCGAGCCGGCGGGCGAACTCGCGGTGCAGATGGTCGGGGTCACGGCGGTCGGGGGCCGGCGCGGGCGTGGTGCCGGGCGCGGGCCGCAGCAGATAGCGCACCGGTCCCGCCTCGCCCCACAGGATCGCGCCCCGGCTCCAGTACGTCTCATTGGCCAGGGAGTTGACGGTGTGCCGGGTGGCCGCCTGCACATTGCGCCGCATCCGGTTGGCGGTGCCGAGGCCCACGGCCAGCGGCAGCTTCACGAACAGGCCGAACGCCTTCTGCAGCGGGCTGCGGGCGCCCGCCATCGCCTTGGCGAAGGCCACGAACTCCCGTGCGTTACGGGCGTGCGAGACGGGATAGCTGGTGGCGAGGAGATCGTGGCTCTCGTCCTGCGACACCCGCACCCGCACGGCCGCTCCCCTGAGGTCCGGGGAACCGTCGCCCTGCCGGATGCCGCTCGCGTTGGACAGCCGTACCACCGCCGGGTACTCGCTGCCCGGCTGGGCGAAGCCGACGCGCAGTGCGGCCGGGAGATCGTCGTGGAAGCGCAGCCGTGCGTTCTCCACGGCCACCGGCGCCTTGGCATGGAAGGTGCGGGCCACCTCACCGCCCCCGGCCCGCCGGTTGCGGACCTGCACCTCCATCAGCTCGCGGGCCAGCTGCTCGAACACCAGCCGTTCCGCTTCCGGACTGCCGCCGTCGTACCGTTCATAGCGCTGCTCGTGCTGCCCGGTGTCGGCCATCGTCGTTTCCCTCGCAGGTACGGATGCGTGGTACGGGACAGGGGCCGCACGCTACCGACGGCCCGAGCGCCCCGCAGCGCCGGTTCGCGTCGATGTGCTCCGACTTGTTCCGATGTGAACCATCGGCGGGTGAGCACGTCAGCCGGGCGGGCCGGACCCGCTCACGTCCCGCCCCTCCCCAGCAACCCCACGCGCACGCACCCGCGTTGGCCGGGGAACGACTCCTCGTCCATTGACGGCGTCCGCCCCCGGTGGTGTGCTCACCACCCGCAGACCCTCCGGGGAGGTCCCTCATGCGGGACACATTCGTCAAGGGGCCCGGTTTCGCGGCCCTGCGCCCCTGCAAGGCAGCGACCGATCCGAGCAGCTTCCCGGTCTACCCCGACCTGGTGGAGCGGCTGGTCGAGGACAAGCTCCAGCCCGACCCCGATGGGGTGATCCCGCACGTCATGGCCACCTGCTCGGCCTACTCGTACGCGGGGTTCGAGCAGGAGGGCGACCCGGAGACCCTCGCCATGATCATGGCGCGGCTGGGACTTGAGGAGAACGGCTGCCGGGTCTTCGAACAGCGTGTGGACGCCATGTACATCGCGTCCGCCGGCTATCTGATCCAGGACAAGGACCGCAGGGTCGCGATCCTGTGCTACCGCGGCACCCAGCCCGAGGACATCATCAGCATCCTCACCGACGCCGACGTACGCCCCGAGATGCTCGCGGTCGAACTCCAGGGCCGCCGGCACGAGGTGCACGCCGGCTTCTACCGCAATGTCCGCGCCACCCGCCACCTGATCGTCCAGGCCCTGGAACGCGCGCTGCGCGGCGAGTCCGTGGACTCCGCCGAGGAGGGCACCCGGGGCGACGGCCTGGAGGCCCTGTACATCACCGGGCACAGCCTGGGCGGTGCGATGGCCGCGATCATGGCACTGACCCTGGTGCACGAACCCCGCTACCGGCACATCGTCGACCGGCTCAAGGGCGTCTACACCTTCGGCCAGCCGATGATCGGCGGCCCCGACCTCGCCGAGGCCTGCGAGGAGGTGCCCGGACCGCACGACGCGCACGTGCTGCGCGACCGGCTGCTGCGCTACATCTTCGACCGGGACGTCGTCCCCGCGCTGCCGCCGCGCCCGGTCGGCCCCTACGCCCCGTTCGGCCGCGAGTTCCACTACCGCAGGCGCCGGAGTCCGGCCGACGCGCTGCTCACCGCCGCCACCGACGCGTCGATCGAGGCGCTCACCCTGCCGGGCGAGGCGCTGCGAGCGGTGGCCCGCCGCAGCTGGCCGGAGCTGGCGACGCGGCTCGCGGACGGCGCCGGGCGGTCCCTGCGGCCGCTGCTGCGGGCCCGCGACGAGGGCTGGACCGAGGTGCGCGAACCGGGCCTGCACTACCCGCAGATGGACTCTCTCGCCGGTCTCGCGGTGGTGGCACCGCTGGCCTTCCTCGCCACCCGGCTGGCGCTGACCCGCACCATCCCGTTCAAGTACTCCTTCGACGACCACGGCCCGGGCCACTACGTCAACGCACTCGCCCCACCAGGGGTGTTGAGCGAGTTCGGGGACGTGCTGTAGCCCGGGCCAGGGGAGTTACGGCCGGGTGTTCCACTCGGCTATGACGGGCCGTCCGTGCTCGGTCGACAGGCGGCTGAGCGTGCCCGTCGCCAGCTGGAACAGGCGCCCCTCGGCCGGGGGCAGCCCCAGCCGACGGGCCGTGAGCACGCGCAGGAAGTGGGCGTGCGCCACCAGGGCCACGTCCCCGGTGCCGTTGGCGAGCGCCGCGTCCACCCGGGCGAGCACCCGGTCGGCCCGCAGGCCCACCTCGGCCGGGGACTCCCCGGGGTGACCGTTCCGCTCCCCGGGCACGCCGTGCAGCCAGAGGTCCCAGTTGGGCCGGGTGCGGTGTATCTCGACGGTGGTGATGCCCTCGTACGCCCCGTAGTCCCACTCGTGCAGATCGGGCTCGGGCACGGCGCCGGTCAGTCCGGCGAGTTCGGCGGTGCGGACCGCGCGGTGCAGCGGGCTGGTGAGCACCAGGGAGAAGGTCCGGCCGGAGAGGAGCGGAGCGAGCGACTTGGCCTGCTCCTCACCGTGCTCGGTGAGGGGCAGGTCGGTCCAGCTGGTGTGCTGGCCCGACACGCTCCACTCCGTCTCCCCGTGGCGGACCAGCAGGATGTCCCCCACGGCCGGGCCTACTTCGACTCGACGGCGTGACCGCCGAACTGGTTGCGCAGCGCCGCGATCATCTTCATCTGCGGGGAGTCCTCCTGGCGCGAGGCGAACCGCGCGAACAGGGACGCGGTGATCGCGGGCAGCGGCACGGCGTTGTCGATGGCCGCCTCCACGGTCCAGCGGCCCTCGCCGGAGTCCTCCGCGTAGCCGCGCAGCTTGTCCAGGTGCTCGTCCTCGTCGAGGGCGTTGACCGCGAGGTCCAGCAGCCAGGAGCGGATGACCGTGCCCTCCTGCCAGGAGCGGAAGACCTCGCGCACATCGGTGACGGAGTCGACCTTCTCCAGCAGCTCCCAGCCCTCGGCGTAGGCCTGCATCATCGCGTACTCGATGCCGTTGTGGACCATCTTGGAGAAGTGCCCGGCGCCGACCTTGCCCGCGTGGACGTAGCCGTACGGACCCTCCGGCTTGAGCGCGTCGAAGATCGGCTGCACCTTGGCGATGTGCTCGGCGTCGCCGCCGACCATCAGCGCGTAGCCGTTCTCCAGGCCCCACACGCCGCCGGAGACACCGGCGTCGACGAAGCCGATGCCCTTCTCGCCGAGCTCGCGCGCGTGCTTCTCGTCGTCGGTCCAGCGGGAGTTGCCGCCGTCGACCACGATGTCGCCGGGGGACAGCAGCTGCCCCAGTTCGTCGACGACCGACTGGGTGGCGGCGCCGGCCGGGACCATCACCCAGACCACGCGGGGTCCTTCGAGCTTGTCCACCAGTTCGGCGAGGCTTGCGACGTCGGCGAGGTCCGGGTTGCGGTCGTAGCCGATGACGGTGTGGCCGGCGCGGCGGATCCGCTCGCGCATGTTGCCGCCCATCTTGCCGAGTCCGATGAGTCCGAGCTGCATTTCAGTTCACTTCCCAAGTTCACGGTAGGCGGCCACGAGAGCCGCGGTGGAGGCATCAAGACCGGGCACGTCGGCGCCCTCGGTCAGGGCGGGCTCGACCCGCTTGGCGAGGACCTTGCCGAGCTCGACGCCCCACTGGTCGAAGGAGTCGATGTTCCACACGGCGCCCTGGACGAACACCTTGTGCTCGTAGAGGGCGATGAGCTGGCCCAGCACCGACGGGGTCAGCTCGCGGGCGAGGATCGTGGTCGTCGGGTGGTTGCCGCGGAAGGTGCGGTGCGCCACCTGCTCCTCGGCCACGCCCTCCGCGCGGACCTCCTCGGCGGTCTTGCCGAAGGCGAGCGCCTGCCCCTGCGCGAACAGGTTGGCCATCAACAGGTCGTGCTGCGCCTTGAGTTCGTCGCTCATCTCGTCCACCGGGCGGGCGAAGCCGATGAGGTCGGCCGGGATGAGCTTGGTGCCCTGGTGGATCAACTGGTAGTAGGCGTGCTGCCCGTTGGTGCCGGGCGTGCCCCACACCACCGGCCCCGTCTGCCAGTCCACGCCATGCCCGTCCCGGTCCACCGACTTGCCGTTGGACTCCATGTCCAGCTGCTGGAGGTAGGCGGTGAACTTGGACAGGTAGTGGCTGTAGGGCAGCACCGCGTGCGACTGAGCGCCGAGGAAGTTGCCGTACCAGATGCCCAGCAGGCCCAGGATCAGCGGGGCGTTGGCCTCCGCGGGCGCGGTGCGGAAGTGCTCGTCGACGAGGTGGAAGCCGTCGAGCATCTCCCGGAAGCGGTCCGGGCCGATGGCGATCATCAGGGAGAGGCCGATCGCCGAGTCGAAGGAGTAGCGGCCGCCGACCCAGTCCCAGAACTCGAACATGTTGTCCGGGTCGATGCCGAAGTCGGTGACCTTCTCGGCGTTCGTCGACAGCGCCACGAAGTGCTTGGCGACGGCCTTCTCGTCGCCGCCGAGGCCCGCGAGGAGCCAGGAGCGGGCCGAGGTGGCGTTGGTGATCGTCTCGATCGTGGTGAACGTCTTGGACGCCACGATGAACAGCGTCTCCGCCGGGTCGAGGTCGCGCACGGCCTCGTGCAGGTCGGCGCCGTCGACGTTCGACACGAAGCGGAACGTCAACTCCCGTGCGGTGTACGGCCGCAGCACCTCATAGGCCATGGCCGGGCCGAGGTCGGAGCCGCCGATGCCGATGTTCACGACGTTCTTGATGCGCCGGCCGGTGTGACCGGTCCACTCGCCGGAGCGGACGCGCGAGGCGAAGTCGGCCATCTTGTCGAGGACGGCGTGCACACCGGGGACGACGTTCTCGCCGTCGACCTCGACGACCGCCTCGCGCGGGGCGCGCAGCGCGGTGTGCAGCACCGCACGGTCCTCGGTGGTGTTGATCTTCTCGCCGCGGAACATCGCGTCGCGCAGCCCGAACACATCGGTGGCGGCGGCCAGTTCCTGGAGCAGCGCCAGCGTCTCGTCGTTGACGAGGTGCTTGGAGTAGTCGATGCGCAGATCGCCGACGCGCACGACATACCGCTCGGCGCGCTCGGGGTCCGAGGCGAACAGGTCACGCAGGTGGGCGTGCCACCCCGCGCGGTGGTCCTCCAGGGCGGTCCACTGCGGCCGCCGGGTGAGCTTGGGAGAGTCAGACATGAGAGGGGGTCTCCTTGGCGGCATCGCCCCGCAGGGCGACGGCATACATCTCGTCCGCGTCGAGGCGCCTGAGCTCCTCGGCGATGAGTTCGGAGGTGGTGCGGACCTTCAGCGCGAGGGTGCGGGACGGCTGTCCCGGCAGGGACAGCGTGGCCAGCGGGCCCTCGGGGCGGTCGATGACGATCTCGCCGTCGGCCGTGCCCAGCCGTACCGCGGTGACCACCGGGCCGCCGGTGACGACGCGCTCGATCTTCACCTTCAGCCGCGCCTCCAGCCAGCGCGCGAGCAGTTCGGCGGCCGGGTTGTCGGCCTCGGCCTCCACCGCCCCCGAGATGATCTGCGCCCGCGCCTGGTCCAGGGCCGCGGCCAGCATCGAGCGCCAGGGGGTCAGCCGGGTCCAGGCCAGGTCGGTGTCGCCGGGCGCGTAGGAGCGGACCCGGGTCTCCAGGACCTCGAAGGGGTTCTCCACCGCGTACAGGTCGGTGATCCGGCGCTGGGCCAGCGCGCCCAGCGGGTCCTTCGCCGGGTTCTCGGGCGCCTCCACCGGCCACCACACGACGACCGGGGCGTCCGGCAGCAGCAGCGGCAGGACGACGGAGTCGGCGTGCTCGGACACCTCGCCGTAGGTCCGCAGGATCACCGTCTCGCCGGTGCCCGCGTCGGCGCCCACCCGGACCTCGGCGTCCAGCTTGGATGCCTGGCGGTCGCGCGGGGTACGGGCGTGCCGCTTGATGACGACCAGGGTGCGCGAGGGGTGCTCGTGCGAGGCCTCCTCGGCCGCCTTGATCGAGTCGTACGCGTTCTCCTCGTCCGTGACGATGACCATCGTCAGGACCATGCCCACGGCGGGAGTGCCGATGGCGCGGCGGCCCTGCACAAGGGCCTTGTTGATCTTGCTTGCCGTGGTGTCGGTCAGGTCGATCTTCATGGCCTGCGCCAGCTCCGTCCGTCTCGTGCGAGCATCTCGTCGGCTTCCTCGGGTCCCCAGCTGCCCGAGGCGTACTGCGCCGGCTTGCCGTGCCGCGCCCAGTACTCCTCGATCGGGTCGAGGATCTTCCAGGACTCTTCCACTTCCTGGTGACGGGGGAACAGATTGGCGTCGCCGAGCAGTACATCCAGAATCAGCCGCTCGTACGCCTCCGGGCTGGACTCCGTGAACGACTCGCCGTAGGCGAAGTCCATCGTCACGTCCCGGATCTCCATCGAGGTGCCCGGCACCTTGGAGCCGAAGCGGACCGTGATGCCCTCGTCCGGCTGGACGCGGATGACGATCGCGTTCTTGCCGAGCTCCTCGGTGGCCGTGTGGTCGAAGGGGGAGTGCGGCGCCTGCTGGAAGACGACCGCGATCTCGGTGACCCGTCGCCCGAGCCGCTTGCCGGTGCGCAGATAGAAGGGGACGCCCGCCCAGCGGCGGTTGTCGACCTCCAGCTTGACGGCGGCGTAGGTGTCCGTCGTCGAGGCCCGGTCGATGCCGTCCTCCTGGAGGTAGCCGCGCACCTTCTCGCCGCCCTGCCAGCTCGCCGCGTACTGTCCGCGCACGGTGTGCGCGCCCAGGTCCCGCGGCAGCTTCACGGACTTGAGGACCTTCAGCTTCTCCATCAGCAGCGAACCGGCGTCGAAGGCGGCCGGCTCCTCCATGGCCGTGAGCGCCAGCAGCTGGAGCAGGTGGTTCTGGATGACGTCACGGGCCGAGCCGATGCCGTCGTAGTAGCCCGCGCGGCCGCCGATGCCGATGTCCTCGGCCATCGTGATCTGTACGTGGTCGACATACGACCGGTTCCAGATCGGCTCGAACATCTGGTTGGCGAAGCGCAGCGCCAGGATGTTCTGGACGGTCTCCTTGCCCAGGTAGTGGTCGATGCGGAAGACCTGCTCCGGGTCGAACACATCGTGCACGAGCGCGTTCAGTTCCCGGGCACTGCCCAGGTCGTGGCCGAACGGCTTCTCGATGACCGCACGGCGCCAGGAGCCCTGCGGGGCGTCCGCGAGACCGTGCTTCTTCAGCTGCTGGACGACCTTCGGGAAGAACTTCGGCGGCACCGAGAGATAGAAGGCGTAGTTGCCGCTGGTGCCCCGGGAGGCGTCCAACTCGTCGACGGCCTCGCGCAGTTGCTTGAACGCCGTGTCGTCGTCGAAGTCACCCGGGATGAACCGCATGCCCTCGGCGAGCTGCTGCCAGACCTCCTCGCGGAACTCCGTACGAGCATGCTCGCGGACGGCGTCGTGCACGACCTGCGCGAAGTCCTGGTCCTCCCAGTCGCGCCGGGCGAAGCCGACGAGCGAGAAGCCCGGCGGCAGCAGACCGCGGTTGGCGAGGTCGTAGACGGCCGGCATCAGCTTCTTGCGGGACAGGTCGCCGGTCACGCCGAAGATGACGAGTCCGGAGGGTCCGGCGATGCGCGGGAGCCGGCGGTCGCGGGCGTCCCGCAGCGGGTTGGCCCATTCGGTTGTCATTACGCGTCGACCCCCTTGCTGTCCAGCGACTTGGCGACCGCGACCAGCAGCTCCTGCCAGGCGGCCTCGAACTTGGCGACGCCCTCGTCCTCCAGCTTGGTGACGACCTCGTCGTAGGAGATGCCGAGGCGCTCCACGGCCTCCAGGTCGGCGCGGGCCTGGACATAGCCGCCGGTGATGGTGTCACCGGTGATCTCGCCGTGGTCGGCGGTGGCGTTCAGCGTGGCCTCCGGCATGGTGTTGACCGTGCCGGGCGCGACCAGCTCGTCGACGTACAGGGTGTCCTTGTACGCCGGGTCCTTCACGCCGGTGGAGGCCCACAGCGGGCGCTGCCGGTTGGCCTTGGCGCCGGCCAGGGCGGTGAAGCGCTCGCCCGCGAAGACGGCCTCGTACGCCTCGTAGGCCAGACGGGCGTTGGCGAGGGCCGCCCGGCCCTTCAGGGCGAGGGCCTCGTCCGTGCCGAGGACGGTGAGCCGCTTGTCGATCTCGCTGTCGACGCGGGAGACGAAGAAGGAGGCGACGGAGTGGATGGCGGAGAGGTCCAGGCCCTTCGCGGCGGCCTGCTCCAGACCCGCGAGGTAGGCGTCCATGACCTCGCGGTAGCGCTCCAGCGAGAAGATCAGCGTGACGTTGACGCTGATGCCCTCGGCGAGGACCGCGGTGATGGCCGGCAGGCCCGCCTTGGTCGCCGGGATCTTGATCATCACGTTGGGGCGGTCGACCAGCCACGCGAGCTGCTTGGCCTCGGCGATCGTGGCCGCCGTGTCGTGGGCGAGCCGCGGGTCGACCTCGATGGAGACGCGGCCGTCCCGGCCGTCGGTCGCCTCGTACACCGGACGCAGGACGTCGGCGGCGGCGCGCACATCGGCCGTGGTCATCATCCGTACGGCCTCGTCGACCGTGACGCCGCGGACGGCGAGGTCGGCGAGCTGCTCCTCGTAGCCGTCGCCGGAGCCGATGGCGGCCTGGAAGATGGACGGGTTGGTGGTGACGCCCACCACGTGCTGGGTGGCGAGGAGTTCGGCGAGGTTGCCGGAGGCGATCCGCTTGCGGGACAGGTCGTCCAGCCAGATGGAGACGCCTTCGTCGGAGAGGCGCTTGAGTACTGCGGTCATTGTGATCATCTTCTTTCTGGCGGTCGGATCAACCACGCGCGGCAGCGAGGGATTCCCGGGCTGCGGCGGCGACGTTCTCGGCGGTGAAGCCGTACTCGGCGAACAGGGTCTGGGCATCGGCGGAGGCGCCGAAGTGTTCGAGGGAGACGATGCGTCCTGCGTCACCCACGAACCGGTACCACGTCAGACCGATCCCGGCCTCGACGGCGACGCGCGCTCGCACGGACGGCGGAATGACGGCGTCGCGGTACTCGCGCGGCTGCTGCTCGAACCACTCCACGGACGGCATCGACACCACGCGGGCGCCGATCCCGTCTGCTTCGAGCTGCTCGCTTGCGGCGACGGCGAGCTGGACCTCGGAGCCGGTGGCGATGAGGATCACCTGGGGGGTCCCGGTGGAAGAGTCCCTCAGGACGTAACCGCCCTTGGCCGCGTCCTCGTTGCGCTCGTACGTCGGCACGCCCTGACGGGTGAGGGCGAGGCCGTGCGGGGCCGGGTCGGTGGCGTGGCGGCGCAGGATCTCCGCCCAGGCGACGGCGGTCTCGTTGGCGTCGGCGGGCCGGACGATGTTCAGGCCCGGGATGGCGCGCAGGGACGCCAGGTGCTCGACCGGCTGGTGGGTGGGGCCGTCCTCGCCGAGGCCGATGGAGTCGTGCGTCCACACGTAGGTGACGGGCAGCTGCATCAGCGCGGACATCCGGACGGCGTTGCGCATGTAATCGGAGAACACCAGGAAGGTGCCGCCGTAGATGCGGGTGTTGCCGTGCAGGGCGATGCCGTTCATCTCCGCGGCCATGGAGAACTCGCGGATGCCGAAGTGGACGGTGCGGCCGTACGGGTCGGCCTCCGGCAGCGGGTTGCCCTTCGGCAGGAAGGAGCTGGTCTTGTCGATCGTGGTGTTGTTGGAGCCGGCCAGGTCGGCGGAGCCGCCCCACAGCTCGGGCAGGACCGCGCCGAGCGCCTGGAGGACCTTGCCGGAGGCGGCGCGGGTGGCAACGGACTTGCCGGGCTCGAACACCGGGACGGAGGACTCCCAGCCCTCGGGGAGCTGGCCGGCCACGATCCGGTCGAACAGCTCGGCCCGCTCGGCGTTGGCGCCGCGCCACTCGGCGATCTGCTTGTCCCAGGCCGCGTGCGCCTCGGCGCCCCGGTCCAGGGCCCGGCGGCTGTGCGCCAGCACCTCGTCGGCGACCTCGAAGCTCTGCTCCGGGTCGAAGCCCAACAGCCGCTTGGTGGCGGCGATCTCGTCCTCGCCGAGCGCGGAGCCGTGCGAGGCCTCGGTGTTCCGGGCGTTCGGGGCGGGCCAGGCGATGATCGTGCGCATCGAGATGATCGAGGGGCGGTCGGTTTCGGCCTGCGCGGCCTTGAGCGCCGCGTACAGGGCGTGTACGTCGACGTCGCCGTCCTCGGTGGGCTCGATGCGCTGGGTGTGCCAGCCGTAGGCCTCGTAGCGCTTCAGCACGTCCTCGGAGAACGCGGTCGCGGTGTCGCCCTCGATGGAGATGTGGTTGTCGTCGTAGACGAAGACCAGGTTGCCGAGCTTCTGGTGGCCGGCGAGCGAGGAGGCCTCGGCGGAGACGCCCTCCTCCAGGTCGCCGTCCGAGACGATCGCCCAGATCATGTGGTCGAACGGGGACTCACCCTCGGCGGCCTCGGGGTCGAACAGGCCGCGCTCGTAGCGGGCGGCCATCGCCATGCCGACGGCGTTGGCGACGCCCTGGCCGAGTGGGCCGGTGGTGGTCTCGACGCCGGCGGTGTGCCCGTACTCGGGGTGGCCGGGCGTCTTGGAGCCCTGGGTGCGGAACGACTTCAGGTCATCGAGCTCGACCTCGTACCCGGCGAGGAAGAGCTGGGTGTACAGCGTCAGCGAGGTGTGGCCGGGGGAGAGGACGAAGCGGTCACGGCCGGTCCACTCGGGGTCGGCGGGGTCGTGCCGCATCACCTTCTGAAAGATCGTGTATGCGGCGGGCGCGAGGCTCATCGCGGTGCCCGGGTGGCCGTTCCCGACCTTCTGTACGGCATCGGCCGCCAGCAGGCGGGCGGTGTCGACGGCACGCCGGTCGAGTTCGGTCCATTCGAAGCTGTCCGGTGTCTGCGTGCTCATCTGAAGCCAGTCCTCTTCAAGAGTTCATCGAATCCTGCGTCGTCCCTGGTGAGACGCGTTCGACTGTAAAAGTCTGACTTTTACGAGGGAAGGTCGGGGTGTGTCAGCCTGTGGTGAAAGTGGGACACCGGGCGGGCGGCAGAGGCGGTACAAGAAGGACATGGCAGGCAGAGCAGTACAAGGCGGCGAGAGCGACGCGGGCCGGGACGGCATCAGAACCTTCCCCTTCCCGGTCGATCTGAGCGTGCTCGGCGTCGGCATGCAGGTCGGCCCGATGGGACCCGGGCGCACCTGGCACGCCGAGGCGCCCCTGGACCGGGTGCACCGCATCGACTTCCACGTCGTGATGCTGTTCACCGGGGGACCCGTCCGCCACATGATCGACTTCGCCGAGTACGAGGCGGGCGCCGGCGACCTGCTGTGGATCCGCCCCGGACAGATCCACCGCTTCTCGGCCACGAGCGAGTACCGGGGAACCGTCCTCACCATGCAGCCCGGCTTCCTGCCCCGCGCCACCGTGGAGGCCACCGGCCTCTACCGCTACGACCTGCCGCCCCTGCTCCACCCCGACGAGCCGCAGCTCACCGCCCTCCAGGCGGCCCTCGACCAACTCCGCCGCGAGTACGAGGACACCACCACGCTCCCCCTGAGCCTGCACACCGCCGTCCTGCGCCACTCCCTCTCGGCGTTCCTGCTCCGCCTTGCCCACCTCGCGGCAAGCGCCCAGGAGGCATCCCGCCGCGAAGCCGGTTCGACCTTCACGCTCTTCCGGGACGCGGTCGAGCGGGGCTTCGCCACGAATCACAGCGTGAGCGCGTATGCCGACCAGCTGGGCTATTCGCGGCGCACTCTGGTGCGGGCGGTGCGGGCCGCGACGGGGGAGACCCCGAAGGGCTTCATCGACAAGCGCGTGATTTTGGAGGCGAAGCGGCTGCTGGCCCACACGGACCTGCCGATCGGGAGGGTGGGGGCGGCGGTGGGGTTCCCCGACGCGGCGAACTTCTCCAAGTTCTTCCACCAGCACACGGAGGTGACGCCGGCGGCGTTCCGGGCGGAACTGCGCTGACACGCCGAAGGGGCCCCACACGCGCGTGGGGCCCCGGCAGGGAAACGGCGCGTCAGCGCCCGAAGTTGAACCAGTTCACATTCACGAAGTCCGCCGGCTGCCCGCTGGTGAAGGTCAGATACACGTCGTGCGTGCCCGTCACCGAGCTGATGTTCGCCGGGATCGTCCGCCAGCTCTGCCAGCCGCCCGTGTTGGCCACCGCGAAACTGCCGATGGGGGCGTTGCTACGGCTGTCGAGGCGTACCTCGACCAGGCCGCTGACGCCGGAGCCGGCGCCGCTCGCCACCCGCGCGACGAACTGAGTGGCCGCCGTGGAGCCGAAGTTGACGCCCCGGAACAGTGCCCAGTCGCCATTGGCGATGGCGCCGATGTTCTGGCCGCCGCCCGAGTCCGAGGTCGCCTCGGTGATCGTGCCGGACTGGCTGTCGTGCGACTCGGCCTGGATGGCGCTGTAGGCGTCACGGTTGCCGGTAGGCGGAGGCGTGGTACCGCTCCCACCGGCCGACAGCACCTGGACGTAGTCGACGACCATCGAGTGGCCCGGCACGGTCGCGGCGTCCGGGCCGCCGCCGAACGCGTCCACGAAACCGCCGCCCATCGCCACGTTCAGGATGACGAAGAAGCCGTGGTTGGTGGCATTGGTCCAGGTCGTCGCGTCGACCTGATCGGCGCGCACGGTGTGGTAGTTGATGTCGTCGACGTAGAAGCGGATCTGCTCCGGACTGGTCGAGCGGTCCCACTCCGTCGCGTACGTGTGGAAGCCGGCCTGGCAGGTCGCGCCGGGGCAGGCGCGGGAGCCGCCGATGCCCGTCGTCTCGTTGCACGGCCCGCCGGGGCTGGTGCCGCAGTGCATCGTCGACCACACGGTGTTGAGGCCCTGGACGTTCTCCATGATGTCCAGCTCGCCGACGCTCGGCCAGTTCCAGTAGTTGCCGCGGTAGGGCGTGCCCAGCATCCAGAACGCGGGCCAGTAGCCGCGCGCGGCGGCGCCGGTGACGTTCGGCATCTGGATGCGGGACTGCACCCGCAGCTTGCCGCCCGCCGGGGGCTGGAAGTCGCCGCGGTTGGTCTCGATCCGGCCGGACGTCCAGTTGCCGGAGGCGTCGCGGCGCGGGGTGATGCGCAGGTTGCCGTTGCCGTCCAGGGCCACGTTGTCGGTGCTGGACGTCATGGTCTCGATCTCGCCGGTGCCCCAGTTGGCGGGGCCGCCGGGGTAGCCGTGGCCGGTCGCGTACTGCCAGTCGGCCGTGTTGACGCCGCTGCCCGCGGCGCCGTTGAAGTCGTCCACGAAGACCTGCGTCCAGCCCGACGGGGGCGGGGGAGCGGCGGCGCTCGCGGACGGGGTGACGGCCGTGGCGGCGACGGCCGCCAGGCCGAGCACGGAGAGTACGGCGATCAGGGCGCGGTGCCGTGCGGGTATGCGTCGTCTGGGTGTTCCGGAGGGTGCACTCATGGGGTGCCTCTCGGGTACGGGGTGTGGGGTGCGCGAGTGGCCTTGAGAGGTCTTGAGAGCGCTCTCAAAGTGCCGCCAATGTGCTCCCCGGCACCCCGGTCGTCAAGAGGTGAAGCAGGGAAATCCCTTTCACCGTCCGGGAGTTCACCCTGTGAATGGGTGCAGAACGGTCTACAGCGCGCTTCCCGCCCGCCACTGTGCCCAGGACAGGTTCCACCCGTTCAGCCCGTTGGCCGGATCGACCGTCTCCTCACCGGAGTTGGTCACGATCACCACGTCACCGAGCATCGAGCTGTCGTAGAACCGGTAGCCGTCCACCGACTTGTCGTCCGCGCCCTTCGCGTCGTGCAGTCCGATGCAACCGTGGCTGGTGTTCTCGCCGCCGAACACCGAAGCGGACGCCCAGTAGTTGCCGTGGATGAACGTGCCGGAGGTGGTCAGCCGCTGGGCGTGCGGGACGTCGGCGATGTCGTACTCGTCGCCGAGGCCGATCGTGGAGGACTCCATCCGGGTCTCCTTGAACCGCTCGCTGATCACCATGATCCCGGACCAGGTGGTGTGCTCGGCGTCGCCGCCGGTGACCGGGTAGGTGGCGACGGTCGCACCGTCCCGGACGACCGTCATCTGCTTCGTCTCCAGGTCGACCGTGCTGATCTGCTCGCGGCCGATGTGGAAGGTGACGTCCTTGGACTGGCTGCCGTAGACGCCGTCGGCGCCCGCCACGTCCTTCAGGCGCAGGCCGAGCGTGACCGTCGTCCCGGCGGCCCAGTACGTCTCGGGACGGAAGTCGAGCCGGGTGTCGCTGAACCAGTGGCCGACCACCTCGACGGCCGGTTCGGCGGTCACCGTGATCGCCCGCTCGACGGCGGCCCGGTCTGTCACGGCGTGCGTGAAGTTGATCGACACGGGCATGCCGACGCCGGACGTGGAGTCCGCCTCGGGCGTGAAATAGCCGACGAAGGTCTCGGCGGGCGAGCGGGTGGTGAAGGTCGCCTTCGTCGCCGCGGCGCCCTCCGCCCGCGCGACGACCGTGTACTTCGTGCCCGAGTACGGGTTCTCGTCCGAGGTCCACTTCGTCCTGGCGGCGTTGTAGGAACCGGCCAGCGTGGCGCCGTCGTTGCCGGTGACCTTTACGGACGCGAGCGTGCCGTCGGCCACGGTGACCTCGACCGGGCTGGTGAAGGCGGCCTGCTTCGTGCCGTCGGCGGGGGTCGTGGCGATCTTCGGCCGCCGTGCCGGGGCGGCCGTGGCGCCACCGGCCTCGGCGGCGTCCGCCGAACCGCCGCACCCGGTCAGAACGGCGGCGGGCGCCGCGCCGAGGACCGTGAGCACCCCGCGCCGGGACCACCTCCGCGAGGGCTGCTCGGACCGGTTCGATATGTGCGGGACACCCACGGCAGGCCTTCCTGATCCATCCATCCTTGCGCGTGAATGGTGCGCCCCGTACCTGGGGCGCACCTTTGAATCAGAGCTCCGCAGTCTGAGATTCCAGTGAGAGCTCCCCGCGGAACCGAGTCAGACCTTCGTCATGACGGGCGGCTCGGCCGCCGTCGGCTCCTCGCTCAGCCCGAACCGGTCGTGCGCCCGGCGCAGCGGACGCGGCGACCACCACGCACGCCGCCCGAGCAGCGCCATCGTCGCCGGGACCAGCAGCATCCGTACGACGGTGGCGTCGATCAGCACCGCGAGCGTGAGCCCCAGACCGATCTGGAGGATGGGCGAGAAGCCGCCCGTCATGAAGGCACCGAAGACGACCGCCAAAAGCAGGGCGGCGCAGGTGACCACACGCCCGGAGCGGCGCAGCCCCGTCACCACGGCCTCCTGGTCGTCGCCGCTCTGCCGCCGGGCCTCCCGCATCCGGGCCAGGATGAACAGCTCGTAGTCCATGGCGAGCCCGAACGCGATCGCGACGATCAGCGGCGGCGCCGTCAGGCTCAGCGCGCCCAGGCCCTCGGCGCCCAGCAGCCCGGCCAGATGGCCGTCCTGGAACACCCAGACCACCGCACCGAGCGCCGCGCCGAGACTGAGCAGCGTGGTCGCGATGGTGCGCAGCGGGATCAGCACCGACCCGGTGAAGGCGAACAGGAGCGCGAAGATCCCCGCCAGCACGGTCACGGCCGCCCAGGGCGCCCGCTCGGCGAGCATCGCCCGGAAGTCCACCAGCCGGGCGGCGACCCCGGTGACCTCGACCGGTTCGTCGCCGCGCAGCTCCCGTACCCGTTCGACCAGGTCGGTCGCCGCCCTGCCGTCGACGCTGCCGGGCGGCTGGAGCAGGACCACGGTGGTGCCGCCGGGCAGCTCGCGTGCGTCGGCGCCGGACAGGCCGCGGATCCGCTCGGCGGTCGCCGGGTCGGTGCCGGGCTTGATCACGACGGTGATCGGGTCGACCCCGGTGCCGGGCGGGAAGTGCGCGTCGACGGTGTCGTAGAGCTGTCGGGCCTCCGTGCTCGTGGGGAGCTGTTTGGCGTCGCCGATGTTGATCGTCAGGCCGGCGACGGGCAGCGCCAGCACCAGCAGCGCGGGGACGACCGTGGCGAGAACGGCGATACGGCGGCGCGCCGCGAAGCGGGCCAGGCGGGCGAACAGGCGGCCCTCCTCGCGGTCCGGCCCGACCCGGGACGGGGGGATCTTCCCGCCGAACCTCGTCAGCAGCGCGGGCAGCAGGGTGAGCGCGGCGAGCATGTCGACGACCACCACGGCGGCCACGGCCAGGCCCATGCTGCGCAGGAACACGCTCGGGAAGACCAGCAGCCC
The DNA here is from genome assembly GCF_040686775.1 of Streptomyces sp. NPDC079141. Lineage (NCBI taxonomy): Bacteria > Bacillati > Actinomycetota > Actinomycetes > Kitasatosporales > Streptomycetaceae > Streptomyces > Streptomyces sp. NPDC079141. Next base: position 217,165 of record NZ_JBFBLP010000007.1, on the reverse strand, counting down.
GGTCAGGCTGACGGCCACCGTGAGCCCGGAGAACAGGACGGTCCGCCCGGCCGCCGCCACCGTACGGTGCACGGCCTCCACGACGTCGTCGGTGCTCCGGCGCTCCTCACGGAACCGCACCAGCATCAACAGGGCGTAGTCCACGGCGAGTCCGAGCCCCAGCATGGTGGTGACCTGGATCGCGTACACCGAGATGTCGGTGAACTGACTGAAGCCGAACAGGGCCAGGAACGCGCCCGCGACGCCGCTGACCGCGATCACCAGGGGCAGTCCGGCCGCGCGCAGCCCGCCGAACACCAAGAGGAGCAGGGCGAGTACGACGGGCAGGGAGATCAACTCGGCGTTCCTCACGTCCTCCTGGGCCCGTTCGCCGAGTTGTCGGCCGAGCAGGTCGCCGCCGCTGACATGCACGTCGGGCGCGTCGATCCGCCGGATGCGTTCGGCGGCGGCGTCGGTCGCCTGCTCCGCCGCGTCGTCGTCGAGGCCGCCGTCGAAGGTGACCGGGATGATCAGGGCCTGTCCGTCCCGGGCGGTGAGACCGGGCGTGGTGTACGGATCGGGTACGGCGGTCACCCCGGCGATCTCACGGACGTCGGCGACGGCCCGCTCCACCTGGGCGCGCAGCGCGGCGTCGGAGACCGGTCCGCCCGCGACCACGGCGGTCACGGAGTCGCCGGACGGGTCGACGCCGGCGAGGTACTCCTCGGCCAGCTCCGACTCGGTGCCGGGCACGTCGGGCACGTCGTCGGAGAGCCGCCCGAAGACGCCCGTGCCGAGCCCGAAGCCGAGCAGCAGGAACAACAGCCAGAGGCCGATGACGGTCAGCGGACGGCGGGTCGCCGCCCGGGCGAGTGTGGAGAGCACGGCGCCTCCCGGCGAGTGGACGGTTGACAACGCCCCCAGACTCGTGCCGGACGGGGGGTCGCCGGATCGCCGGGGGGAGCGGTTTCCGGGCCTCGGTCGTACGGGGGAGAGGCGCGGGAGTCTCACTCCTGCGGGGGAGGAATGAACGGCACCGGTCAGGGAGTTGGACCGACCAACATCCGCGATCTTGAAGGAGCCCGCATGTCCGACGAACCCGCCGTCCGCGAGCTGCGCCTGGTGGTCACCGCCGAGGACTACGACGCCGCGCTGCACTTCTACCGGGATGTCCTCGGCCTGCCCGAGCGGGCCGCGTTCTCCTCCCCGGGCGGGCGGGTCAGCATCCTGGAGGCCGGGCGGGCCACGCTGGAGCTGACCGATCCCAACCATGCGGCGTTCATCGACGACGTGGAGGTGGGGCGGCGGGTCGCCGGGCACATCCGGGTGGCGTTCGAGGTGGACGACTCGCCCGCTACGACGCGGAAGCTGGCCGACGCCGGGGCGGAAGTCGTCGCCGAGCCGACCCGTACCCCCTGGAACTCGCTGAACTCCAGGCTGGAGGCGCCGGGCGGTCTTCAGCTCACCCTCTTCACGGAACTGGACGGCTAGGGCGCCCCCGGCGTCACCAGCCCCGTCTCGTAGGCGCAGATCACCGCCTGCACCCTGTCCCTGAGGCCCAGCTTGCTCAGGACGTTGCTGACATGCGTCTTGACCGTGTGCTCGCTCACGAACAGGGCCGCGGCGATCTCCGCGTTGGACAGGCCCCGGGCGAGCATCCGCAAGGTCTCCACCTCGCGGGCGGTCAGGATGTCCAGACGCTGGGGGGTGACATCGGCGGCGGCCTGTTCGCGGCGGCGGTGCACGATGTCGGCGACCAGGCGGCGGGTCACCGCCGGGGCGAGCAGCGAGTCCCCGGCGGCGACCACGCGCACGGCGTGCACGAGGTCGTCGCGGCGCACGTCCTTGAGGAGGAAGCCGCTGGCGCCCGCGTACAGCGCCTCGTACACGTACTCGTCCAGGTCGAACGTGGTCAGCATGACCACCTTGCACGCCGACTGGGCGCACACCCGCCGCGCGGCCTCCAGGCCGTCCATCTCCGGCATACGGATGTCGAGGAGCAGCACGTCGGGCGCGTGCGCCTGCACCGCGGCCACCGCCTCGACGCCGTCCCCGGCCTCGGCGACCACCTCGATGTCCGCCTGCGCCTCCAGAATCATGCTGAAGCCACTGCGGACCAGCTCCTGATCGTCGGCGACGACCACGCGGATGCTCACCCGAGCGCCGCCTCCCGCTCGGCGACCACCGGCAGACGCACGACAACCCGAAACCCACCGTCCGGACCGGGCCCGACATCCGCCGTACCCCCACAGGCGACGGCCCGCTCCCGGATCCCGATCAGGCCGTGCCCGCTCGGGGGGCGCCCGCCGAGATCCTGCCCGGTGACTCCGTGCCCGGTCGGGCTGTGCCTGCCGGGCTCCTGCCCGGTGACTCCGTGTCCGCTCGGGCCGTGCCTGCCGGCGTCCTGCCCGGTCATTCCGTGTCCGGTCGGGGGGCGCCCGCCGGGGCTTTGCCCGAACACGTTCGGGCTGTGGCCGCGGCGGTCTTGTGGGTCAGGACCCTGTCCGTCCAGAGCCGCCCCGTCGCCCGATGCCGCGCGGTCTTGCCGGGTCGGGCCGGGTCCGGCAGGGCTTTGCGGGGTCGAGGCGTGTCCGTGCCGGTCCTGTGCGCCAGACCCCTGTCCGTCCAGGTGCGCCCCGCCGCCTGGCGCCCCGCCGCCTGGCGCCCCGCCGCCTGGCGCCCCGCCGCCTGGCGCCGCGGCGCCAGGCGCGGTCGGTCCGCGTCCGCCCCGGCGCTGTTCATCAGAACGCCACCCGACCAGCCCGGCCCCGTCGCCCGACCCCGCCGGACCCCTGCCGTCGTCCGTGATCGTCAGTGTCAACTCCTCCTCCGTCCAGTCGAGTGCGACCGTGGCGCCGGTAGCGTACGCGTGCTTGACGGTGTTGGTGAGGGCTTCCTGGACCACGCGGTAGGCGGCGACGCCGGTGTCGGGCGGGAGGGGTCGGGGGATGCCGGCTGTTCGCAACTCGACATGCAGGCCGGTGGATTCGGTGACCTGGTGGATCAGGGTGGCCAGGGACTCGGGGCCCGGCTGCGGGTGCCGGTGGGCGCTGCCGTCGAGGCGGTCCTCCTTGAGTACGCCGAGGATCCTTCTGAGCTGGGACATCGCGTCCCGACCGGTTTCCGCGATCGCGTCGAACGCCGCTTCCGCGCGCGCGGGATCGCTGCGCACCACCACCGGGCCCGCTTCCGCCTGCACAACCATCAGGCTCACGGCGTGGGCCAGGATGTCGTGCATGTCGCGGGCGATGCGGGAGCGTTCCTGGGCGATGGCGCGCGCGGTGTCGGCGGCCCGCTCCCCCTCAAGGCGCCGGGCCCGGTCCTCCAGCGCCGCGGTGTAGGCACGCTGCATCCGGGCGATCACCCCGAGCCCGTACGCGCACAGGACGCCCATCAGATGGAAGGCGTACTCGAAGGGGAGGGCGTTCTCCTTGTGCTGCATGGTCAGACTGGTGCCGATCAGCCAGCCCACCAGCATCAGCCGCCGCTGCCAGGCGGGGCCGCGGGCGGCCATGGTGTAGAGGACGACCAGGCCGCCGTAGCTCACGTCCGGCGGGGGCGCGTGGTAGACCGCCATCGCGGGGGTGGCCACCGAGACCAGGCAGGCGGTGGTCATGGGGGCCCGCCGGCGCCACACCAGCGGCACCGCCGTGGCCGCGCCGAGCAGCCAGCCCTGCCAGGTCAGGACGTCGTCACCCTCGTCGGGGAAGAGCCACTGCAAGGAGACGGCGAACAGTACGAGCGCGGCGAGGGCGGCGTCGACGACGTACGGGTTGGTGGTGCGCAGCCGTGCGACGAGCGGTGTGATCCATGACCGTGGGGACATCGGCGGCTCCTCGGGGGCCGGGGGACGTTCCAGTATTCCGGCGTCCGGGCGGCCGGGTCCTCACCGGTGAGAGGGATATCGCCCTTTCGATTGTGATCGTTCCGATGCCGCGGGAAGGGAACCGCAGACCGGGACAATCCCTCTCTACGGTCGACACACAGCGCCCACCGCGGGAGTGACGCATGCCGAGCCGCCGCCGTTTCCTCACCGCGGCCGCCGCCGTACCGGTGGCGGCCACGGGGGCCGTGGCGTGCGAGGCCGACGACGAGGCGCTGCCGCCGCCGGACGGCAAACGGGCCGCCGCCGTGCCGGCCGTGCAATCCGGGTCGGACCGGCTCAACTTCGTCGTCATCCTCGCCGACGACCTCGGTTACGGCGAACTCGGCTCCTACGGCCAGAAACTCATCCGCACCCCGCGCCTGGACGCCCTCGCCGCCGAGGGACTGCGCTTCACCGACGCCTACGCCACTGCCCCCGTTTGCGCGCCCTCGCGCTGCTCGCTGCTCACCGGACTGCACGGCGGCCACGCCACCGTCCGGGAGAACCCGTGGGGCCCGGGCGGCCAAGGGGCGCTCACCGACGGGGACTTCACCTTCGCCGAGGCGCTCCGGGCGCTCGGCTACCGCACCGGTCTCATCGGCAAGTGGGGCTTCGGCCCGGAGCTGCCGGACCAGCCGAGCCACCCCAACTCCCGTGGTTTCGAGGAGTTCTACGGCTACATCGGCCATCGCCACGCCCACGACTACTACCCCGCGTACCTGTGGCACAACGGCACCCGGCAGGAGATCCCCGCCAACCGGGGCGGCGCCCGCGAGGTCTACGCGCCCGACCTGATCGAGGAGCGGGCGCTGGCCTTCCTCGACGCGCATCGCGCCGAGCCGTTCCTGCTCCACCTCACCCCGACCCTGCCGCACGCCCCCAGCCGGATCCCCGACGAGGGCGACTACGCCGACCGCCCCTGGCCCGGCCCGGACCGGCGGCACGCCGCGCAGGTCACCTTTTTCGACACCCTCGTCGGCAAGGTCGTCGACCGGCTCACCGGCCTCGGCATCGCCCACCGCACCCTGATCCTCGTCACCAGCGACAACGGCCCGCACGAGGAGGGCCGTACCAACCCCGAACTCTTCGCCGCGGCGGGCCCGTTGCGCGGGTACAAGCGCAATCTGTACGAGGGCGGCATCCGCGTCCCGCTCATCGCCTGGTCCCCGCGGCGCGTGCCGGCCGGCACCACCGACCGCCCCACCCCGCTCACCGACCTGCTGCCCACCCTCGCCGACCTCGCCGGAGCGCCCGCCCCGACGGACGTCGACGGCCTCTCGCTGGCCCCGCTGCTGCGCGGCTCCGCGCACGCGGCCCGCCACGACCACCTGTACTTCTACCGCAACCACAGCGGGGTCACCCCGCGCGCCGACGCCGTCGACCAGGGCCGGGGCCGCAGGCTGGCGGAGGCCCTCAGGCGCGGTGACCTGAAGGCGGTGCGGTTCGCGCCGGGGGAGGACCGGACCGCTCCCGACGACCGGTGGGACGTGGAGCTGTACGACCTCGCGCGCGACCCCGGTGAGCAGCACGACCTCGCCGCCGCCCGGCCCGCCCAGGCCGATGCCCTGGTGAAGCTGATGCGCGAGTCGTGGGCCACGGCGCCCCACCGGCGCGAGCCCTTCGGCCTCAGCCTCCAAGTGGCGGCCGAGGGGCCTGAGTTCACCGTGACCGCCACCCTGGCCAACGGCTCCGCCCGGCCCTGGACCGCGCCCCGGCTCGCCCTGCGCGCCCCCGGCGGATGGCGCCTGCGCGCCCTGGACCCGGTCACCGCCCCTCGCCTCGCGGCGGGCGAACGGCTCACCGTGCGCTGGCGGGTCACCCCCGCCCGGGTCAGTGCCGACACCACCCTCGCCTGCCGGGCCACGGCACGGCATGCGGGCGAAGAGGTGACGTACACGGCCCGCGTCACGCCGGGCTGACCGTCAGGGCCGCCACCCCAGTCCCCGCGAGATCCCCCGCGCCGCGATCCGCACCGCCGGTGCCAACACCGGTACCTGGGCGTCGAGTTGAGGTACGACCACGGACACGGCCGCGACCACCGCGCCGCCCGGACCGCGCACCGGAGCGGCCACCGACAGGGCGTCGTCGGTGACCTGACGGCTGCTCACCGCGACCCCGGTCCGCCGCACCTCGGCCAGCACCCGGCGCAGCCGCGCCGGTTCGGTGATCGTGTACGGCGTGAACGAGGCCAGTGGTCCCGCGCAGTACTCCTCCTGGAAGGCGGGGTCTTCGTGCGCCAGGAGCGCGAGGCCGACGCCGGTGGCGTGCAGGGGCCAGCGCGCGCCGACCCGGATGTGCACGCCGACCGCCGACCGGCCGGACAGCCACTCGATGTAGACGACCTCCGTACCGTCGCGCACCGCCAACTGCACGTTCTCGTGCGTGGCTTCGTACAGGTCCTCCAGGTACGGCAGCGCGACCTGCCGCAGCGCGAGCCCGCGCGGGGCGAGCGCCGCGATCTCCCACAGCCGCAGCCCGACGTGGTAGACGCCGCAGGCGTCCCGTTCCAGGGCGCCCCACTCGGTGAGGGCGCCCACCAGCCGGTGTGCGGTGGTGAGGCTCAGCCCGGCCCGCCGGCTGATGTCCGTCAGGCTCAGGGCCGGATGTTCGTGGTCGAACGCGGCGAGCACGGACAGCAGCCGGTCGGGCGCGGAGCGGGGGGTCATGGCCGGGCGTCTCCCGGGTGCGCCAGGTCGTAGGGGCGGGGGTACGGCGTGGGACGGTGGCCGACGTACCTGGCCTCGCTGTCCGGATCCGCCTGCTGCGCACGGGAGTTGAGCGCGGCCGGGGCGGTGTCCCAGCGTCCGGTGTCCAGTCGCTCCTCCAGGGTGTGCAGGGCGCCCAGTGTCTCGCCCGGGGTGAAGGTGCAGTGGCCGGGTGCGTCGACGTAGGCCTGGTCGAGCAGCGCGCCCGAGCCGGCCGCGGTGGCGGCCCTGCGGTAGGCGCTCTCGGACTGTACGGGGATCAGGGCGTCGCCGGTGGTGTGGATGTTCAACTGGGGGTCGGTGAGCCGGCCGTTGAAGACGCTGGTGGCGCGCATCCACCGTACGGCCGCCGGGTCGGCGGAGATCCGGGGTGCCCGGTCGAGGGCCTTGAGGTCGTTGTGCAGGGGCACACCCGCCTCCTTGTAGAGCGCGGTCACCTCCTTGTAGAGCGGCGAGCGGTGGAGCATCGCGGTGTAGTCGACGCCGGTGTTCCAGGCGGGGTTGCCGCCCGCCCGGCTCTCGGCCTCCTGGCGCCAGCTGAAGGCGGGGAGCTGGACGAGCCCGAGGACGGCGGAGTACTGGTTGGCCTGCTGGGCGTTCCAGTCGGTCGGCGCGGGCTCGGGCTGCGTGGCGTCGTTGTACCCGGGGATGTTGTGCAGGGCCGCGGCGAGCGCGATGCGGGCGCGGCCCACGGCGGTCTCCTGGGCGGCGGTGACATCACCGGTGAGGGCCTGTGCGGCGCTCTGCGCCTCGGCCTGGTCGGTGAAACCGGTCAGCGGGACGTCGGTGCCGAACAGGGTCTTCAGCGCGAACACCGGGTCCAGCGTGCTGTTCCAGTTGGCCACGCCGCCCTGCACCAGGCCGCACATCGACAGGGAGCCGTCGAAGCGGTCGGCGTGCCGTTCGGCGAGGGTCGTGGTGACCAGACCGCCGTACGAGGTGCCCCAGGCGAGGGTGCGCCGGGCGGTGCCGAACCGGTCGGTGAACAGGTCCAGGGTGGCGAGCTGGTCGGGGACGGCATCGGTCACGGCCCAGCCGGTGGAGGCATAGGAGGAGCCGATGAGCGCGTACCCCTGGTCCAGGAGCTTGTCGAGGGTCGCCGTGTCGGGCGCGTTCTGGGCGGGGTTGGGCCAGCCGGCGGCGCGGTAGCCGTGGCTGTAGAGGAGAACGGTGCCGTTCCAGTCGGCGGGCACGTCCATCAAGTAGGTGGCTCCCGAGGGGAGTCGGCCCTCCACGTGGGTGTCCGAGGCGGGCGGTGCGGCGGCCACGCAGAGGGTGACGGCCAGCGCGGCAACGAGAGTTCTCAACGCGGGGTCCCTTCCGGGGTGGGGGTCACGGCGTGGGGTGCGGCCGGTTCCAGGGTGTTGCCGTGCGTCTCGCGCATCCGCCAGACGGTGAGCGCGGTGATGGCCGCGCCGCCGCACAGCAGCAGCGAGACGGGGGTGCTGCCCCCGCCGTTCGAGGCGAGCAGGCTGCTCGCGATGAGTGGGGAGAAGCCGGCACCGATCAGTGTGGCCGCCTGGTAGCCCAGGGAGGCGCCGGTGTAGCGGACGCGGGTGCCGAACATCTCGGTGAGCAGGGCGCCGAGCGGGCCGTACATCGTGGACTGGGCGATGCCGTGGCCGAGGACGAGGGCGAGGATCAGCAGGCCGGGGGAGCCGGAGTCGACCAGCGCCAGCACCGGGAAGGCGAGCGCGGCCGAGGCGACGGCGCCGGCCAGCACGACGGGGCGGCGGCCGATCCGGTCGGAGAGCGCGGAGGCGGTGGGCAGCACCAGCAGGGCCACGCAGGAGGCGACCGTCACGGCGGTGAGCACCTGCGGGCGGCTGTACCCCCGGTCCACCGCGTACGAGATCATGAAGCCGGTCAGCAGGGACTGCGCGGTGAACGCGCCGATGCCGACACAGGCGGCCAGCAGCACCGGCTTCGGGCGGCGCAGGACCTCCAGCACGGGTGGTTTGTCGAGGGGTTGGGGCTTGGTGAACAGCGGGCTCTCGGCGACCTTGAGGCGGACGAACATCCCGACGCCCAGCAGGACCACGCTGAGCAGGAACGGCACCCGCCAGCCCCAGGAGCGGAAGTCGTCGTCGGGGAGGGTGGAGACGAGGGTGACGACGCCGGCCGAGAGCACCGAGCCGAGCGGGGCGCCGAGCTGGGTGAAGCTCGACCACAGTCCGCGGCGCGCGCCCTGGGTGCGCTCGGCGTGCTCGACGACCATGAGGGTCGCGCCGCCCCACTCGCCGCCGATCGCGATGCCCTGGACGACGCGCAGCAGCACCAGGAGCACGGGCGCCCACACGCCGATCGCGTCGTAGGTGGGCAGCAGGCCGATGAGGAAGCTGCCGCAGCCCATCAGGAGCATGGTCAGCAGCATCATCGACTTGCGGCCCACGCGGTCGCCGTAGTGACCGAAGAGGATGCCGCCGAGCGGTCGGGCCAGATAGCCCGCGGCGAAGGTGCCGAAGGCGGCGATCGTGCCGACCGCGGGGTCGGCCCGGGGGAAGAACAGCTCGCCGAAGACGAGCGCGGCGACGGTGCCGTAGACGAGGAAGTCGTAGAACTCGACGGCCGTGCCGAGCAGGCCGGAGAGGGCTACGCGGCGCAACTGCCTGGTGTCTGAGGTGGGTTGGGATGGCTGCACGGGGAGCTCCCTGGGGACGAGGGCGGGATGCCACCGTGAAGTTAGGCATCACTCGTGCAGCCGTCAATAATTTGCACAACATCAGTTCCCCGGCTTCTCCTCCGCGATCCGCAGCAGCAGGGCGTGCAGGGTCTCGCGCTCCTGCGGATCCAGCGGGCCCAGCAGCTCGCCCGTCACCTTGTGGCTCGCCTCGTCGGTGTCGCACAGAAAGCCGCGGCCGCCCTCGGTCAGGACGACGATCCGGCTGCGGCGGTCGTCGGGGGCGGGGCGGCGCTCGGCGAAGCCCAGCTTCTCCAGGTCGTCGACCAGGCCGACGATCGCGCTCGGGTCGTAGCCGAGCCGGGCGCTCAGCTCCCGCTGGAGGGCGCCTTCGCCGGTGGCGAGGAAGCGCAGCACCGCGTAGTGGCGCAGCCGCAGTCCGGACTCCTGGAGGCAGGCGTTGAACAGCTGCCCGGAGCGCAGGCCCAGCCGGTAGAGCAGGTAGCCCGTGTCCGCGTGCAGTTCGCGCATCCAGGGCTCGTTCGCATCGATGGCGGTGGTCTTCATGGCCCCAGTCTTTCGCAGAGTGCGGTTGGGAACAACTATTGACGTCACCAATTATTGCTCTTAGCTTCGATCTCCGTCGCACTACCTCGCGAAGGGATTCGCCCGTGCCCAGCATCGATCTCACCGGCAAGGCCGCCGTCGTCACCGGCAGCGGCCGGGGTCTCGGCCTCGCCTACGCCCACGCCCTCGCCGCCCACGGCGCGTCCGTGGTCGTCAACGACGTCGACGAGGCCGTGGCCGAACAGGCCGTGAAGTCCATCACCGAGGCGGGCGGCACGGCCGTCGCCGAGGTGGTCGCGGTCGGCACGGCCGAGGCCGCCGACCGGCTCGTGACCCGCGCGGTCACCGAGTTCGGACGCCTTGACGTCCTGGTCACCAACGCCGGCATCCTGCGCGACAAGGTGCTGTGGAAGATGACCGACGACGACTTCGACGCGGTCGTCACCACCCATCTCAAGGGCACCTTCACCTGCGCCCGCGCCGCCGCCGTCCGCATGCGCGAGCAGGGCGAGGGCGGCAGCCTGATCCTGGTCGGCTCACCGGCCGGGCAGCGCGGCAACTTCGGGCAGACGAACTACGCCGCCGCGAAGGCCGGCATCGCCGCCATGACCCGCACCTGGTCGATGGAGCTGGGCCGCGCGGGCATCACCGTCAACGCGATCGTGCCGGTGGCCGCGACCGCGATGACCGAGACCATCCCCGCCTTCGCCCCATACATCGAGGCCATGCGCGACGGCGAGCCGCTGCCCGACTTCCTGCGCAAGGGCGAGGGCTTCGGCACCCCCGAGGACTGCGCGGCCCTCGTCCCCTTCCTCGCCTCCGAGGCCGCCCGGCAGGTCACCGGCCAGTGCATCGGCATCGGCGGCGACAAGGTGGCACTCTGGTCGCATCCGCAGGAGATCCGCGCCGCCTACGCCGACGGCGGCTGGACCCCCGACGCGCTGGCCGACGCCTGGCCGACCTCCGTGGGCGCCGAACTCCAGACGGTCGGCATCCCGGCGCCGAAGCTCCCGGAGGCGTGATGGACGTTCAGTCACTGGTCGCGATCGACGTCCACACCCACGCGGAAGTGTCCTCCAAGGGCCACTCCTCCCTGGACGACGACCTGCACGACGCCTCCTCCGCCTACTTCAAGGTCGAGGGCAAGCGGAAGCCGACCCTTGAGGAGACGGCCGCCTACTACCGCGAGCGGAGCATGGCCGCCGTGATCTTCACGGTGGACGCCGAGTCGGCCACCGGCACCGCACCGGTCCCCAACGAGGAGGTCGCCGAGGCGGCGGCCGCCAACGCGGACGTCCTCATCCCCTTCGCCTCGATCGACCCCTTCCGCGGGAGGGCGGGCGTGCGGCAGGCGCGCCGGCTGGTCGAGGAGTACGGCGTCAAGGGCTTCAAGTTCCACCCCAGCATCCAGGGCTTCTTCCCCAACGACCGCTCGGTGGCCTACGACCTGTACGAGGTGATCGAGGAGACGGGCACCATCGCCCTCTTCCACACCGGTCAGACGGGCATCGGCGCCGGAGTCCCCGGCGGGGGCGGGATCCGGCTGAAGTACTCCAACCCGCTGCACGTCGACGACGTGGCCGCCGACTTCCCGCACCTGAAGATCATCCTGGCGCACCCGTCCTTCCCCTGGCAGGACGAGGCCCTGGCCGTCGCCACGCACAAGCCGGGCGTGCACATCGACCTGTCCGGCTGGTCGCCGAAGTACTTCCCGCCGCAGCTCGTGCAGTACGCCAACACACTGCTGAAGGACAAGGTCCTCTTCGGCTCCGACTTCCCCGTCCTCACCCCCGACCGCTGGCTCGCCGACTTCGACAAGCTGACGATCAAGGACGAGGTGAAGCCGAAGATCCTCAAGGAGAACGCCGCCCGACTGCTCGGGCTGACCACACCGTAAAGGGGCGTGACCATGCGCAACGAGGGACTGGGGTCGTGGCCCGCACGCCGGGCCCGCAAGACCCCGCACCGCACCGCCCTGATCCACGGCGACACGGCCTTCACCTACGCGCAGCTGTACGAGCGCACCACCCGCCTTGCCCACGCCCTGCGCGCCCGGGGCGTCCGGCGCGGCGACCGGATCGCCTACCTCGGCCCCAACCACCCCTCCTACCTGGAGACGCTGTTCGCCGCGGGCACGCTCGGTGCCGTCTTCGTCCCGCTCAACACCCGGCTGGCCGGCCCCGAGATCGCCTACCAGCTGGCCGACTCCGGTGCGAAGGCCCTCGTCCATGCCTCGCTGTACGACGGCACGGACGTCGCCGTCCGCATCGAGGTCGGCGAGGAGTACGAGGCGGCGGTCGCGTCCGCCGCCGACGAACCGCTCGACGAGCCCGTCACGCCCGACGACACCTGCATCATCATGTACACCTCGGGCACGACCGGCCGCCCCAAGGGCGCGATGCTCACCCACGCCAACCTCACCTGGAACGCGGTCAACGTCCTCGTCGACACCGACCTGATCGCCGACGAACGGGCCCTGGTCTCCGCCCCGTTGTTCCACACGGCGGGCCTGAACATGCTGACGCTGCCGGTGCTGCTCAAGGGCGGCACCTGCGTCCTGGTCGAGGCCTTCGACCCGGACGCCACCTTCGAGCTGATCGCCCGGCACCGGATCACGTTCATGTTCGGGGTGCCCACGATGTTCGACCTGATCGCCCGGCATCCGCGCTGGCCCGCCGCCGACCTGTCGTCCCTGCGCATCCTGACCTGCGGCGGCTCCCCGGTACCCACCCCGTTGATCGCCGCCTACCAGGAGCGCGGCCTGACCTTCCTCCAGGGCTACGGCATGACGGAGGCCTCGCCCGGGGTGCTCTTCCTGGACGCCGAGCACGCGATCGGCAAGGCGGGGTCGGCGGGCGTGCCGCACTTCTTCAGCGACGTGCGCGTCGTACGGCCGGACATGACCCCGGCCGACGTCGGCGAGACCGGCGAGGTGGTCGTGCGCGGCCCGCATGTCATGCCCGGCTACTGGGGGCTGCCCGAGGAGACGGCCGCCTCCTTCTCGGACGGCTGGTTCCGCAGCGGCGACGCAGCCCGGATTGACGGGGACGGCTACGTCTTCGTCGTCGACCGCATCAAGGACATGATCATCTCCGGCGGCGAGAACATCTACCCGGCCGAGATCGAGGACCTGCTCCTCGCCCACCCCGACATCGTCGAGTGCGCGGTCATCGGCGTGCCGGACGACAAGTGGGGCGAGGTCCCGCGCGCGGTCGTCGTGCCGCGCGAGGGCGTCCCGCTCGACCCCGACGACGTACTGGCCGCCCTGGCCGGACGCCTCGCCAAGTACAAGATCCCGAAATCGGTGGTGATCGCGGAGGCCCTCCCGCGTACCGCCTCCGGAAAGCTCCTCAAGTCCCGTGTCCGCACCCGGTACGGCAACAGTTAAGGAACCCCATGAGCATCACCGTGAACGGCCTCGACGAACTGAAGAAGCTCGCGGGCAGCGACCTCGGCACCAGCGAATGGATCGAGGTCACCCAGGAGCGCATCGACACCTTCGCCGACGCCACCGGCGACCACCAGTGGATCCACGTGGACCCCGCCCGCGCCGCCGAGGGACCCTTCGGCGCCCCCATCGCCCACGGCTATCTCACGCTCTCCCTCTTCATCCCCCTCTTCACCGAACTCCTCGACGTCCAGGGCGTCACCACCAAGGTCAACTACGGCCTGAACAAGGTGCGTTTCCCCTCCCCGGTGAAGGTCGGCTCACGCATCCGGCTGTCCGGCCGGCTCACCGAGGTCGAGGACGTGCCGGGCGGGGTGCAGATCACCGTCGACGGGGCGATCGAGATCGAGGGCGGCGCGAAGCCGGCGGCCGTGCTGCAGAGCCTGTCGCGGTTCTACGCCTGAGCCTCGCGCACGGGCACGAGGTCGAGCAGCCGCTCCGCCGAGGCGTCCGCGAGCGGACTCAGCCGCTCGTGGACCGCCCGGAACGTCTTCTCGGCCCGGTCGGCCGGCCAGTCGTCCGGCAGATGCTTCACCGGCAGACGGGGGTCGCGGCGGACGATTCGGAGCCACTCCGTCTGGAGGCGCAGACGCAGGGCGAGGGCCTCGTCGGCCTCCGGCGGCTGCGTCTCCCAGGGGCTCCAGCGGGTAGCGAACGCCTCGTAGCGCGCGGCCAGTTCGGACAGCTCCCAGGTCTCCTCGATCATCGCGCCGATGTCCATGCCGGCATCCGCGTGGGCGCGGAAGATCTTCACATGGGCGGACAGGCCGAGCTCGGCGACCAGTTCCTGGACGTCGACCTCGCCCGGCGCGATCCACAGTCCGCTGAACAGCGGGCCGAAGCCGCTCCAGGTGAGCTGGGAGCGCAGGTCGTGGCGCTGGCGCTGCCAGGACTCGGGCAGCGAGAAGCCGAGCAGCGTCCAGGTGCCGTCCCAGTGCCGGTTGACCGCCCCGGTCTGCCAGATCCGCCGCTCGCCGCCGCGCAGCACGGCCGTCGAGCGCTCCGTCAGCCCGAAGTACATCCGGCGACCCTCGCGCTGGCGGCGCAGCAGACCGCGGTTCACCATCCGGGTCAGCGTCGAGCGCGTCGCCTGCTCGCCGACGCCCGCGCGGGCGAAGACGTCGATGACGCTGCCCGAGTACACGCAGACGTCCCGGCCGAGCACCTGCTCGCCCAGGAACGTCAGCATCAGGGACTGGGGCCGCAGCGACTCTTCCGTGCTCACGCGGCCCACGGTACCTCCGGTCGATCAGTGCGTGTCCACGAAGACGGGGTTGGAATAGAACCATGTATCGGCCCACGGGTCGCCGTTGCCGGGCTCGTGCGGGACCGGCCCGTGCGGGTCGACCGAGGCGCCCAGGAAGCCCGCGCCGTGGCGGTTGCCGTCGCTGCCGCGCAGCCGGACGTAGAAGGACTCGTCCCCGGCGGTCAGCGGGATGCGCAGGGTGTACGTCCCCTTCCGGCCGCTGACGTCCCTTGTCTCCACGACCCTGGTGTCGGGCGCCCGCCAGGAGTCACGGTCGGCGGACGGGCCGCGCACCGCGCCCCGGATGACGTCCACATGGGCCAACTCGGGCAGGATCCCTTGCGGGTTGGGCCGGGAGGCGGACGTCACCGTCACGTCGAGGACGAGCTTCTCGCCCTTGCGGACGCGCAGCCTGCCGCCCAGGGTGACGCCCCGCCCGTAGTCGCCCGCGCGCTTGAGGCGCACCTCAAGACCGTCCAGCAGATGCCCGTGGTCCAGCCAGACGCGGCCCGCGCGCAGGCCCGCCATCACCGCGCGGTAGCCGTAGCGGGTGACGCCGACATGGGTGCGGGAGAACTGGCCGGGCCAGAAGTCGCTGCCGGGCTGGGCGGTGTCGGTGTTCACCGGGTCGGGCAGCCGGCCGGTGCTGTCGAAGTTCTGCCCGGCCGGCCAGTCGCCGTTGCGCCAGGTGTCGAAGACGATGCGGTGGGCGTCGGAGTTCGTGGTGATCGAGAACAGCCGGCCCTCCGCCAGCATCGCGTCCCACAGTCCGCCGACGGTCGCGGTCGCCCAGTCGAAACCGCCGTACGTGAGATACGCGTTCGCCGGGTAGCCGGCCCAGGACTGCGCCGACGGCTTGTTCTCGTACTCGCCGCGGATCGAGGCAGAGCCGCGCCAGCCGGGAATGGCCGCGCCCTGGGCTCCCGGCGCGCCCTCCATGCCGATCATGATCTCGGGGGCCGCGTCCCGCCAGTTCCGCAGCTCGTGCGGGGAGTCGATACCCAGGCGCATCGGGTGGTTGGCGAGGACCAGCACGTCGTCGATGTAGCCGGTGCGGCGCTGCTCGGCCAGCCACTGGATCGCCTTGACGGCGTGGGCCTCGTTGCGTGCAGTGTCGGCGCCGCCCGCGGAGCCGTCGGTCCAGCCCAGCAGCTTGCCGTCGTAGGCGCTCTCGAACCGGGTGAGGAGGTCCACCTCGTGCGGGCCCGGGGCGGCGAAGACCGTGCAGTGCTCGGCGGCCGGGATGTACCACTCCAGGCCCTGGAAGATCAGCTGGCGCGGGTTCTCGGCCCGCGCCTTGAGGATCTCCTCGTGCTCCAGCGGGGCGCCGTAGCGGGCGTGCCCGAAGTTGGAGTGCTCGGTGAACACCATCCAGTCCAGGCCGTACTTCGCGCCCGCGGCGGCCAGTTGGGAGAACGTGTACTTGGCGTCGTGGCTGTAGACGGAGTGGATGTGGTGGTCGCCGACGAGGTAGGCCAGGCGCGGATCGTCCTGGCTCGCGGTGGACGCCGCCGCGGGCACGGCGGCCGAACCCAGGGCGAAGGCGGCACCGAACAGGCCCGCACCGCGCAGGAGTCCGCGCCGGGACAGGCCCTGCGGGTCGAGGGAAGCGGGCGACACGGCTGGATCGGCCCAGGCGGGCAGCTGCTGGTCGTTCACGGGTGGCCTCTTTCGTGACGGGGTGTCAGTGGTTCATGAACGACGTGACGGGCAGCGCCCGTTCGACGATCCGGACGTCGCCGAGCCGGCCGTGCAGGATCTGGTCGATCTGCCCGGCGTACTCGTAGCCGCCGAGCAGCCAGGGCAGGCCCACCGAGGTGATGCCGATCGCCGCGGCCCTCGGATTGCGGACCACCGGGCAGCCCTCGACGTAGAGCGTGGTGTGCTCGCCGTCGTTGACGACCGCCAGGTGCCACCAGGTCTCCAGCGGTGTCTCCTGGCCCCAGTTGGTGGCGATGCCCTCCTGGTTGAGCGGGCGCACGGCCCATTGCGGCTCGCGGTCGTTGGACAGTGACAGCGTGGCCAGCGGCTCGTCGGGGTCGTCGGCGGTCTTGCCCGCGGCGCCGCCCGTGCCGGTGCGGCCGACGAGGCCGGACCAGGCGTGGTGCGAGGGGTCCCAGTCGGCGGGGAGACGATAGAACGCCTCGATGGTGTAACCGGCCTTGAAGGTGGCCGAGTTGATGGGCGCGCTCTCGACCGTGCGCAGATACGCGCCCGTCAGTGGCGACTTGTCGCCCCGGAACTCCAGGCTGCCGTGGCCCGGTTGGTCGGGATGGTGGTCGGCGGACCAGCCGAGCGTGCCACCGCCCACGCTGACCAGGGCGAGGTCGTTGCCGCGGCCGGACAGGTCGCGCACCGTGTCGGTCACCGCGCTCCCGAAGCGCCAGTAGGCCACCGTGCCCGGTACCAGCATCCGCGAGGCCGGCCGCTCCGGACGGGCGGGGACCGGGGCGAAGCCGGAGAAGCGGTCGGCGAAGTCGATCCCGACCGTGAACCGGTCGGCGTCGCCGCTGAGTTCGATCTCCTGCCGCTCCAGCTCGTTGAGCCCCTCGGCGGCCCGGCCCAGGATCCACGGCGAGACCGTCTCGACGTCGATGACGTTCCGGTCCAGGTCGAAGCGGTAGAGCCGGATCATCGCGGCGCCGCCGAAGTAGCGGTTCTGGTAGTTCGTCAGATGCAGATGGACGTCATGTCCGGCCGCATTCCTGCGGGTCGCGCGGGCGGCGGGCCAGTAGTGGCCGTTGAGGGTGAGGAAGATCTGGTCGTGGTCCTCGATCAGGCGGTCCCACAACTGCTGCCCGTAGGAGGAGAGGGTGTCGTCCTCGACGACCAGCTCGTGCGTCGTGAGGATCACCGGCGTCCTCGGATGCCGGGCGAGGACGTCCTTCGCCCACGCGTACCCCCGGTCCGACAGCCGCCAGTCGAGCGCGAGCACCAGCCACTCCCGGCCGGCCGCCCGGAACAGATGGAAGGTGTTGTAGCCGTCGGCCGAGGCCCCCGCGAAAGTGGAGCTGCCCTTGAACCGGTCCGGACCGAAAGCCTTCAGGTACGGGGACGCACCGCGCTGGTCGGTCGTCGACGACTTCACGTCGTGGTTGCCGGCCAGGACGCTGTAGCCGACGTCCCGCCGGTCCAGCAGCCCGAACGCCTCGCTGATCGCGGCGACTTCGGCCACGGCCCCGTTCTGGGTGAGGTCACCGAGGTGGGACAGGAAGACGATGTTCTCCTCCCTGCCCTG
This sequence comes from Streptomyces sp. NPDC079141, assembly GCF_040686775.1. Taxonomy (NCBI): domain Bacteria; kingdom Bacillati; phylum Actinomycetota; class Actinomycetes; order Kitasatosporales; family Streptomycetaceae; genus Streptomyces; species Streptomyces sp. NPDC079141. The sequence continues at coordinate 199,497 of NZ_JBFBLP010000007.1, read as the reverse complement.
CTCCAGGAGGTAGCGCAGCGAGGCCTCGACGGGAGCCTTGTCGATGCTGGGCCCGTCGAAGAGGTACTGCGTGTCCGGCATGACGGCGAGCGTGAAGCGGCGGCTTTCCGGGTCCGGCCGCCACCGGCTGTCCGGGGCCGCCTCGGCCGCCGTCGGCAGCGCGAGGCCCGCCGTGGCGGCGGCGCCGAGCAGCGCGGTGGCCCGCAGGAAGCTGCGGCGTCCGGCGCCGGCCTGGGCATGCTCGGACCCGTGTTCGGGCGAAGTGCACACGTGTGCTCCGTAGGAAGGTGAGAACCGGGGGGACTCAGAGAGCGCGCAGGGTCCAGCTCCAGCGGTGGACGCCCGGCGGGATCAGATGGGAGGCCGAGGTGTCCGGCCCGCACGACGCGGTGCCGAGACCTCGGTGGGCCGCGTCGATGTGCACCACGCACCCCGGCCGCGGGACCAGCTCGTCGTGGTGCGTGGCCGCGGTGAGGTCCTCGGCGCGGTACCGGGCCACCGAGACCTGCCGCGGCTCGTCCAGGCGCACGGCGAGGGTGGTGGCGTTTGGCGGTGCCGAGGGGCTGGTGGTGTCTGGCGGTGCCGGGAGGCCGGTGGTGTTCGGTGGTGCCGAGCGACCGATCGCGTCCGGCGGCGCCGAGAGACCGATCGCGTCCGGCGGTACCGAGACACCGATTGCGTCCGGCGACGCCGACAGCGTGAAGTGCCGTACGCCGTGCCGGCCGCCGCTCTCCTGCGGGCGCAGATACGGGGTGAACAGCTCGTCCACGGGCAGGCGATGGTGGCCGACCGGCGCCCCCGCGCTGCGGTCCGGGTACGACTCCCAGGGCCCCTGCCCGAACCACTCCAGCAGGTCCGGCCCCGGCACCGTCTCGAACACCGAGCCGACCCGGGCCACGTCGTAGAAGTCCTCGGGCAGTTCGGCGGATTCATCGACCCGGATGCCGCCCTCGACCGGGGTGAAGGTCTGCACGTGGTGGACGACACCGACCGTGCCGGCGTACTCGGCGCGCACGGTCACGCCCCCGCCGCTGCGCCGCACCTCGACGACCTTGCGGACCAGTGAGTCGAGGCCCCAGCCGCGCCAGCGCGCGGCGATGCCGCCCAGCTCGTCGTTGTCGGTGGGCGCCCGCCACAGGGACAGCGTGGGACCGGCCGCGAGGAGAGGGTGGACGAGGAGCCCCTCCTCGTCGATCTCGACCTCGGCCCCGAAGCCGGCGGAACGGTTCTCCGGAACGGCGGGCCCCCGCAGCCGCAGCTGGGGCGCGCACACCTGCGTGCCGCGCGGCCCCCACGGCTCGTCGTCCTTCGTCGTCACCCTGAGCGTCACCCAGGCCTCGCCGCCGTCGTCCGGCAGCTCGAACGGCAGCGGCACGACCGCCGTCTCGCCGGGCCGCAGATCCGGCAGCCCGGCCGGAGCGGTGACCGTCCGTCCGTCCGCGAGCGCCAGCTCCCAGCGGGCGGCGAGCCAGTCCAGGCCCCGGAAGCACTGGTGGTTCTGCACCACCAGCCCCTCGTGCCGGAAACACCGCAACAGCACCGGTGCCGCGATCTCCCGGTGTTCGTACATCACGGGCTTGGGCGTGCGGTCGGGGAAGACGATCCCGTCGGCGATGAACGCGCCGTCATGGATCACCTCGCCGAAGTCGCCGCCGTACGCCCAGCGGTGGCCGGGCGCGGTGACACCGTTGTCGTACAGCCCGACGCCCCCACGCCCGGCCGGTCTTCCGTCGCTCACGCGTTGCAGAATTCCGTGGTCCCAGAACTCCCAGATGAACCCGCCCTGAAGGCCCGGCGTTGACTCGATGGCGGCCCAGTGGTCGGCCAGCGTGCCGTTGCTGTTGCCCATGGCGTGCGAGTACTCGCACTGGATGAGGGGTCGCGTCTGCTCACCGGAGAGGGCGTGCGCGACACAGTCCTCGATCGGTGCGTACATCGGGCAGGCGATGTCGGAGGCGTCGTCCGTCGCCGCCCAGTCGAGCTTGGCCGCCCCCTCGTACTGGATCGGCCGCGTCGGATCGTGCCGGCGCACCCAGCCCGCCGCCGCGTCGTGGTTCGCCCCGTAGTCGGACTCGTTGCCCAGCGACCAGATGATCACCGACGGATGGTTCTTGTCCCGCAGGACCATGCGCGAGACCCGGTCCACGAAGGCGTTCACATAGCGCGGGTCGTCGGCGATCTCGTGGGCGTGGTCGTGCGACTCGATGTCCGCCTCGTCGACCACATAGAAGCCGAGTTCGTCCGCGAGGTCGTACAGCGCGGGGTCGTTGGGGTAGTGCGCGGTGCGGATCGCGTTGAAGCCGAAGCGCTTGAGCACTACGAGGTCGGCGCGCAGGTCGTCGCAGGACACGGTCCGTCCGGTCAGCGGATGGAAGTCGTGCCGGTTCACGCCCCGGACGTAGATCCGCTCGCCGTTGACCAGCAGGTCCCGGCCGACGATCTCCACGTCACGGAAGCCGATGCGGTGGTACGAGGTGTCCGCGACCGTTCCGTCCGCGCGGTGCAGCCGGACGGCGAGGCCGTACAGCTCGGGTGTCTCGGCCGTCCACGTACGTACCTCCGGGACGGCGGCGACGATCCGGGCCTCGCCGAGGAAGTCGGAGACGCGCTCCTCCTCGGCGTTGAGCCGGTCGAAGTCGGTGTCCTGCGCGAAGGCCTCGCCGTCCAGCCGGCCTGTGACGTACCACCCGGCCGCCAGATCGCCGCGGACCCGGCAGTCGACGCGCAGCTCGCCGTCCGCGTGGGCCCGCACGGTCACGTCCGCCAGATACAGCGGGTCCGTCGAGTACAACAGCACCGATCGCGTGATGCCGCCGTGCCACCACTGGTCCTGGTCCTCGATGTGCGAGGCGTCGGACCACTTCACGACGGTGAGCCGTACGGTCGCCGAGGAGCCGGGGCGGACCAGGGACGTCAGCTCGAACTCGGCCGCGAGATGGGAGTCCTTGGAGATCCCGACCGGTCGCCCGTCCACCTGCACCAGCAGCACGCTCTCGGCGGCACCGACCTGGAGCACGATCCGCCGCCCCGCCCACGCGGCGGGCACCTCCACCTCACGCTCGTACACGCCCGTCGGGTTTGCGTCGGGCACCTCGGGCGGGAACTCGGGGAACGGCATCCGGACGTTCGTGTACTGGGGGAGGTCACCCGTGTCCTGGAGGGTCCAGGCGCCGGGGACGTACGTCGAGGACCAGTCGTCCCCGACCGGTGCGTCCGGCGACGGCAGCAGCTGGAACCGCCACTCGCCGTCGAGCCGTATCGCACCGGCCCGCCGGTCCACGGAGTTCATCGCAAGCCGCCCCCAGGAGGTCACCTCGGGTGCCGCCCAGGGGCGCAGCGCCGTCAGGGGGTTCATCCGCGCACGGCCCCCTTGGCGAGGTCGCCGATGATCTGCCGGGCGCCGATCGCGAACACGATCAGCAGCGGGACGAGGGCGAGCAGGGCGCCGGTCATGACGATGCCGTAGTCGGTGGTGCCGTGGGTGCCGTTGAGCTGGGACAGCGCGACCTGGAGGGTGACGTTGTCGGGGTTGGTGAGGGCAATCAGGGGCCAGGCGTAGTCGTTCCACTGCCCCATGAACGTGAAGATGCCGAGGAAGGCGAGGCCCGGGCGGACCACGGGAAGCGCAACATGCCAGTACTGGCGCAGGAAGTTCGCGCCGTCCAGCCGGGAGGCGTCGAGCAGTTCGTCGTGGATGGCGCTCTTCATGTACTGGCGCATCCAGAAGATGCCGAACGCGTTGGCCGCCGCCGGCACGATCAGCGCCGTCATCGAGCCGATCCAGCCGAGCTTCGCCATGATGACGAACTGCGGGATGGCCGACAGCTGCGCCGGCACCATGAAGATCATCATGAGCAGCGCGAACAGCAGCTTCCGGCCCGGGAATTGGAACTTGGCGAAGACGAACGCCGCCAGCGAGTCGAAGAACAGGACCAGGAAGGTCACCGCCGTCGCGACCAGCAGCGAGTTGCCCATCGACCCGAAGAAGTCGACGGCGTCGAACAGGCCGCGGACGTTCTCCAGGAAGTGCGTGCCCGGCAGCAGCTTCGGCGGATAGGAGAAGATCTCCGACGTGGAGTGCGTCGACATGATCACGGCCCAGTAGAACGGGAAGGCCGAGAGCAGAGTGCCGGCGATCAGTCCGGCGTGCAGCGCGATCCCTCTGCGGCGGGACCCCTTGACGGATGCTCCCTTGGTGGATGCCATGACGCGGCCTTCCTAGTCTTCGCCCCGGCGCCGCACCAGGCGCCAGTTGACGATCGAGAAGAGGACGACGACCAGGAAGATGCCCCAGGCCACCGCGGCGCCGTACCCGAAGTCGTTGTTGTCGAAGGTCTGCTGGAAGAAGTAGAGGACCATCGTCTGGCCCGCGTGGCCCGGACCACCCGCATACGTCGAGTCGTTGGCGGTGGTCTGCAGCAGTACCTGCGGCTCGGAGAAGCTCTGCAGACCGGTGACCGTGGAGACGACGAGCACGAACAGCAGCGTCGGCCGCAGCAGCGGCAGCGTGATCCGGAAGAAGGTCTGCACGGGACCGGCGCCGTCCATGCGCGCCGCCTCGTAGAGGTCGCTCGGGACGGTCTGGAGTCCGGCGAGGAAGATGATCGCGTTGTAGCCGGTCCACTGCCAGGTCATCAGGGAGGCGATGGCGACCTTGATACCCCACGGTGTGTTCAGCCAGGCCACCTGGTCGATGCCCACCGCCTGGAGCACGGCGTTCACCAGACCGAAGTTGGTGGAGAAGATCGAGCCGAAGACGATCGCGAGCGCGACCACCGAGGTGATGTTCGGCAGGAAGTAGGCGACGCGGTACACGCTCTTGAAGCGGACCGCCGAGTTGAGCATCACGGCCGTCACCATTGCCAGGAGGATCATGGGGAAGGTGGCCAGCGCCCAGATGACGATCGTGTTCCCGATCGCGTTCCAGAAGTCGCTGTCGCCGATCAGGTACTGGTACTGCGACAGGCCCGCCCACTCCATCGAGCCGAGCCCGTCCCAGCGGTGGAAGGACAGGTAGAGCGAGAAGCCGACCGGGATCAGGCCGAAGCCGAGGAAGAGGAGATAGAAGGGGGAGATCGCGGCGTAGAGATGCCAGTACTTCCTGAAGGCCGACTTCGGGCGTACGGGCGAGGGCGGTGCCACGACGGGCGGGGTCTGCTCGATGACGGCCATCAGTGGCTCACCCCCAGGTGCTTCGCGATGCGCCGGCACTTGCTCATGGCGTCACTCCAGGCGTTGTCCGGGTCCTTGCCGAGGACACCGACGTTCTTGATCTCGTCCTTGATCGGCTGCCCGAGCGCGATGTCGTACGGGCTGTTGTAGGCGACGGCGATCTTCTGCGCGGCGGGCCCGAAGACATCGGTGGTGACCTGGCCGCCGAAGAAGGGGTCGGGCTCCTGGAGCTGCTTCAGTCCGTAGGAGGCGGGCGTGGAGGGGAAGAGGCCCGCGTCGAGGTAACCCTGGCCCTGGTTGGCGGCGTTGAGTATCCAGGTGATGATCTCGAAGGCCCGCTCGGGTTCCCGGCACGCCTTGGTGATCGACAGGAACGAGCCGCCGTTGTTGGCGGGCCGCACGGGCATGTCGGCCACCCGCCAGCGGCCCTTGGTCTTCGGTACGCCGTTCTTGATGTCGAAGGTGGCCCAGGAGGCGTTCAGTTGGCTGGGCAGCTTGCCGCTCTCGATGGCCGACAGCTGGTCCGGGGTGCCGCTGACCAGGTTGGAGACGATCCCGCGCCGTTTGGCCTCGACGGCCAGCGCCCAGGCGTTGCGCACGTGTTCCTGGTCGCCGATGAAGTGGCGGTCCTTGTCGACGTACCGCTTGCTGCCCTGGTTCACCACGTTCTCGTAGACGGAGGTGATGTCGGTGAGCAGGTCGGTGCCCGGGAGCCGCTGCTTCAGCCGCTCGCCCGCGGCGAAGAACTTCTCCCAGGTGTTCAACTCCCTTGAGACGTCGTCGGGTTCGTAGGGCAGCCCCGCCTTGCGGAACACGTCGTACTGGTAGAGGTGGGCGACCGGCCCGCAGTCGATCGGGAAGCCGATCATCGTGCCGTCGTCCGCGATGCCCTGGTCCCACTTCCAGTCCAGGTACTGGCCCTTGTACTTCTCCGCACCGAGCGTGCGCAGGTCGACGAACTGGTCCGTGTTGGGCAGATAGGACGCCATGTCCTCGCCCTTGAGGCCCGCGATGTCGGGGATGTGGGCGTTGCCGGCCATGGTGGTGATCAGCTTGGAGCGGTAGTAGCCGCCGATCTGGATGGCCTGGAGGTCCACGGCGCTGTCGTAGCGCGCCTTGGCGTTCTTGACGACCGTGTCGCTCAGGCCGCCGCTCCAGTACCACAGCACCATGTTCCGGCCGGTGGAGCCGGTCGGTACGGCGCAGCCGGACGCCAGGCCGCCGAGCGCGGTGGCCGTACCGGCCAGGCCCGCGCGCAGCAGGCCTCTTCGTGAGAGCCGCACAGCTCCCACCGCCTTTCGGATTCGTTCGGTTCGGGGGGTCAGTTCTGCCGTGCGGGGGGAGTGACCGGCGCGTGCCGGAGGGGAGGTCCTGGGTCCGCGGGGAGACGGTCGGCCAGGAAGCCGTACGCGCGCCGGAGTTCGGGGTCGGTGAGTGAGCGCCACCAGCGGTCGACGCCGTACCAGCCGGGCGCCGCGAGCGCGCCGCCGTGGTGTTGCACGGAGAGACCGGCGGCCAGCACCGCGAACCGCAGGCGCTCGGCCAGCGGCCAGCCGCCGAGGGAGGCCGCGACGAAGCTCGCGCCGAAGACGTCGCCGGCGCCGGTGGCGTCCAGGACATCGATGTCGAGGGCCGGGGCCTCGGCGTACTCGCCGGTCGTCTGGTCGACGGCGATCGCCCCGTCGCCCCCGCGGGTGACCACGGCGACCGGCACCAGCTCGGCGAGCGCGCGCAGTGCCGCGGCCGCGCTGTCGGTGCGGGTGTAGGCCCTCGCCTCGGTCTCGTTGGGGAGGAAGGCGTGGCACAGCGAGAGCTGGTCGAGCAGACCGGCCGGCCACTGCTGGGTGGGGTCCCAGCCGACGTCGGCGTGGATGAGCGTGCCGTTCGCGGCGGCCTTGCCGATCCACTCGCGCGGCTCGGCCTCCAGGTGCACGAGCGCCGTGCGCGCCGCGGGCGGGTCGCCCATCAGGGCGTCCTGCGAGTACGGGGGCTCCTGGCCGTGGGTGACCAGGGCCCGGTCGTCGCCCTGCGCCAGGGAGACGGTGACGGGGGTGTGCCAGCCGTCCGCGGTGCGGGAGAGCGCGAGGTCGACGTGCTCCTGCCCGGCGAGGACGTCCCGGCAGTGGGCGCCGTAGAAGTCGTCGCCGAAGACCGTGGCCAGACAGGTCCTGAGGCCGAACCGGGACGCGGCGACCGCCAGGTTCGCGATGCCGCCGGGGCCGCTGCCCATCCCGGAGGTCCAGATCTCCTCGCCCGGCGTCGGCGGCTTCCCGAGGCCCGTCAGGACGAGGTCGTAGAAGAGCAGCCCGGTCAGCAGCACATCGGGCCGGTCGTCGTCCAAGGGAACGCCCTCTCGTCAGAACCGTTCAAATTCGGTGCACGGAATCGTGCGCCGCTCCGCGAGATTGGTCAATAGTCGAGCAGAAGTGAGCATAGAAATGATTGGGAATGACGAGTAGTGTTCACGTCGTGCTGGCAGAACGACGACACCAACTCATCCTGCGGGCCCTGCGCTCGGGCGGTCCCGCGGCTGTGACCGACCTGTCCGAGCAGCTCGGCGTGAGCCCCGCCACCATCCGGCGCGACCTGGTCAAGCTGGAGGAGGACGGGCTGCTGACCCGGGTGCACGGCGGCGCGGTCGTGGACGAGGGCGATCAGCCTTTCGCCGAGGTCGCCGAGATCAGAGTCGCCGAGAAGGACGCCATAGCGGCGCGCGCGGCGGCCATGGTCGAGGACGGCCAGTCGGTGCTGCTCGACATCGGCACCACCGCCTACCGGCTGGCCCGGCAGCTGCACGGCCGCCGCCTCACCGTGATCACCAGCAACCTGGTGGTCTACGAGGAGCTCGCGGACGACGAGGCCATCGAACTGGTCCTGCTCGGCGGCATGGTCCGGCGCGAGTACCGCTCCCTGGTCGGCTTCCTCACCGAGGACAACCTGCGCCAGCTGCACGCCGACTGGCTCTTCCTCGGCACCAGCGGAGTGCGCCCGGGCGGGCAGGTGATGGATACGACCGTGGTCGAGGTCCCCGTCAAGCGCGCCATGATCGCCGCGAGCGACAAGGTCGTCCTGCTCGCCGACGCGGCGAAGTTCCCGGGGACGGGTATGGCCAAGGTGTGCGGTCCCGAGGACCTGGACGTGGTGGTGACGAACGCTCCCATGGACGCGACGACCCGCGCCTCCCTGGAGGAGGCCGGCGTCGACGTGGTCCTGGCAGGAAAGGTGCAGGCGTGAAGCTGACGATTCTGGGCGGCGGCGGATTCCGCGTACCGCTCGTGTACGGGGCGCTGCTGGGGGACCGCGGCGAGGGGCGGGTGACCGAGGTCGTCCTGCACGACCTGGACGCGCAACGGCTCTCCGCGGTGACCCGGGTGCTGACCGAGCAGGCCGCCGCGATCCCCGACGCCCCCGAGGTCACCGCCACCACCGACCTCGACGAGGCGCTGCGCGGCGCCGACTTCGTGTTCTCCGCGATCCGCGTCGGCGGCCTGGAGGGGCGTGCGAACGACGAGCGGGTCGCCCTCGCCCAGGGCGTCCTCGGCCAGGAGACGGTCGGCGCGGGCGGCATCGCCTACGGACTGCGGACCGTGCCGGTGGCCGTCGACATTGCCCAGCGGGTGGCCCGTCTCGCGCCCGACGCCTGGGTCATCAACTTCACCAACCCCGCGGGCCTGGTCACCGAGGCCATGTCCCGCCACCTCGGCAACCGGGTCATCGGCATCTGCGACTCACCGGTCGGCCTCGGCCGCCGTATCGCCCGGGTGCTCGGCGCCGATCCCCAGCAGGCCTGGATCGACTACGTCGGCCTCAACCACCTCGGCTGGGTCCGCGGCCTGCGCATCGCCGGCCGCGACGAACTCCCGCGGCTGCTCGCCGACCCTGCCCTGCTCGGCTCCTTCGAGGAGGGCAAGCTGTTCGGCGTCGACTGGCTCCAGTCCCTCGGCGCGATCCCGAACGAGTACCTGCACTACTACTACTTCAACCGGGAGGCCGTCCGCGCCTACCAGGAGGCCGAGCAGACCCGCGGCGCCTTCCTCCGTGACCAACAGGCCCGCTTCTACGAGGAGATGCGCGCCCCCGACGCCGCCGCGCTGACCGCCTGGGACCGCACCCGCGCCGAGCGCGAGGCGACGTACATGGCGGAGAACCGGGAGACGGCGGGCGCCGGCGAACGCGACGCCGACGACCTGTCCGGCGGCTACGAGAAGGTCGCCCTCGCCCTGATGCGGGCCATCGCCCGGGACGAGCGCACCACGCTGATCCTCAACGTGCGCAACCGCGGCACGCTCTCCGTCCTCGACGCCGACGCCGTCATCGAGGTGCCCTGCCTCGTCGACGCCAACGGCGCCCACCCCGTCGCCGTCGACCCGCTGCCGGACCATGCCACCGGGCTCGTCTGCTCGGTCAAGGCGGTCGAGCGCGAGGTCCTCGCTGCCGCTGAGTCCGGCTCCCGGACCACCGCAGTGAAGGCCTTCGCCCTGCACCCGCTGGTCGACTCCGTGAACGTCGCCCGCAGGCTGGTGGAGGGCTACACCGAGGTCCACCCCGGCCTGGCGTACCTTAAGTAAGCCCTTCGCGGTAAGCGCTTTCCCGCACGCTCTCTGGAGACACTCATGCACGACGAACGCCGGCGGATCGAGGAGCGCGTCGAGCGCCTCCACAACCAGCGGATCAAGCCCGCGATCTACGCGGCCACGGCGCCCTTCGAGGTGGAGGCCTGGCAGGCGCCGGGGGAGCCGGTCCCGTTCGAGGAGGCGGCGGCCGCCCCCTACGCTCCCTTCGCGATGGACACCCCCTGGGGCCCGCCCTGGGGCACGACCTGGTTCCGGATGCGCGGACAGGTGCCCGCCGAGTGGGCCGGCAGGCGCGTCGAGGCGGTCATCGACCTCGGCTTCGTGGGGGACTGGCCCGGCAACCAGGCCGAGGCGCTGGTCCACCGCACGGACGGGACCCCGCTGAAGGCGGTCAACCCGCTCAACCAGTACGTGCCGATCGCCAACCCGGCGACCGGCGGCGAGCGGATCGACTACCTGGTCGAGGCGGCCTCCAACCCGGACATCCTCGCGAACGACTTCGCGGGCCCGACCCCGCTCGGTGACGTCCTGACCGCCGGCGACAAGCCCCTCTACACCTTCAGGCGGGCCGACCTCGCCGTCCTCGACGAGGAGGTCTTCCACCTCGACCTCGACGTCCAGGTGCTGCGCGAACTGATGCTGGAACTCGGCGAGCACGACCCGCGCCGGCACGAGATCATGCACACCCTCGACCGGGCGATGGACCTCCTCGACCTGGACGACATCTCCGGATCCGCGTCCGACGTGCGCGCCGCGCTCCGGCTGGCGCTGGCCAAGCCCGCCAACGCCAGCGCCCACATCATCTCCGGCGTCGGCCACGCCCACATCGACTCCGCCTGGCTGTGGCCCATCCGCGAGACCAAGCGCAAGACGTCCCGCACCTTCTCCAACGTCACCGCGCTCGCCGAGGAGTACGACGACTTCATCTTCGCCTGCTCGCAGGCCCAGCAGTACGAGTGGGTGCGCGACAACTACCCGCAGGTGTGGGCGCGCATCCAGGAGTCGGTGAAGAAGGGCCAGTGGGCGCCGGTCGGCGGCATGTGGGTCGAGTCCGACGGCAACCTGCCGGGCGGCGAGGCCATCGCCCGCCAGCTCGTGCACGGCAAGCGGTTCTTCATCGAGCACTTCGGCATCGAGACCAAGGGCGTGTGGCTGCCGGACTCCTTCGGCTACAACGCGGCCTACCCGCAGCTCGCCAAGCTCGCCGGCAACGAGTGGTTCCTCACCCAGAAGATCTCCTGGAACCAGACCAACAAGTTCCCCCACCACACCTTCTGGTGGGAGGGCATCGACGGCACCCGCATCTTCACCCACTTCCCGCCGGTCGACACCTACAACGCCCGCTTCAGCGGCGTGGAGATGTCCCGCGCGGTCCGCAACTACGCCGAGAAGGGCGGCGCCACCCGCTCCCTCGCCCCCTTCGGCTGGGGCGACGGCGGTGGCGGCCCCACCCGCGAGATCATGGAACGGGCCCGCAGGCTGGCGGACCTGGAGGGCTCGCCCAAGGTCGTCGTGGAACACCCCGACGCCTTCTTCGCCAAGGCCCGCGAGGAGTACCCGGACGCCCCGGTCTGGGTGGGCGAGCTCTACCTGGAGCTGCACCGCGCCACCTACACCACCCAGGCCCGCACCAAGCAGGGCAACCGGCGCAGCGAACACAAGCTGCGCGAGGCGGAGTTGTGGGCGACGACGGCGGCGCTGCACGCGCCGGGGTACGCGTATCCGTACGAGGAGCTGGACCGGCTGTGGAAGACGGTGCTGCTGCACCAGTTCCACGACATCCTGCCGGGGTCCTCGATCGCCTGGGTGCACCGGGAGGCGGAGGCCGAATACGCCCGTGTGGCACGGGAGCTGGAGGTCATCACGAGCGAGGCGGTCGGCGCGCTGGGCGGCGGCGACAGCCGGGTGTTCAACACCAGCCCGTACGACCGGGCGGAGGTCGTGCGTACGGCCGAGGGCGCTCCCGCCTTCGTACAGGTACCGGCGAACGGCAGCGCCCCGCTCGCCGGCGCCGCGCCCGCGCGGCCCGTCACGGTCGGCGGCCGGGTCCTCGACAACGGTCTCGTCCGCGTCGAGCTGGCCGAGGACGGCACGCTCGCCTCCGTACGCGACCTCAAGGCGAACCGCGAGGTCCTCGCCGACAAGGGCAACCTGCTCCGCCTGCACACCGACCTGCCCAACTACTGGGACGCCTGGGACGTCGACAAGCACTACAAGAACCGCTACACCGACCTGCTCGACGCCACCGAGATCACGGTCGTCGAGGAGAACCCCCTGGTGGGCGCGGTCCGGGTCACACGCTCCTTCGGCAAGGGCTCGACCATCACGCAGACCGTCACCCTGCGCGCCGGCAGCCCCCGGATCGACTTCGAGACCGAGATCGACTGGCACGAGGCCGAGAAGTTCCTCAAGGCGGGCTTCCCGATCGACATCCGGGCCCCGCACTCCTCCGCCGAGATCCAGTTCGGCCACATCCAGCGGCCCACGCACACCAACACCAGCTGGGAGGCGGCCCGCTTCGAGGTCTCCGGCCACCGCTGGGTCCACCTCGGCGAACCCGGCTACGGCGTCGCGGTGATCAACGACTCGACCTACGGCCACGACATCTCCCGCACGGTCCGCGAGGACGGCGGTACGACGACCACGGTGCGCCTCAGCCTGGTGCGGGCCCCGCGGGTCCCGGACCCCGAGGCCGACCAGGGCCGCCACCGCTTCACCTACGCGCTGCTCCCCGGCGCCACGATCGAGGACGCCGTCGCCGAGGGCTACGCCCTCAACCTGCCGCTGCGTGTGGCGGACGCGGCGGGCGCCCCCGAGCCGGTGGTGTCGGTGACCGGCGAGGGCGTGACCGTCGAGGCCGTGAAGCTCGCCGACGACCGCTCCGGCGACGTCGTCGTCCGCCTCTACGAGTCCCGCGGTGGCCGTGCCCAGGGAGTGCTGCGCTCGGGCTTCCCGCTGGCCTCCGCCCAGGTCACCGACTTGCTGGAACGCCCCCTTGAAGACGCGGAGGTCGAGGCCGGAGCCGTCCGGATCGGGCTGCGGCCGTTCCAGATCCTCACCCTGCGCCTGACCAAGGCGGTTGCACAGTAACTCCCAGGAAGATTTAAGGAAGCGGTAAAGCGCCTGGTCACGGCCGGAATCCGGGCCTCCGTGACCACGGCGCTTCGCCTCCCCGTCACCTTCAGTTCGTCTGCTGCCCGTGGGATGCGGGGGCAGGCGCGAGAGAGAGGTGTCACCGTGGGAGACCCGCGCATTTACGCGATCGGGAAGGGACTGAGGCGGCGGGGGAGGCTGATGAGGGAGGCGGTGAGCCCCCCGCGCCGGACGACTCTGGACGCCGTACCCGCGCCCCGCAGCCGCCCGACCGCGGCCGACGCGTACACCGCCCCGCCCGCCCCGCGCCTGGTGGACTCGCCGGTGTTCGTGCTGTCGTCGGTGCGCTCCGGGTCGACCCTGCTGCGTGTCCTGCTCAACAGTCACAGCCGGATCCGCGCCCCGCACGAGATGCATCTGCGCACCCTGCACGTCAACCTCTCCCGCTCGTTCACCGCGGACGCCATGAAGGCGCTCGAACTGGACAAGGACGAGCTGGAGCACGTGCTGTGGGACCGGGTGCTGCATCTGGAGCTCACCCGCAGCGGCAAGGACGTCATCGTCGACAAGACGCCGCCGAACACCCTCATCTGGCCGCGGCTCAACCGATGTTGGCCGAACGCCCGCTACCTCCTGCTGCTCCGCCACCCGGGCGCGATCATCGCCTCCCTCACCGACCGCCGCGCGGACCCCGACCACGCGGAGATCCTCGCCGAGGTCGCCAACTACAGCGAGAAGCTGGAGGAGGCGCGGCGCAGCCTCGACAACCTCCATGTGATCACCTACGAGGACCTCACCGCCGAGCCGGAGAAGGTGACGCGCGGCATCTGCGAGCACCTCGGCATCCCCTGGGAGGCCGCGATGCTCGACTACGGCAGCAAGGACCACGGCCGTTTCCGCCCGCAGCTCGGCGACTGGTCCCCGACCATCAAGTCCGGCCGTATCCAGGCGGCCCGCACCGCCGACCCGGACGTCGAACTCCCGCCGCGTCTGAAGGAGATCGCGCGGGCGTGGGGGTACCCGGTCTAGGTACCCCCACGCCGTCTGCGGTGTCAGCCGGTGAACCCGGCCGTGATCGAGGTGAACTGCCAGTTGCTCTGGCTGATGCCGGAGCAGTTGCTGGTCACGCCGCCGCCCGGGCACGGCCGGTCGCGGTTGACCGACCAGAACGCGAGCCGGGCGAGGTGCCGGGAGTTGGCCCAGTCGCGGATCTGCGTCCAGGTCGCCGGCGAGGTCAGCTCCTGCTGGTCGCTGAGCCCGTTCATGCCGGAGATGCCGATGTGCGCGTACGCCGTCGCGTCGTCCCAGCCGAAGGCCGACTTCAGCTTGTTCTTCAGCCCCTCGGTGGCGTTCACGGTGTTGCCGTACATGTCGGCGCCGCCGCCGAAGTCGAACGGCATGATCGTGAACACGTCGATATTGGCGTTGAGCGCCTTGGCCTGGTCGATCAGCCGGTTGCCCCAGTAGTTGGGGCCGGTGGTCGTGGTGCCGAAGGTGATGATCGTGCGCAGGCCCGGGTTGTTGGCCTTGACGATCTTCAGCGCGTTGAGGATCCGGTCCTGCACGGTCGCGTTCTCGAATTCGTCCGAATTCTCGATGTCGACGTCGATGGCCTTGAGCCCGTAGGCGTCGATCACCTTCTGGTACGCGCCCGCCAGTGCCTCGGCGGTGGAGCAGTTCGGCCCGAGCTTGTTGCCGCTCCAGCCGCCGATCGACGGGACGATGTCACCGCCCGCGGACCGGATCGAGTTGATCACCGTCTGGTCGTTGCCGCCGGTCAGCGGCCGGTTGCCGTCCCAGGCCGGGTTGCAGCCGCCGGAGGAGAGGATGAAGGCCATCGTGTACCACTTGATGCCGGTCGCGCTCATCACCGAGGTCGCGCTCGGCGGATCGCCCCAGCCGAGGTACAGATAGGGCGCGGCCTGCTTGAAGCCGCCGCCACCGCTGCCCGGATCGGTGGTCACGCTCACGGCGTTGGAGGCCGCCGAGACGTTCCCGGCCGCGTCCCGCGCCCGCACGGTGAAGGTGTAGCCGGTGCTCGGCGCCAGCCCGCCGACCGTGGCGGTCGTCCCGGAGACGCTCAGCACCTGGTTCGAACCGCTGTAGATGTCGTACGCGGTCACACCCACGTTGTCCGTCGAGGCGTTCCATGCCAGGGACACGCTGGAGGAGGACTTGCCGGTGGACTGCAGATTCGAGGGCGCCGTCGGTGCCTGGGTGTCCGAGCCGCCGCCGGGCCCGTCGAGGCTGATGTCGTCGGCGTAGTAGGTGCCCTGCGCGTACCAGCCGTGCGTGTAGACGGTGGCCGAGGTCTGTGTGGCGCCGGTGGTGAACGTCAGACTCAGCTGGCTGTACGCCGAGGGCGAGGTGGTCCAGGTCGAGGCGCCGCCGTCGACACCGAGGTAGACGTAGGAGCCGCGCACCCAGCCCGACAGGGTGTACGCGGTGTTCGGCCGGACGGTGACGGTCTGGCTGCACTTGGCGTTGTCGCTGGAACTCACCGCGCCTGCAAGGGCCTTGGTGCCGCTGTGCACGGGTGAGGAGACCACCGAGCCGAGGTTGCCGGTGCAGGACCAGGGGGAGAGGGAGCCCGACTCGAAGCCGGGGTTGGGCAGGATGTTGGCCGCGTGGGCCGTACCCGGAAGGGCGACGGCTCCGGTGACCGCGAGGGCGGCGGAGCCGAGCAGGGCCAGAAGACGACGTCTGGTGCGTCTGAGTGGGATGCGCACACGAACTCCCTGAAGGAATGGGGGGTGTTCGGGAGGTGGTGCAAGAGAGTGCGCATCCAGATTTGGTCTGGACCAATCAACCTGTCAAGAGTCTGTGCGTCGATTGGTCCATACCGGAGAGGGGATCTGCCGCTCAGAGGGGCAGTACCTGACCCGCCCTCACCTCGACGGAGGTGACCGGCGCGGGCACGGCGGGCAGAGCCTCCTCCATCCGCTGCTGCGGCAGGGAGACCCCGCGCAACGGCCGCGGCCCCGACACCACCGTGTAGTCCTGCCCGAGGAACGGCGGCACGATCTCCCCCGGGTCCTCCCCGAGCGCCAACTGCACGGCGGCCCAGGGCGCATTGACCCCGCACAGCGACAGCTGGTGCAGACCGCCCGCCGGCCGCGTGTTCACATCCATCAGCACCGGCCGGTCCCCGAGCATCCGGAACTGCACGTTGGACAGATAGTGCAGCCCGAATTCCTCGGCGAGCAGCCGCGCGGGCGCCAGCCACTGCTCTTGCAGCGTGAACCCGCGCCGCCGGCCGTTCTTGGTGCGGCCGATGGCCATCCGCACCCGGTTGTCCGGCCCGGTCAGGCAGTCCACCGACACCTCCGGCTGCTCCAGCCGCGGCATCACCAGCCAGTCGACCTCCTCCTCGGCCTCCTTCAGCGCCGCCAGGACCAGATCGAGCGGCACGTACGGGCTCGGGAATCCGTTGAGGTGCACGAGCGAGAAGGGGGCGCGCGTGATCACGCGGAAGCCCACCCCGCCCGCCCCGGACGCCGGCTTGAAGCACGCCTTGTGGCCGCGCGCCTCCAACTCCTCCACTGCGCCCACGAGTTCGTCGGCCGTCCGCACTCGCCACCACGGCGGAACCGGTACCCCGATCGCCTGGACCGCCTCGTAGGCGATCACCTTGTCGTGGAAGACGGACACCGCCTCCGGCGGCGGCGCCAGCAGCGCCGTACCGACCGCCTCGAACTCGGCGCGGTGCGCCACGACCGCCGCCTGGTGCAGCCGCGGCACGAACACGTCGATCCCGCGCCGCTGGCACTGGTCCAGGGCGTACTCCACGTAACCGGCCGGGGACAGCCCCTCCGGCTCCAGGTCCGCGGTGTCGGCGGCGGCCAGCACGGGCGAGTCGGCGTCCCCGTGGGTGGCATGGATCTCGACGGCCCGGTCGCTGGGATTTCGCCGCAGCTGATCCATGAAGAACACGTTCTCCGCGTACGTGCGGTTGAGCCAGACGCGTACGCGAGAGACCATGCAGGCCGCCTTTCACGGTTCGCGGGCACGGCGAAGCAGGCCGTGCCCGGCCAGGGTGATGGGAGGTACACCAAACCGCCCCGTGCGAAGGGAAGTTCATGGCGGTGGTGTTGGGGCGATCATACGGCCCCGCGGAGGGCCCGCGTGCAACATGCGTGTTACGGATTTTCCGATCATGCCCGTCCGGATCATGAGTCGCTGAAGTTCCGCACGGAATATGCCCGCGGCTCGGCGTGAAGCCGTCTTGAACCCGTACGGTGGTTGTGTTCTGGTGGTGCTTTCGGAGTGCGGAGGGGGACGAGAGGTGGCGTCGACGGTCGGCGGTGCCGGACAGCTGCTGGCCATCAGTGACCTGCACATCGGCTACGAGGAGAACCGCTCCCTCGTCGAGAAGATGCGGCCCGACTCCGACGACGACTGGCTTCTGGTCGCCGGCGACGTCGCGGAGACCGTGGCCGACATCCGCTGGGCGCTGGAAACCCTCGCAGGCCGGTTCAGCAAGGTCATCTGGGCCCCCGGCAACCACGAACTGTGGACCCACCCCCGCGACCCCGTCACCCTGCGCGGCGTCGCCCGCTACGACTACCTGGTCGGCCTGTGCCGGGACCTCGGTGTGACCACCCCCGAGGACCCCTACCCCCGCTGGGAGGGCCCCGGCGGCCCCGTCGTCGTCGCCCCGCTCTTCCTGCTGTACGACTACTCCTTCCTCCCGAAGGGCTGCGCGACAAAAGAGCAGGGCCTCGCCTACGCGCACAGCACCGGCATCGTGTGCAACGACGAGTACCTGCTGCACCCCGACCCGTACCCCACCCGCGAGGCCTGGTGCCGCGCCCGGGTCGCCGAGACCGAACGCCGTCTCGCCGCCCTCCCCGACGACCTGCCCACCGTCCTGGTCAACCACTACCCGCTCGACCGGCACCCCACGGAGATCCTGTGGTACCCGGAATTCGCCATGTGGTGCGGCACCGGGCTGACCGCGGACTGGCACACCAGGTTCCGCGCCGAGACCATGGTCTACGGCCACCTCCACATCCCGCGGACCACCTGGCACGACGGTGTCCGCTTCGAGGAGGTGTCGGTGGGATACCCGCGTGAGTGGCGCAAGCGCCCGGAACCGCCGGGACGGCTGCGTCGCATACTGCCCAGGGAGGTCGGGGCACCGTGATCGAGGAACTGCTGCCGGACTCGGTGGTGACGGTGGAGCTGTACGGGGACGAGGAACCCGGGCCCGCGCCGCTGTACCCCGAGGAGGCGGCCGTCGTGGCACAGGCGGTCGAGAAACGGCGCCGTGAGTTCGCCGCCGTACGCTCCTGCGCCCGCCGCGCCATGGAGAAGCTGGGCGTGCCCGCACAGCCCCTCCTGCCCGGCGACCGGGGCGCCCCGCGCTGGCCGGCCGGCCTGGCGGGCAGCATGACCCACTGCGACGGCTACTGCGCCGCGGCCGTGGTCCGCGCCACCGACCTGGCCTCCCTCGGCATCGACGCCGAACCCAACGAGCCGCTCCCCGACGGTGTGCTCGCCGCCGTGTCCCTGCCCGGCGAGCAGCAGCGCATCCGCGCCCTGACCGACGACCGCCCCGACGTCCGCTGGGACCGGCTGCTGTTCAGCGCCAAGGAGTCCGTCTACAAGGCGTGGTTCCCCCTGACCGGACAGTGGCTGGAGTTCACCGAGGCCGACATCGAGCTCGCCGCCGACCCCGGTGACCGCCCGAGCGGCACCTTTCGCGCCACACTTCTCGTCCCCGGCCCCCTGCTCGGCGACGGCCGGCGCCTCGGCCACTTCGACGGCCGCTGGACGGTCGGCCGAGGGCTGGTGGCGTCCGTGGTCACGGTCCCGCACCCCTGACCCCCGTCAGGGCTCCGGGCACCAGCTCTGCAGCAGCCGGAAGAACGCCTCCTCGTTGCCCGTGAGCCCGGCGGCCGCCAGCGCCTGCTCGGCCTCCGCGAGCACCGAGGGCGGCACGACGGGTGGTCGTCCCTCTCCCGGCGGGCCACCCGCGGCATCGAAAGCGGCCCGCACCGTGTGCAGCAGCCGTAGATAGGCCTGGACGGCGGTGCGCTCACGGTCGGTCAGAACGGCGGTGGGCATCGGTCGGCTCTCCCCAAAGTCGGCGTCGTCTCCCGCCCCGCAAGTCAGGGCGCATCTCCAGCTTGCCGTCCACCACTGACAATCGGGCCCGCCCAGTCCCCGGTTCGCCCGCTTAGCGGAGGTGAAACCTGGCCGAAATCCCTTGGGGGAAGGCACCTCTACGCTGGAGTGACAGGCTTTCGGCCGCGATCGCGCGGCCCCGGCATCAGGAGGCGAGCGCGTGGTCGACGTCCCCCGCCGGCGCCCGGTGCGCGCCGTACGGCTGCGTCCCGTGGGCGACGGAGAACTGGAGCTGCGGTACCGCGTCGTGCACGGTTACCGGCGCGCCTTCCGCATGGCCGGCGAGGGCCCGGCGCTGGTGCTCATCCACGGCATCGGGGACTCCTCGGCGACCTGGGCGGAGCTGATCCCCGACCTCGCCCGCACCCACACCGTCATCGCCCCCGACCTGCTCGGCCACGGCGCCTCCGACAAGCCGCGCGCCGACTACTCCGTCGCCGCGTACGCCAACGGAGTGCGCGATCTCCTCACCACTCTCGGCATCGAGTCCGCCACTCTCGTCGGCCACTCGCTCGGCGGGGGAGTGGCCATGCAGTTCGCCTACCAGTTCCCCGAACGCACCGAACGGCTCATCCTCGTGAGCGCCGGCGGTGTCGGCCGCGAGGTCAACCCCGTCCTGCGGCTGGTCTCCGTGCCCGGCGCCCACCTGCTGCTGTCCGCGCTGCGCCTGCCCGGCATGCGATACCAACTCGGCCTGACCGTAGGCCTGATGAAGCTCCTCGACACCGACCTGGGCCAGGACGCGCCGGAACTGCTCACCCTCGTCGACGCGCTCCCCGACGAGACCGCCCGCAACGCCTTCATCCGCACCCTGCGCGCGGTCGTCGACTGGCGCGGACAGGTCGTGACCATGCTCGACCGCTGCTATCTGACCGAGGGCATGCCCACCATGCTGCTCTGGGGCGACCGGGACAGCGTCGTACCGGTACGGCACGCCTTCGGCGCGCACGAGGCGATGCCCGGAAGCCGGCTGGAGATCTTCGAGGGCGCCGGCCACTTCCCCTTCCACACCGACCCCGGCCGCTTCGTCGCCCTGGTCGAGGAGTTCACGGCGACGACAGCACCTGCGGACTGGAGCCGAGAGCACTGGCGCGACCTGCTGAAGGAGGGCCGCCAGGACACACCTCGCAACCGTGCGGTGGAACGGGATCTACGCGAAGCGAGCGAACGCAGCGCTACGTGAAGGAGTCAGGCCTGCGAGCCCCGGTACCCCAGTGACGCCTCGATCCTGCCCGCCAGGCGGTCGCGCTGGACCGGGGTGCGTTGCGAGGAACCCGCCAGCCAGGTGCGGCACTTGCTGGCCAGGAGGAGGCCGAAGCTCTCGGCCTCCTGCTCGTCGGCCTGGTCGAAGCGGCTGCGGGCGGCCACCTTGCGCACCGTCGCCTCCAGGTCGGCGTCGTCCCGCAGCAGCCGGGCGGCGACGGCCGCGCCCGCGACGTGATGGCCGCAGTGCCCGGCCTTCATGTGCCACAGTTCGTGGCCGAGGATCACCAACTGGTGGTCGGGGGCGGTGCGCTCCTCGATGACGACGAGATCCTGGTCGCGCATGTCCAGCCACAGCCCGCTGGCCGTGCCGACCGGGAAGGCCGCCGTACGGAAGTGGACGGGCCGACCGCGCCGTCTGGCCATCGATCCGCACAGTGCGCCGTAGAGGTCCGCGGGCGGCACCGGGCCGGGAAGCTCCAGCTCTCCGACCAACTCGCCGCACAGGCGGTGCATTTCCCTTCGGATGCTCACAGTTCTCCCCCGGGTCACGACTCGGGCCGCTTGACGCTCTCCAGGAGCATGTCCAGCCACTCGGCGACCTTGTCGCGGTGCTGGTCGGTGGGCAGTTGCGCGGCCCGCCAGGCGATCCCGCGCACGCCGTGGTCCTGCAGCAGCCGCTCCAGCGGGTCCTCGGCGGACGCGGCCGCCTCCCGCTCCGCGAGTTGCTGGAGGAGTTCCTGTTCGGTGCGCTGGAGGGCGCCCGCGAGCGCCTCGGGGTCCTCGGCGGTGAGGAAACCGGCGTGCACACGGAAGAAGCGCTGGATGGCGTCGCAGTGCTCCATCGTGGGCCGCCGGTCGCCGTTGATGAGCGCGCCGGCCTGCTGGCGCGACATGCCGGCCCCGTCGGCGATCTCCTGCTGGGTGTACTTGCGCCCGTTGGGCTTCAGCCGCGTGCGGCGCAGCAGGTCCAGCCGTTGCAGGAAGCGGGCCTGGATGTCGGGCTCACCCGCCGGGCGGCCGCTGAGCAGGGCCTTGACCACGGGTTCGGGGACACCGGAGGCGACGGACAGACGGCCGGTGTCGAAGACCTCGGCGTGCGGTACGCCGAGCCGGTCGGCGAGTGCGGTCACGCGAGCGACCACGGCCGGCAGTGCCGCCGTGCCCGTGGCGCCCGGACCTTCGAAGCCACCCGTCACCGACAGAACTCCTACGTCTCTCACAAGCGATTGCCGTGAACTTCCCGGAGAGTAACCGGTGGTTCGAACTCACATCCAGGTCTCGCCACAACTGTGGCCAATTTCAGCCGTCAACCGGCATGAAATGCCACGATAGTTGACACCGGTTGTGCCGGGGCATCAGGATCGGGGCGCCGCGTCAAGGCCGCACAGGCAAGAGGGGTGACCTCCGGATGGCACATCAGGCAGGAGGGCAGCGATCGGAACTGCGGTCCGTCCCCGAGAGTCCCGAGGCCCAGGGATACCTCCAGGACTACGCCACCCTTCTGGAGGCCGTGCCCTTCCCGTCCGTCGTGCTCGACCACCGCTGGGACGTGATCCTGGCCAACACCGCTTTCGCGTCACTTTTCCGGGGCGTCGGACCGCATCCGACGGCCATGCCGGGTGACAACTTCCTCAGGTTCGTCCTGTTCCACCCCGATGCGGGCACCGTCCTCGGCGAGCACGAGTCGAGCTGGTGCCTGCCGATGCTGGCCCACTTCGCGGCCGCCGTGGAGCGCCACGGCCACGACCACGGACTCCAGGCCATCCGCCGGGACATCGCCCAGGACCCGATCATGGAGGCGGCCTACCGGCACGGCCTGCCGCACTGGATCCGCACCGTGGGCGAGCAGGCCGTGGCGCACGACGGCGCGGTCCGCCCGCTGCTCCACCCGGACCCGCGCTGGGGCGCCACCGACTGCCGGATCGTCGAGGAGACCCCCGCCACCCTCAAGGAGATGGGCTACCGACGGATGACGCTGGTGCTGCGCGACGCGCGGCGTCCGGCGCCCGCCGCGCGCCGGGCGGTGCGCCCGCGCCGTACGGCGACCCACCTCAGCGTGGTGCCCGCCCCCGAAGCCTGACCGGGGCACCGCCGGCGTTCAGGTCGCCGACGGCGCCCCGTCACGGACACTCAGCCGGCGTGCTCGCGCATCCACGCCTCCACCTCGTCGGCCGAGCGCGGCAGCCCCGCCGACAGGTTCTCGTGGCCGTCCTCCGTCACCAGCAGATCGTCCTCGATCCGGACGCCGATGCCGCGCCACTCCTCGGGCACCGTCAGGTCGTCGGGCTGGAAGTACAGGCCGGGCTCGACGGTGAGCACCATGCCCGGCTCCAGCACGCCGTCCACGTAGTCCTCGTTGCGGGCCGTCGCGCAGTCGTGGACGTCGAGACCGAGCATGTGGCCGGTGCCGGCCATGGTGAACCTGCGCTGCAGGCCCAGCTCGTACGCCCGCTCCACCGGGCCCTCGACGAAGCCCCACTCCACCAGCCGTTCGGTCATCGACCGCTGCGCCGCCTCGTGGAAGTCCCGGTAGTGGGCGCCGGGCTTGACCGCGGCCATTCCGGCCTCCTGAGCGGCGTACACGGCGTCGTAGACCTTGCGCTGGACCGGGCTGAACGTGCCGCTGACGGGGAGCGTGCGGGTGACGTCGGCGGTGTAGAGGGTGCGGGTCTCCACGCCCGCGTCCAGCAGGAGGAGGTCGCCGGGGCGGACCGGGCCGTCGTTGTCGGTCCAGTGCATGATCGTGGCGTGCTCGCCGGCGGCGCAGATGGAGCCGTAGCCGACGCTGTTGCCCTCGACGCGGGCCCGGCGGTAGAAGGTGCCCTCGATCCACCGCTCCGAGGTGGCCATGGCCTGCGACAACTCCCGTACGACATCGGTGAATCCGCGCACCGTGGAGTCCGTCGCGCGGCGCATTTCGCCGATTTCCCATTCGTCCTTGACGAGTCGCAGGGCGGAGACGGCCTCTTCGAGTTCGTCGTCCCGCTCCCGGTCGGTGTCGAGCGCCGCATCCAGGGCGGGGTCGATGCCACGGATGATCCGGGTGGGCGCGGCGGGGGAGTCGTTGAGGTCCTGCGCGATCGTCCGTATGTCGCGGCACGGCAGGCCGAGCACCCGTTCCGCCTCGGCGAGCGTGGGGCGGCGGCCCATCCACAGCTCGGCGGTGTAGCCGGCCCAGAACTCGTCGCTGTCCCGGCTGTCGCGGGGGAGCTGGTAGCAGTGTGCGTCGTGGCCGCCGTCGGGGCGGGGCTCCAGCACCAGGGCGCCGTCGCGGGCCTGATCGCCCGTGAGGTGGACATAGCCGGAGTACGGGCGGAAGGGGTAAGGGTCGTCGTTCGAGCGGATCTTGAGGCCTCCGGACGGCACGACCAGCCGCTCGCCCGGGAAGCGGGCGGAGAGCGCGGCGCGCCGGCGCGCGGCGTAGGGCGCCTGCTCGGTCGGCGTCAGGTCCTTGCGCTCGGTGTCGGCCCATCCCGTGCGCATCCAGGCGGACAGCTCGTCGGAGATTCCTGAGTAGAGACTGTTCTTTCGGCCCTTGGCCACGTCGGACACCTTCTTCTGTTGATGACGGCGGGCGCGGTGGCGTTCCCCCGAACAGAAGTATGTGACATAGTACTGACGTGAGCAAGCGACTGACCTGTGACGTCGTGGTTGTCGGCGCCGGGATGGTGGGAGCGGCCTGCGCCTTGTACGGGGCGCGGGCGGGCCTCGACGTGATCATCGTCGACCGCGGCCCGGTGGCCGGCGGTACGACCGGTGCCGGGGAGGGCAACCTCCTCGTCTCCGACAAGGGACCCGGCCCGGAACTGGACCTTGCGCTCCTTTCGGGCCGCCTCTGGGCCGACCTGGCCGACGAGTTCGGCGGGGTCGTCGAGTACGAGGCCAAGGGCGGCGTCGTCGTCGCCTCGACCGCGGAGGGGCTCACGGCCCTGGAGCGGTTCGCCGAGGCGCAGCGCGCCGCGGGGGTCGTCGCCGAGACCGTCGTGGGCGAGGGGCTGTACGGCCTCGAACCCCACCTCACCCCCGGGCTGCCCGGCGGTGTGCTCTACCCGCAGGACTGCCAGGTCATGCCCGCCCTGGCCGCCGCGCACCTCGTACGGGCATCCGGCGCCCGCCTGTTCACCGGGTGGACCGTGACCGGCGTACTGCGCGCGGCGGACGGTTCGGTGCGCGGTGTCCGCACGGACCGCGGGGACATCCACGCCCCGGCGGTGGTCAACGCGGCCGGTACATGGGGCGCCGAACTGGCCGCACTCGCGGGAACCCGCCTCCCGGTCCGCCCGCGACGCGGCTTCGTCCTCGTCACCGAGCCTCTGCCGCGCAAGGTGCGGCACAAGGTGTACGCCGCCGACTATGTGGCCGACGTGGCCAGCGACTCGGCCGCGCTCCAGACCTCGCCGGTCGTCGAAGGGACGCCCGCGGGGCCGGTGCTGATCGGCGCGAGCCGGGAACGGGTGGGCTTCGACCGGTCGTTCTCGCTGCCGGTCGTGCGCGCTCTGGCGGCCGGTGCGACCCGGCTGTTCCCGTTCCTGGCGGAGGTGCGGGCCATGCGCGCGTACCTCGGCTTCCGGCCGTATCTGCCCGACCACCTGCCCGCCATCGGTCCCGATCCGCGCGTCCCCGGTCTCCACCACGCCTGCGGGCACGAGGGCGCCG
Organism: Streptomyces sp. NPDC079141; assembly: GCF_040686775.1. Classification (NCBI taxonomy): domain Bacteria; kingdom Bacillati; phylum Actinomycetota; class Actinomycetes; order Kitasatosporales; family Streptomycetaceae; genus Streptomyces; species Streptomyces sp. NPDC079141. The sequence continues at coordinate 174,667 of NZ_JBFBLP010000007.1, read as the reverse complement.
GCATCGGACTCGCCACCGGCACCGGCCACTTGATCGCACAGGTGCTGACCGCGAAGACCCCCGACCAGGACCTGGCGCCGTTCCGCCCGGACCGGTTCCCCGCAGACGAGGAGACCGTGTGAGAACCCCACTGAGCCTCGCCGACGCCCGGCCGGGCCCGCCGTTCACCGTCACCCTCGACGGGCGGGAGATCGCGGCGCTGCCCGGCCAGACCGTCGCCGCCGCCCTCTGGGCGGCCGGGGTCACCTCCTGGCGCAGCACGCGCGGAGAGGGCCGCCCGCGCGGCGTCTTCTGCGGGATCGGCGTCTGCTTCGACTGCCTGGTCACCGTCAACGGCCGTCCCAATCAACGGGCTTGCCTGGTGCCATTGCACCCCGGTGACGCGATCCGTACGCAGGAAGGGACGGGGCGCGATGACTGAGCGACCGCATCTCGCCGTGATCGGCGCTGGCCCGGCGGGCCTCGCCGCGACGGTCGCCGCCGCGGCCCACGGCGTACGGGTCACCTTGCTCGACGCCGCCGCGGAGGCGGGCGGGCAGTTCTACCGGCAGCCGGCGAGCGCACTGCGCGCCGGGCGCCCGCAGGCCCTGCACCACCAGTGGAGCACCTGGGAACGTCTCCGGGACGGCCTGCGCGCACACGTACAGGCAGGCTCGGTACGGCACTTGACGGACCATCATGTGTGGTTCGTCGAGCGGGAGTCCGACCGCTTCACCGTGCATGCCCTCCTCGGCCCCGAGCAGGAGGAGCCCGTCGAGGTGCGCGCCGACGCCGTCCTCCTCGCCACCGGCGGCTACGAGAAGGTGCTGCCGTTCCCCGGCTGGACCCTCCCCGGCGTCGTCACCGCGGGCGGCGCCCAGGCCATGCTCAAGGGCGCCCTCGCGGTCTCCGGACGCACCGCCGTCGTCGCCGGGACCGGGCCGCTGCTGCTGCCCGTGGCCACCGGTCTCGCGGCGGCCGGTGTCGAGGTCGCCGCGCTGGTGGAGTCGGCGGATCCCAAGGCGTTCGTACGACGCTCCCGCGCCCTCGCGGCCCAGCCCGGCAAGGTCGCCGAAGGCGCTGGGTACGCGGCCCAGTTGCTGCGCCGGCGGGTGCGTACGTTCGTCCGGCACACCCTCGTCGAGGCGCATGGTGGCGAGCGGCTGGAGGCCGTGACCGTGGCCGCCCTCGACGGCGACGGCCGGGTCCGGCCCGGCACCGAGCGCCGTATCGCCTGCGACACCCTCGCCGTCGGCCACGGCATGCTGCCGCACACCGATCTCGCCGAGACCCTCGGCTGCCGCCTCGACGGCATGGACGTCCACGTCGACGACGAACAGCGCACCGACGTCCCCGGCGTCTGGGCCGCGGGCGAGACCACCGGCATCGGCGGCTCGGCCCTGTCCCTGGCCGAGGGACACATTGGGGGCCGGTCGGCCGCGGCCCGCCTGAACGGCACCGAGCCCGACCCCGCCGGGTGGACGGCCGCCGCGCGGACCCGTACCCGGCTGCGGGCGTTCTCCGCCGCGCTCGACAGCGTCTACGCGCCGCCCGCGCACTGGACCGAGCAGGTCACCGACGACACCGTCGTCTGCCGTTGCGAGGAGGTCACCGGCGGGGCGATCCGCGAGGCCGTCGAGGAGCTGGGTGCCGGGGACGTTCGCACTGTGAAGCTGCTGACGCGGGCCGGGATGGGCTGGTGCCAGGGGCGGGTGTGCGGGCCCGCGGTCGCGGGGCTCGCCGGGTGCGAGCTCACGCCGTCGCGGCGGCCCTTCGCGCGGCCCGTACCGCTCGGTGTACTGGCGCAGGCGGGGCAGCACACCCCATAGTCACCACCAGCGCGCATGGCCGCCGTCAGGCCATTCATCAGTAATATGTCACACGCTATCGAGAAGGACATTCACATGACCGCCACCCACAGCACCCCCTGGCGCGGCGTCCTCGTCGCCACCGCCCTGCCGCTCAACGACGACCTCTCCGTGAACTACGACAAGTACGCCGAGCACTGCGCCTGGCTCGTCGAGAACGGCTGCGACGGCGTCGTGCCGAACGGCTCGCTCGGCGAGTACCAGGTCCTCACCCCCGAGGAGCGCACCAAGGTCGTCGAGACGGCCGTCGCCGCCATCGGCGGGCAGCGGGTGATGCCCGGAGTCGCCGCCTACGGCTCCGCCGAGGCCCGCCGCTGGGCCGAGCAGGCCCGGGACGCGGGCTGCGCCTCGGTGATGCTGCTGCCGCCCAACGCCTACCGCGCCGACGAGCGGTCAGTCCTCGCCCACTACGCCGAGGTCGCACAGGCGGGCATCCCGGTCGTCGCCTACAACAACCCGATCGACACCAAGGTCGACCTGGTCCCGGAGCTGCTCGCCAAGCTGCACGGCGAGGGCTGCATCCACGCCGTCAAGGAGTTCTCCGGCGACGTCCGCCGCGCCTACCAGCTCGCCGAGCTCGCCCCCGGCCTCGACCTGCTGATCGGCGCCGACGACGTCCTGCTGGAGCTGGCGGTCGCCGGCGCCAAGGGCTGGGTGGCCGGCTACCCGAACGCGCTGCCCGCCGCGTCCGTCGAGTTGTACCGTGCCGCGGTCGGCGGCGACCTCGGCACCGCCAAGAAGCTGTACGAGCAGCTGCACCCGCTGCTGCGCTGGGACTCCAAGGTCGAGTTCGTGCAGGCCATCAAGATGTCCATGGACATCGTCGGCCGGCACGGCGGCCCCGTGCGCCCGCCGCGCGTCCCGCTGCTGCCCGAGCAGGAGGCGGCCGTCCGCGCCGCCACCGAGAAGGCCGTCGCCGCCGGGCTCGCGTAACCGCCCCCTCCCTCACCCCTCCCGATCCGGATCATCAGGAGCGTCATGCGCAGCAAACTCGTCCTGCACGCCGTCGACTCGCACACCGAGGGCATGCCCACCCGCGTGATCACCGGCGGCATCGGAGCGATCCCCGGCGCGACCATGAACGAGCGGCGCCTGTACTTCCGTGAGCACCGCGACGACATCAAGCAGCTCCTGATGAACGAGCCGCGCGGCCACTCCGCGATGAGCGGCGCCATCCTCCAGCCGCCGACCCGCCCCGACTGCGACTGGGGCGTGATCTACATCGAGGTCTCCGGCTATCTGCCGATGTGCGGGCACGGCACGATCGGTGTGGCCACCGTGCTGGTGGAGACGGGCATGGTCGAGGTCGTCGAACCGGTCACCACCATCCGGCTCGACACCCCGGCGGGCCTCGTCGTCGCCGAGGTGGCGGTGGAGGACGGGGCGGCGAAGAACGTCACCCTGAAGAACGTGCCGTCCTTCTCCGTCGGCCTCGACCGCAAGATCACACTCGCCGGTGGGCGCACGGTGACATACGACATGGCATACGGCGGCAACTTCTACGCCATCCTTCCGCTGGAGGAGTTCGGGCTGCCCTTCGACCGTGCCCGCAAGGACGACATCCTCAAGGCGGGCCTGTCCCTGATGGAAGCGATCAACGCGGAGGAGGAGCCCGTCCACCCCGAGGACCCCTCCATCCGCGGCTGCCACCACGTCCATCTGATCGCTCCCGGCGCCACCGCCCGCCACTCCCGGCACGCCATGGCGATCCACCCCGGCTGGTTCGACCGCTCACCCTGCGGCACCGGCACCAGCGCGCGCATGGCCCAGCTGCACGCCCGCGGCGAACTCCCCCTGAACACCGAGTTCGTCAACGAGTCCTTCATCGGGACCCGGTTCACCGGCCGGCTCCTCGGCACCACCGAGGTCGCCGGCCGCCCCGCCGTCCTGCCCAGCTTCACCGGCCGCGCCTGGGTCACCGGCACCGCCCAGTACCTGCTCGATCCGGCCGATCCCTTTCCGGCGGGGTTCGTCCTGTAGCCGCCCGGCGGCTCAGGGATAATGGCCGGTGACGCGTGACATTGCATTGCACCAGCTAGGAGACCTTCCATGGCCGCCCAGTCCGTCGGCGCCCCATCCGCCGCTGCTCCTGCCCTGCCCAGCCTGGGCGGCAAGAAGCGCAGCTACCGCGAGCGGGTCGCCGACGCCCTGCGGGCCGCGCTGATCGCCGGCGAGCTGCGCCCGGGCGAGGTCTACTCGGCGCCGACGCTCGCCGCCCGCTTCGGCGTCTCGGCGACGCCGGTGCGCGAGGCCATGCTGGACCTGGCCAAGGAGGGGCTGGTCGACACCGTTCCCAACAAGGGGTTCCGGGTCACGGTCGTCTCCGAGAAGCAGCTCGACGAGTACAAGCACGTCCGCGCGCTGATCGAGATCCCGACCGTGGTGGAGCTGGCCGGGACCGCCGACGCCGTCTCCCTGGAGGCGCTGCGCCCGGCCGCCCGGGAGATCGTGCAGGCCGCGGTGGCCGGTGACCTCATCGCGTACGTGGAGGCCGACACCCGCTTCCACCTCGGCCTGCTCGCTTTGGCCGGCAATGCCCACCTCGTCGAGGTCGTCGGCGACCTGCGCAAGCGTTCCCGGCTCTACGGCCTGACCGCCCTGGTGGAGGCGGGCCGTCTGATCTCCTCCGCCGAGGAGCATCTGGAACTGCTCGACGCGCTGCTGGCCCGGGACGAGCGGGCGGTGCGCGAGGTCATGACCCGCCACCTCGGTCACGTCCGGGGGCTGTGGGCCGCGCGCTAGGCGACTTCAATCGAGTGGGGGCGTGTCCGACTTCGTGACCGGTGCCCCGCGCTTCGCCGCCTGGATCTGCTCGTACACATGGGTCCGCAGCTCGGCGAAGCGCGGGGCCACACGGGTGTGCAACTGGTCCCGCTCGGCGGGGAGGTCGACCTTCAGCTGCTCCTGGACGACCGTGGGGGAGGCGGACAGGACGACGACCCGCTCGCCGAGGTACACGGCCTCGTCGATGTCATGGGTGACGAACAGGATGGTGATGCCCCGCTCCCGCCACAGCCGCCGTACGAGGTCCTCCAGGTCGGCGCGGGTCTGTGCGTCGACCGCCGCGAACGGCTCGTCCATCAGCAGCACCCGGGGCTCGTAGGCCAGCGCGCGGGCGATGGCCACCCGCTGCTGCATTCCGCCGGACAGCTGCCAGGGGTAGGCCCCCACGGCGTCCGCGAGCCCCACCGAGTCCAGCGCGTCCCGGACCAGTTCCCGCCGCGCAGCCTTGGTCAAGTCCTTCTGTTTCAGCGGCAGTTCGACGTTCTCGCCGACCCGCATCCAGGGGAACAGGCTCCGCCCGTACTCCTGGAAGACGAACGCCATCCCGGGCGGCGGACCGGTCACCTTCCGTCCCTCCAGCAGCACTTCGCCGCCCGTCGGCGCCAGCAGGCCGCCCATGCACTTCAGCAGGGTCGTCTTGCCGCAGCCCGACGGGCCGACCAGGCAGACCAGTTCGCCCGCCTCGACGGTGAACGTCAGGTCGCGCACCGCCTCCACGCGCCGCCCCGATCCCTCGTACACCTTCTTCAGGCCGCGTACGTCGAGCATGGACCGCCCTTTCACATGGCTCACGGGGACCGCCGGGTGGAGGCGCGCAGGCCGTGGTACCAGCCGAGCACCCGCCGTTCGACGAGCTGGAAGACGACCGACAGCAGGAAGCCGAGCAGACCGAGCACGAGGATGCCGGTCCACATGTCGGGGATGGCGAAGCTGCGCTGGAACTGCACGATGGTGAAGCCGAGTCCGTTGCTGGCGGCGAACATCTCGCTGATGACCATGAGGATGATGCCGATGGACAGCGCCTGGCGCAGACCCGCGAAGATCTGCGGGCTCGCCGAGCGCAGCACCAGGTTCCTGAGCCGGGCGGCGCCGGTGATGCCGTAGCTGCGAGCCGTCTCCGCCATCACCGGGTCGACGGCGCGCACGCCCTCCACCGTGTTGAGCAGGATCGGCCAGACGCAGCCGCTCGCGATCACGGTGACCTTCATCGTGTCGCCGATGCCCGCGAACAGCATGATGACCGGCACCAGAACCGGCGGCGGCACGGCCCGCAGGAACTCCAGCACCGGCTCGCACACCGCCCGCACCCGCCGGTAGGAGCCGATGACCGTGCCGAGCGCCACGCCCACCACGGCCGCCAGCGCGTAACCGCCGGTCAGCCGCAGCACGCTGGGCAGCACGTCGTCCTTGAAGCGGTCTGCCGTCCAGACCTCCGGGAAGGTCTCCAGGATCTTCCGCAGCGGCGGCCAGTACACGTCCGTACTGTCGTCGGACGCCACCCACCACACGCTCACGAGCACGGCCGGCAGCGCGAACACGAAGACGAGCCGCAGGAGCAGCAGCCTCACACCGTCACCTCCCCGCGCACCGACTGGTGCCAGGCCAGCGCCCGCCGCTCCACCGTCCGCGCACCCACGTTGATCAGCAGCCCCAGCAGTCCGGTGACCACGATCAGCGCGTACATCTCGGGCACCGCCTGCGAGTTCTGCGCGATCGCGATCCGCGCCCCCAACCCCGGTGCGCCGATGACCAGTTCGGCGGTCACGGCGAGGATCAGCGCCACGGCCGCGGCCAGCCGCACCCCGGTCATGACGTACGGCAGCGCGGTCGGCCACAGCACATGCCGGATCCGCGCCCAGGTGCCCAGGCCGTAGGAGCGTGCCGTCTCGTCGGCGACCGGGTCCAGGTCCTGCACGCCGTACAGGACCTGGATCAGCACCTGCCAGAAGGAGGCGTAGACGACGAGCAGGAGCACCGAGCCCAGGTCGGTGCCGTAGAGCAGCACCGCGAGCGGGATCAGGGCGACCGAGGGGATCGGGCGCAGGAACTCGATCGTCGACGCGGTCGCCTCCCGCAGGTGGGGCACGACGGAGACGACGATGCCCGCGACGATCCCCGCGCAGGAGGCGATCGCCAGGCCCAGCGCCCAGCCGGTGAGGGTGTCGCCGAGCGCCGACCAGAAGGCGGAGTCGGCGAGTTCGGCGCCGAAGGCGTCCGCGATGCGGCTGGTCGGCGGGAAGTACTCCTCCTTGACCAGGCCGAGCCGCGGTGCCGCCTCGCCCAGCGCGAGGAAGGCCGCGAGCCCGGCCGCGCCGAGCGCGAGGTTCAGGCCCCTCACGACAGCAGCTTGTCGAGGTCCGGGGTCGCCTTGAACAGCCCGTCCTGCTCGCCGAGTTGCATCAGCTTCTCGATGGAGGACCGGTTGGCCTCGGCCGGCCACTTCGGCAGGGTCACCTGCTCCAGCACCGTCGCCGGGATCTTCGTGTAGGAGGTGACGATCTGGCGGACCTCGTCCGGGTGGGCGTCAGCGTAGGCGAGGGACTCCGCGGTGGCGTCCTGGAACTTCTTCACGATGTCCGGGTGTTCCTGCGCGTACTGCGTGGAGGTGAAGTACATCGCCACCGTGAGGTCCGGGGCCACGTCGACCAGCGAGGAGGCGATCTCGCGGCCGCCCTGGCTCTTGACCGTGGCGAGGGCCGGTTCGACCACCATCGCCGCGTCGATCTGGCCGCCGTCGAGGGCGGCGGGCATCTGGTCGAAGGCGAGCTCCACGAACTGGACCTTGTCCGGATCGCCGCCGTCCTTGCGGACCGACTCCCGTACCGCCGTCTCGTTGATGTTCTTCAGCGTGTTGACGGCGACCTTCTTGCCCTCCAGGTCCTTGGGCGACTTCACCTCGCTGTCCCCCTTCACGGTGAGCGCGCCGAAGTCCTTGCCGTCCTGGCCCGTTGACGCGATGCCGTTGGCGATCGCCTTCACCGGCACATCGCTCGACTGGGCGATCATCAGCGAGGTCATGTTGCTGAACCCGAACTGGTACTGCCCGCTGACGACGGCCGGCACGATCGCCGCGCCACCCTGAGCCGTCGTCAACGACAGCTTCAGGCCCTGCTTTTCGTAGAAGCCCTTCTCCTGGCCGAGGTAGAGAGGCGCGACGTCGACGATGGGGATGAGCCCCACCTTCACCGTCGTGGTGCCCCCGGACGAGGCGTTCCCGTCCGACGAACTGCCGTCGTCGGACGAGCCGCAGGCCGTCACGGCGAACATGAAGGTGCCGGTCACCAGACCGGCAAGCAGACGACGCATGGCTCCTCCTGTGCAGACAACGGTGTTCCGACAGGCTGTGCGCAGACCGCACAGTAGTGCTCTGGCGTACTGAGCGGGAAGGTAGAACCCTGAACGGATCAGGTCAACCAGTTTCGCTGACAAAATTGTTGACAGGATAGGGGGCGACGATGCCACAGCCGGCCCACGGACGCCACTTCGTGCAGTCCTTCGCGCACGGCCTCGCTGTCGTCCGCTCCTTCGACGCCGAGCATCCCGCCCGCACACTCAGCGAGGTCGCCCGCGACTGCGGCCTCACCCGCGCCGCCGCCCGCCGACTGCTGCTGACCCTGGCCGACCTCGGCTACGTTCAGCAGGACGGCCGCCAGTTCCGGCTCACCCCGCGCGTGCTGGAGCTCGGCTACTCCTACCTCGCCGGCTTCACGCTGCCCGAACTCGCCGAACCGCACCTGCAGCAACTCGTCGCCCACGTAAGGGAGTCGTCCTCACTGTGCGTCCTGGACGGCGACGACATCGTCTACGTGGCACGGGTGCCGACCAGCCGCATCATGACCGCGTCCATCACCGTGGGCACCCGCTTCCCGGCGCACGTCACCTCGGTGGGCCGGGTGATCCTTGCGCATCTGACGGACGAGGAGATCGACACCCGGCTGGCCCGGGCGGACCTCGGCCCCCTGACCCCGCGCACGCTCGTCTCACCGGACGCCCTGCGGGCCGAACTGCGCCGGGTGCGCCGGCAGGGCTACGCGATCGTCGACCAGGAGCTGGAGCTGGGGCTCCGGTCGGTCGCCGCCCCGGTGCGGGACCGGGGCGGCGCGGTGACGGCGGCCGTGAACATCGCGGTGCACGCCGGCCGCAACTCCCTTGAGTCCGTACGCCGTGACCTGCTGCCGCCGCTGCTGGACACGGTCGCCCGGATCGAGGCCGACCTGCGGATCACAGGTCCAGCACGAGCCGCCTCCCACGGCACCGGGACACACAGATGAGCATGGTCTCCCCGGCCGCGCGCTCCGCGTCGGTCAGCACCGAGTCCCGGTGCTCCGGCACCCCTTCGACGACCTCCGTCTCGCAGGTCCCGCACGTGCCCTCGGTGCAGGAGTAGAGCACCTCGACACCGGCGTCGCGCACGGCGTCGAGTACGGAGACGCCGGGCGGGACGGTGACGCTACGACCGCTCTGCGCGAGAACGACCTCGAACTCACGGTCCTCGCCAACCGGTTGCTCCTTCGGCCGGAACCGCTCGACATGCAGCATCCCCTGCGGACAGCGCTCCTCCACCGCGTCGAGCAGCGGCCCCGGACCGCAGCAGTAGACGAGGGTGCCGTCGGGCAGACCGTCGAGCGCGGAGTCCAGGTCCAGCAGTCCGGTCTCGTCCTGCGGGGCGAGGGTCACCCGGTCTCCGTATCGGCTCAACTCACCGGCGAAGGCCATGGAGTTGCGGTTGCGTCCGCCGTAGAGCAGCGACCACTCGGCGCCCGCCGACTCGGCCGCGGCCAGCATGGGCAGGATCGGCGTGATGCCGATGCCGCCCGCGATGAAAAGGTAGCGAGGGGAGGGAAGCAGGGCGAAGTGATTGCGCGGCCCTCGCACCCGCACCTTGTCGTGCAACTGCTCGTGTACGTAGGCCGATCCGCCCCGCCCTTCGGGCTCGCGCAGCACGGCGATCCGCCAGGCGGTGCGGTCGGCCGGGTCGCCGCACAGGGAGTACTGCCGCTCCAGGTCCGGCCCGAGCAGGAGGTCGACGTGGGCGCCCGGCTCCCATTCCGGCAGCGGCTCGCCGAGGGGATGGCGCAGTGTCAGTGCGATCACCCCGTCGGCCGCGAACTCCCGTTTCTCGACGACGAGTTCCCTCATGAGTCGTGCCCCTCGGGGTGTCCGAGCATCCACTCCCACATCTCGACCGGGTCCTCGGAGGCGTGCTCGGCCCCGCAGTGACAGGTGCCGTGCAGGACATCGGTGCCCGGCAGCCAGTCGATGCGGTAGATCTCCCCGGTCCGCGCCGTCACAGGACCTTCTCCACGGGCTTGTCACCCTCCTCGACCAGCCGGGCGAGGATACGGCGGGCGGCCAGCCCGCCGGTGTCGATGTTGATGCTCAGCTCCTGATAGCCGTGCCGCTCGGTGCCGAGGGTCTTCTGCAACAGGTTGAGCGCGTCGACGTCCTGCATGACGACGGTGTGGTTGTTGGCCCGCAGGAACTCGGTGACCTCGGCATCGTCCGTCGCCCAGTCGCGCGAGACCGCCCAGAAGTCGTACACCTTGCCGTCGCCGGACGGGGTGATGGCGTAGGTGATCTCGGTGTGGAAGCCGCCCGGATCGCTGCCGTCCGCCTCGGGCAGCACCCCGACCGGCGCGACCCTGCTGTGCAGCAGATAGAGGCAGGGCGCGTGGTACTCGATGTCCTGCCAGCGCATGATCCGGCCTGTGATGCCGGTCGACCTGGCGTAGAACGGCGGGCACTCCGCATCGTCCATGTGCCGGCTCACCCGCACGATCCCCGCGCCCTCGTCGACCTCCGTGGTGATCGGCGTCTCGGCGACCTCGGGCGTGCCGATGTAACCGCCGTGCAGATAGGTCTCGTGGGACAGATCGAGAAGGTTGTCGACGAGGAGACCGTAGTCGCAGTCGATCGGCTCCATACCGCGCACGGTGACCCAGCCGGGGGAATCGAGGTGCGCGGCCCGGGGAATTGCCTGCGGATCGGCGAGCGCCGGGTCGCCGATCCACACCCAGACCAGCGAGTCCTGCTCGACCACGGGGTAGGAGGCGACGCGTGCGGTGCGCGGGACGCGCTTCTGCCCCGGCACATACACACACGTACCGGTCGTGTCGTACGTGAACCCGTGGTACCCGCAGACGATCCGGTCCCCGTCCAGCCGGGTGGGCGCCTCGGACAGCGGATACCTGCGGTGCACACACCGGTCGTGCAGCACGACGGGCGTCCCGTCCTCCTCCGTCCGATAGAGGACGAGCGACTCCCCGAGAATCGTCCGGCCGAGCAGCTCGCGGCCCACCTCGTGGCTGTAGGCGGCGACGTACCACTGGTTTCTGGCGAAGGCGGTGGTGTGTGGCATGGCGTTCCCGTCCCTGAGAGCGGGGCGCCGTCGCCCCGCGTGCCGTGGTTGGACTCAGGTTCGTGACGCCCGCCGGGGCCGGGCAAGGCTGCTTCCGTCAGGCGGAAGGCTTCCCTGCAATGCCGGTACAACTCCCGGTTAGGTGCTGCACACTTGACCTCCACACCGGGCTAGGGGGAGGCGACGGGTCATGCAGGTGCGGTTGCGCATGCTGGAGGGGAACGGGAGCGAACCCTCCGGGGCCGATCTCGCGGCGGTCCGGCGGCAGTTGAGCGCCCGCCCCGAACTCCGGGGCCATGTCGACCTCGTGCGGAGCAGCCCCGCGGAGGGCGAGATGGGCACCGGCCTGGAGCTGCTCCTCGTCGGTCTGGGCAGCGGAGGCGCCGTCACCGCGCTGATCACGACGCTGCCCGCGCTGCTCCGGGCCCGCCGGTCGCCCACCTCCGTGGAGATCACACTCGCCGACGGCCGCAGCGCGAAAGTGACCGCGGACTCGGTCGAGGACGCGCGGGCCCTCCTGGAGGAGGCCCTGCGGGACCACCTGAACCCGCCGCAGCCATGAAGACCCGGCTGCCGGACCCGCGAGGGTCACGCGCGGTCCTCATCGGCACCTCCTCCTACGACAGCCCGGACCTCAAGCCCCTGCTGGCCGTGCGCAACAACCTGGAGGTGCTGTCCGAACTCCTCACCGCGGACAACGGGTCGTTCCTGCCCGGCAGATGCACCGTCGTACAGGACTCCGCCGACCCGCGGGGCGTGTGCCGCACCATCCGCGAGGCGGCGGCCGACGCCCCCGACACGCTGCTCGTCTACTTCTCCGGCCACGGCATCCTCAACCACGACTACAGCGAGCTGCATCTGGCGCTGAGCGGGGCCGACCAGAACGACCTGCGCTGGACGACGGTACCGTTCCAGGCGATCCGGGAGATCTTCGAGACGGCGCCCTGCCGGAACAAGATCCTCATCCTGGACTGCTGTCAGAGCGGCTGGGTCCTGGACGCGATGATGGGCGAGAGCGGTGGCGGGGAGGCGCCGCTGGAGATCCGGGGTACGTACCTGCTCACCTCCTCCTCCGGCGACCTGAAGTCGTACGCGCCGCCGACGGACCGCTACACCGCCTTCACCGGCGAATTCATCCAGCTGCTGCGCGACGGCCTGCCCGGCGGTCCCGAACTGCTGCCGCTCAGCGTGCTGTTCGAGCCGCTGGCTGATGCGCTGGAACGGCGGAACATGCCGCGTCCGCGGCAGCAGGGGTCGGACGGGCATGCGGCGCTGGCGGTGGTGCGGAACCGGGCGGCGGGCCAGGAGAGCGCCGTGGAACGGATCGCGGACGAGGGTGAGGCGGGACCGGTCCCGGTGACACGGCTGCGTCCCGACGTCTGGCATCGGCGCCTGGTGGAGTGGTCGATCGCCGCCGCGGGCCTGGTGGGGATCGGCTGGGTGGTCGTCGAATTCGGGCCGAAGGAGGGGGAGTCGACGTCGGACCTGACCTCCCCGCCCAGCCTGGTCATGATGGGTGCGATAGCCGCGATGGTTGTGCTCTTCGGCACGCTGGGCCGGATGCTGCCCGGCGGGTACTCCCTGTCCGTCGGGCCGGACGGGATCGAGGTCCGCTACAGCAAGGACCAGCACTTTTACTACCCCTGGCACCGCGTCAGCCGGGTGTGGATCGTCGCCCGCCCAGGAGGGCGACTGCGCGGTCCCCGGTACGCCCTGATGCTCCGGCCCAAGCCCGGCGTCCTGATCGAGACCGCCAGGCTCGGTGCCCCCGGACCCAGGCGGGACAGCAGGACGGGCGCGCTGCGCTTCGCCGAGCTGACCCGTCTCGATGCTCCACCCGCCATGGTGGAGAAGGCCCTCTCGCGGACCGCGGGCTCGGCGTGGACACCCAGCAGCGAGCCGCTCGGACCGCCCGCGCCGGACGAGGAGGCGGTGGCGGTCTTCTCCGCGGAAAGGGGCTTCCTCGTGGTCACGGCGGTGGTCTCCGCCCTGGTCGCCTACGCCGCCTTTCCCGAGGACGCGGTGCACGAACCCGTTCGCGTCTGGCTCGGCATCCCGTCGCTGCTGCTCTCGGCCGCGGCCTGCGCGGTCGTGTGGTGGGCCGTCTCCAGGCTTGTCCACCCCGTCCGTCTGGTGATCAGCGCCGCCGGTGTGACCCTCACCAGAGCGGAGACCGAGATCGTCCATGCCTGGACCGAGATCGAACGGATCGGCATCGTCCACTGGCCGGGCCGTGTCGACGCCCTCGGGCTGCTGGCGCTGCGGCCCGTCGAGCGGTCCGCGCGGGAACCCGTGGACCGCACCGCCTTCTATCTGCCGAGGCTCGGTGTCGGCTCGCTCACCCTGTGCACGATTCCCGAAGTGACCACCGATCCCGCCGAGTTGCGCAGGGCCGTCGAACGGTTCGCCGGTCCGTCGCAACTCGCGCCCGCGGAACACGAATGGCTCAGACCCGCCCGGTCCCCGGCTGGGTCCCGCCCGTCCGACGAAGGGACGACATTCCAGGGCCTCAGGTCCAAGGGCACCTCATTCTTCGTCGGCGCCGTGCTCTTCGCTCCGTACCTCACTTACGTGAGCCCGAGTGACGGCCGGGACGCGCCCACACTGCTCATCGCGGTCGAGGAACTGCTGCTGGCCTGGCTGCCCCTGATCGGGCTGCCCGCCTACTTCCTGACCGGCTGTCACCGGGTCACCCTCCACGTGGGAACAACCGGACTGACCCTGGCCTTCTTCTCCGGCCTGCGTCGTCCCCGGACCCTGCGCGTGCCCTGGGGCGACATCGAGAGCGTCGGCATCATCGCGACGCAGGACCTCGTCGCACAGCACTCCCTCGTGATGTGGCTCAGACCGGGGGCACGCCCACCGCGCTCCCTGTGGTGGCCCTTCCATCAGGAGTACGGCGGCCTCCGCCTGATCTCGGTCGAGGGCAGCCGCCTCGACACCACCCCCGAAGAGCTGGACCGGGCCGTGGCCCACCATGCCGGCCGGCGTCACACCCGCATCCAGCGACTCCACTCCTGACTGATACCCGGCACCACCCGTACCGCCGACCTTCACACCACCGCCACCAGACCCTTCCCTGACGTTTGTTGCTCCTGGAACACTCCTTCCGCGCACATTCCGTCAAACAGTTCCGACCGGTCGAACACCCTCAAGGGGAGAGGTCCCTCACTCATGCCCGAAGTCAACCGGCGCAGATTCCTTCAGCTCGCGGGTGCCACCACGGCGTTCACCGCGCTGTCGAGCAGCATTCAGCGTGCCGCCGCGCTCCCGGCGAACCACCGCACGGGGTCGATCGAGGACGTCGAGCACATCGTCGTCCTGATGCAGGAGAACCGTTCCTTCGACCACTACTTCGGCAAGCTGCGCGGTGTCCGCGGCTTCGGCGACCCGCGCCCGGTGCGGCTGGACAACGGCAAGTCGAACTGGCACCAGTCGGACGGCACCAAGGACATCCTGCCGTTCCACCCGGACGCCGACGACCTGGGCATGCAGTTCCTGGAGGGCCTGCCGCACGGCTGGACCGACGGCCAGCAGGCCTACAACGGCGGCAAGTACGACAAGTGGATACCCGCCAAGGGCACCACGACGATGGCGTACCTGACCCGCGAGGACATGCCCTTCCACTACGCCCTCGCCGACACGTTCACCGTCTGCGACGCCTACCACTGCTCGTTCATCGGCTCCACGGACCCGAACCGCTACTACATGTGGTCGGGTTACACCGGCAACGACGGCACCGGCGGCGGCCCGGTCCTCGGCAACGACGAGCTCGGCTACGGCTGGACGACCTACCCCGAGCGCCTGGAGCAGGCCGGAATCTCCTGGAGGATCTACCAGGACATCGGCGACGGCCTGGACGCGGCGGGCTCCTGGGGCTGGATCTCCGACCCCTACCGGGGCAACTACGGCGACAACTCGCTGCTGTACTTCGACAAGTACCGTGAGGCCGAGCCCGGTTCGCCCTGGTACGACAACGCCCGCACCGGCACCGACGTCAAGAACGGCGACGGCTACTTCGACCGGCTCAAGGCCGACGTCCAGGCCGGCAGGCTGCCGCAGATCTCCTGGATCGCCGCCCCCGAGGCCTTCTCCGAGCACTCCAACTGGCCCACCAACTACGGCGCCTGGTACATCGCCCAGGTGCTGGACGCCCTCACCTCCAACCCGGAGGTCTGGTCGAAGACGGCGCTGTTCATCACGTACGACGAGAACGACGGCTTCTTCGACCACGTGGTCCCGCCGCTCCCGCCGAAGGACGCCTCCCGCGGCAAGTCCACGGTCGACGTCTCCCTCGACCTCTACCCCGGCGACAGCAGGCGCCCGGCCGGCCCCTACGGCCTTGGCCCGCGGGTGCCGATGCTGGTCGTCTCGCCGTGGAGCAAGGGCGGTTACGTCTGCTCCGAGACCCTCGACCACACCTCGATCCTCCAGTTCATGGAGCGCCGCTTCGGGGTCAAGGAGACGAACATCTCGCCGTGGCGCCGGACCGTCTGCGGCGACCTCACCTCGGCCTTCGACTTCTCCCGCAAGGACAGCCGCCCGGCGCCCCTGCCGGAGACCGACGAGTACGAGCCGCAGGACCGCGAGCGTCACCCCGACTACAAGCCGACGCCGCCGGCCGACCCGGACATGCCCAAGCAGGAGCGCGGCCTGCGCCCCTCCCGCCCGCTGAAGTACGCCCCGTACGTGGACGGCTCGGTGGACGCGGCGGTGGGGAAGTTCACGCTGGCCTTCGCCTCCGGAAGCAAGGCGGGCGCCGCCTTCCACGTCACGTCCGGCAACCGCACGGACGGCCCCTGGTTCTACACCACCGAGGCCGGCAAGAGCCTCGCCGACACCTGGAACTCGGTGTACTCCGGCGGCTCCTACGACCTGACCGTGCATGGCCCGAACGGCTTCGTGCGGTACTTCAAGGGCTCGAACAAGGCCGCCGGACCCGAGGTCACCGCACGGCACACCGGTGACGACATCGAGCTGACGCTCACCAACAAGGGCTCCGGCACCGTGCGCCTGAAGATCGCCGACGGGTACGGCGGCCCCGGCACGACGCTGACCGTGCGCCCCGGGGCCACGGTGAAGCGCACCGTCGACCTCGCGGCGAGCCGCCGCTGGTACGACCTGACGGTCACCTCCGACGCCGACCCGGCGTTCCTGCGGAGGTTCGCCGGGCACGTCGAGAACGGCCGTCCCGGGGTGAGCGACCCGGCGTTCATCGTCGAGTAGCGCGGCTCACAGAGGGGTGAGGTGCCCCGGTTCCGGTGCGAGACGCCTCGGTTCCGGCTGCCGGGGCACCAGCGCCGGTTCCACCGACGCCGTGCCCGGCGCCAGCGCCAGGACGGCGGCCACAGGATGGTCGTCGTCGTGGTGCGGGGCCAGGGCGCGGTCCTCGTCATGCTGCGCGGCCACGGCGCGGTCCTCGTCCTGGTGCGGCGTCACCCGCGTGAGCAGCACCACGCCCCAGGACGCGAGCCCCGCCCCGGCGAGGGCGAGCAGGATTCCGGCCGCACCGCCCTGGAGCCGCTCGCCCAGCAGCACCAGCCCGATCAGGGCGGCGGCCACCGGGTTGGTCAGGGTGACCACGGCGAGCGGGGCGTCGAGCCCGCTGCGGTAGGCCGTCTGGGACAGCAGCAGCCCGCCCACCGCGAGCGCGGCGACCAGCAGCGCGACCCCGATCACCTGCACGCTGAGCAGCGATCCGGAGCGGTCCGTCGCGGCCACCGTGACGGTCTGGGTGAGCGCCGAGGCGACCCCGGAGGCGAAGCCGGACGCGGTCGCGTGCCGCAGCCCCGGCCGGGCTCCGGGCCGGGCCAGCAGGGCGATCAGCGCGGCCGTGGTGCCGGCCACCGCCAGCGCCTCGGGGGTGCTGAGCACGTTGTCGGG
Source organism: Streptomyces sp. NPDC079141 (assembly GCF_040686775.1). Classification (NCBI taxonomy): domain Bacteria; kingdom Bacillati; phylum Actinomycetota; class Actinomycetes; order Kitasatosporales; family Streptomycetaceae; genus Streptomyces; species Streptomyces sp. NPDC079141. Next base: position 157,795 of record NZ_JBFBLP010000007.1, on the reverse strand, counting down.
GGCGGGCCCGGAGGCCGTGACCAGGATCGCCGCCAGGCCGGCCAGGGTGAGCGCGGTGCCCCGCCACTCGACGGCGCTGACCCGGCGCCCGGCGACCCGCGCCCCGAGCGGCACCGCCGCGACGAGGGTGAGCGCGCCGAGCGGCTGGACCACCGTGAGCGGCCCGTACTTCAGGGCCACGACGTGCAGCAGCGCGCCGGAGGCGTTGAGGCCGACCGAGGCCCACCAGGGGCCGGACGCCATCATGCCGACGATTCCGGTCGAGGGCGCGCGGGAGGCGAGCCGCTCCTGTGCGACGGCGGCGGCCGCGTAGGCGACGGCCGAGAACAGGGACAGGACTACGGCGATCAGGGTCGCGTTCATCGGCCGGCTCCCACGAGTACGGGCGGTTCCTCGGTGGCGGGTACGAGCTGGTCCGTCCCGCGTCCTGCCGTGGTGCGGGTGCGGTGCGGAAGGTGGACGACGGTGAGGGCGAGGCCGAGCATGGCGGCCGCCACGATCGCGTCGAGCCAGTAGTGGTTGGCCGTGCCGACGATCACCAGCAGGGTCAGCGCCGGGTGCAGCAGCCAGAGCCAGCGCCAGCGGGACCGGGTGGCGACGATCAGCCCGATCGCCACCATCAGCGCCCAGCCGAAGTGCAGGGAGGGCATCGCCGCGAACTGGTTCGACAGGTGGTCGCTCTCGGGCGGGCCGTACACGGAGGGGCCGAAGATCCGGGCGGTGTCGACCAGGCCGGTCGCGGCCAGCATCCGCGGCGGGGCCAGCGGGAAGAACAGGTGCACCACCAGCGAGGCGGCCGTCACCAGGGCCAGGACGCGCCGGGCCCAGACGTAGTGGGCGGGGCGGCGCAGGTAGAGCCAGACCAGGAAGGCCGCGGTGGCCGGGAAGTGGACGGTCGCGTAGTAGGTGTTCGCGAGGTGCACCAGGGTGTCGCCGTGCAGCAGCAGTGACTGCACCGAGTCCTCGCCGGGCAGATGCAGCGCCCGTTCCCAGTCCCAGACGCGGTCCGCGTTGCGGAACGCCTCGCCGGTGTGGCCGGTGGCCAACTGCCGGCCGAACTTGTAGACGAGGAAGAGCCCTACGACGAGCAGGAGCTCACGGACGAGCGGCGGTCGCGCCAGCGCGTCGGACTGTCGCTCTCCAAGCTCGGTGCGGCCATTCATACCCCGGCCCCTTCGCTGACGGTGGTGCGTTCGGTGGTGCAGGCGGCGCCCTGACGGGCTTGTGACTCGTCGAGGACGCCGAACTCATCGATACGGGTGTGTACCGAAACGACACTGTACCGATACGGCAGTGTACCGATACGGCGGCGTACCGGTACACTGGTGTATCGATTGAGGTGCGCCACACTGGAAAGCGACCGAAAACGAACGAAGGGAAGCGCCGATGACGTCGCAGGCCGCGGACGGACCGGAGACGGTCGTCGCCTCGCGCCGCTCCAAGATCACGCCCGAGCGTGAGCGGGAGTTCTTCGACGCCGTCCTGGACCAGCTCCGCTCCTGCGGTTACGAGGCCGTGACCATGGAGGGCATCGCCGCCAGCACGCGGTGCAGCAAGTCCACGCTCTACCGCCAGTGGAAGACCAAGCCCCGGTTCGTCGCGGCGGCGCTGCGCGCCAGCCGTCGGCCGCTCTTCGCCGACATCGACACCGGCTCGCTGGCGGAGGACCTGCGCGAGGCCGCACGGGCCGCGGGCGAGCTGTCCGGGCACATCACCAACCTGCACCAGGCGCTCGGGCACGCCGTGCTGAACGACCCGGAACTCCAGCAGGCGCTGCGCGAGACGCTCATCGATCCCGAGATCGGCGCGCTCCAGGCGATTCTGCAGCGCGGAGTCGACCGCGGGGAGATCGCCGCCGACCATCCGGCGCTGCCGTTCGTCCCGGCGCAGATGTTCGGCGTCATGCGGGTGCGTCCGATCCTGGAGGGCGAGTGCCCCGACCAGGACTACCTGCCCCGCTTCGTGGAGGCCGCCGTGCTGCCGGCACTGGGTCTGACCTGAGGACCGGGCCGCCGTCCACGGGATGACTGGACGGCGGTCTGCTCGCGCCGCACCGTGGGGACGGGGGCGGCGCGTACCCCCCGGCCGGGTGGGTCACCTCTTGAGCGGAGAGGTGACCCACCCGGCCGACTGTTTTCAGACGTCCTGGCCGTTGCCGCCGGTGGACGCCACCTCGATCCCCTCGGTGATCTCGTCGATGACGGACTGCGGCTCGCCGACGTCGACGCCGAAGCGGACCAGGACCAGCTGCTCGGAGTTCGCGGGGGAGGGGAAGGCGAGCGACTCGACGTACCCGTCGGCTCCCGTCTTCGTGACCGCCTTCCAGCGCACCAGGTAGCCCTTCTGCCCGGCCACCGTCACGGCCTTGGAGGCCAGCACCTCGTGCGAGGTGATGCCGCCGTAGCTCCCGCCGTAGGACTCCTCGGCGTTCTTGGCGATGTCCGCCTTCGCGACCTTCTCGGCGCTGTCGCCCGTGGCGCCGAGCGCGACGGCGGGAGCCGAGTAGGCGCCGCCCTTCGTGCAGGTCTCGGCGGTGTCGCCGGGGCACTTGTACGAGTCGTTCGACGTCACCGCCGCGCCCACACTGATCGCCTGGCCGTACCAGCCGTCCGGGATCGGGAGGCTGATGCCGCTGACCGAGTCGGTCACCGAACCGCTCTCCACCTTCGGTGCCTCGGACTCCTGAGGCGCGGAGTCCCTCGGCTCGGGAGACTGTCCGCCGGAGCCGCCCGAGTCGCCGAAGGGTCCGCCCGGGCCGTCGCTCGGACCGCCCTGACCGCCCGGGCTCTGCTGCGAGTTGGCGGTGCCGCCGTCCGAACCGTCGCTGTCGGCGAGCACGTACACGCCCACACCGATGCTCGCGAGGACCGCGACCGCCACGCCCACGGCTATGCCGGTGCGCAGCCCGCGCCGCCGGCCGGCCGGCGGCTGACCGGGATACACCGGATAGGCCGGGTACGCCGGTTGTGTCCCGGCGGTCGGCGACGGCACCGGCGGACCCCATACCTCGGCCGACCCGGCGGGGCGGGTCCGGTCCGTCCATGCACTGCCGTCCCACCAGCGCTCGGTGGCGGGACCGTCACTTGTCTGTCCAGGGTCGGGATACCACCCGGGAGGAGTCACCTGCGTCATGCCCCCACCGTATGAGGCGTCGGTGAAAGCCGTATGAGAGGGAGCCCTTGCGAGCCGTTCCGCCCGTCCGCCGTTCCCTCGGGTCACCTTTCCGAACCTGCTGTCACCCGTGACGGCAACAGCTCGCCGGACCGGCCTCCGCGCGAGGTCCCGGAGGGCTACGCTCAAGGTCTGTACGTCGTTCGGGCGACTTGGGGAGGTAGCGGGATGACGGAGGTACGGCCCACGGCGGCCGCCTCGGCCTCGCTGTGGGAGCGCGACGAGGAAGTCGCCGCCGTGGCACGGGCGGTGGACACCCTGTGCGCCGACCGGTCGTCCTCGGGCAGCGTGTTGGTGTTCCGCGGCGAGGCGGGCCTCGGCAAGACCGCCCTGCTGGCCCAGACCCGGCGCATCGCCGAGGCCCGCAACTGCACGGTGTGGTCGGCCCGCGGCGGCGAAACCCTCAGGTCCGTCCCCTTCAACGTGGTACGGCAGTTACTCCAGCCCGCACTCGTCTCCCTGCTGGCGGAGGAGGCCCGCGAGTACCTCGGCGACTGGTACGACATCGCCGGCCCCGCCCTCGGCATAGCGGACCCCGGCGAGCGCATTCCCGACCCGCAGGGCGTGTGCGACGGTCTGGTCGCCGCCGTACGCCGGCTGGCCCGGCGCGACTGGCCCCTGGTGCTGCTGATCGACGACGCCCACTGGGCCGACCAGGAGACCCTGCGCTGGCTCGCCGCGTTCACCGAGCGCCTCGACGACCTCTCCGTGCTCGTCGTGGTGGCCCGCCGCCCCAACGACGTCGGCGGCGAGAGCGCCCGTCACCTCGACGCGGTGGCCGCCGCCGCGAACCGCCCCGTCGCCAACCTCAGCGCGCTCACCCCGGACGCCACCGCCGGCCTCACCCGCGCCACGCTCGGCGCCCACGCCGACGCCGCGTTCTGCCGCGAGGTCTGGGCCGTCACCGCCGGCAACCCCTACGAGACGGTCGAACTCCTCGCCAAGGTGCAGGACAGCGAGATGGAGCCGGTCGAGTCCTCCGCGGCCGAACTGCGCGCCCTGAACCGCTCGGCGCGCGGCGGCGGCCTGGTCGCCCGCCTGGAGGGTCTCGGCATCGAGGCCACCCGGTTCGCCTGGGCCGCCGCGATCCTCGGCACCGGCATCTCCGTCGACCAAGTCGCCCGGCTCGCCACGATGAGCCGCGAGGAAGCGGTCCGCTGCGCCGCGCTGCTGCGCACCGCCCGTATCCTCACCGAGCCCGACCCGGCCGCGGGCCCCGCGCAGGACGGCGACCTGGAGTTCGTCCACCCGCTGATCGCCACCGCCGTCTACAACTCCATCCCGCCCGCCCTGTGCACCGCCATGCACGGCATCGCCGCCCGCGTCGTCACCGACTCCGGGCGCGGCGCCGCGGCCGCCTCCCGCCATCTGCTGGAGGTCCACCCCGACGACGACGCGGAACTCGTCGACCAACTGCGCGACGCCGCCCGCGAACACCTCGCCGTCGGCGCCCCCGACGCGGCCCGCCGCTGTCTGGAGCGCGCCCTGCGCGAACCGCCCCGGCCCGAGGTCCACCCGCACGTCCTCTACGAACTCGGCTGCGCCGCCCTCCTGACCTCCCCGGCCACCACCATCGGCCATCTGCGGACCGCGCTCGCCATGCCCGGCCTCGACGGTGCCGAGCGCGTCGACGCCGTCTACCGCCTCTCCCAGGCCCTGCTCCACAACGACCAGTTGGAGGAGGCCGTCCGCACCGTCGAGGCCGAGGCCACCCGGCACGAGTCCGGACCGGCCAGGCTGCGGCTCCAGGCCGTGCAGTACATGTGGGAGGGCATCCACGCCGGCGAGGCGACCTCACCGGGACGCTCCGAACGGCTCGCGGAACTCGCCGCGACCTGCACCGGCCGGGACAACTCCGAGCGCGCCCTGATCATTCTGCGCGGCTTCGACGCGATGACCCACGGGGAGAACGCCGAGGAGGTCGTCGAGCTGTGCGACCGCGCCCTCGTCAACGGCCGCCTCGCACCCGGCCTCGGCTGGACCGACACCGAGTGGGGCGTTGAGATCCTGATGATGCTGGCCAGTTCGTACACCTACACCGACCGGCTCGACCGCGCCGAGAGCATGTTCACCGAGGCCCTGCGCACGTACGAGTCGGCCGGCTGGAGCGGCGGCCATCTCGCCCTGGCCCACGCCTTCCTGGGCTTCGCGCACCGCCGGCGCGGCCGCCTCAGGGAGGCCGAGACCTCACTGCGCGAGTCCCTGCGGCTCGCCGAGCGCGTCGGCCGCCGACTGCCCCTGTACTGGTCCGCCTCCTGCAACCTCGTCGACACCCTGCTCGCCCGCGGCCATGTCGAGGAGGCCTGGGAGGTGGCCGAGCAGTACGGCTTCGCACCGCCGTACCCGTCCACCATCGTGCTGCCCGACCCGCGCTCGGTGCGCGGCCGGCTGCTGCTGGCCGTGGGCCGCACCAAGGACGGCATCAACGAACTGGAGGAAGCCGGCAAGGCGGCCTCCGTACGCGGGCACCACAACCCCGTCCTGGTGCCCTGGGCCCTCGACCTGGCCCGGGCCCTGGCCGCAGAGGACCCGGCGCGGGCCGCCCAGCTCGCCGCCGACGTCCGCCGCAACGCCGAGCGCTTCGGCTCCGACACGGCCATCGGCGAGGCCCTGCGCTGCGAGGCGGCCCTGGCGACCGGCCAGCGCGCGGTCCGCCTGGCCGCCCAGGCGGTCACCTTCCTGGAGGCCTCGCCCTGCCAGTACGAACACGCGGCCGCCCGCATCGAGTACGGCATCGCGGCCCGTTCCACCACGGAACTCCAGCGCGGCCTGACGCTGGCACAGTCGTGCGGCGCCGACGGGCTGGTGGCGAAGGCGGAGGAGATGCTGGCGTCCGGCACCGGGCCGGAGTAGCTCAGCCGGCCAGCATCCGGTCGGTGACCGCCGCCAGCCGCTTCTGCACCTCCGGGTCGTACGCCGCCTCGTGCGCCCGCGCCGGACGCGTGCCGTCGAAGTAGCCGCCGCTGCCCGACTCCCGGGTGGCCAGGGCCAGCACGCCCGGCGCGCCGTCGGCGACCGAGTTCCAGGGCGCGATGCCGCTCTCGCGGACCATCGCCGTGTCCATGTAGGTGGCCGGATGCAGCACGTTCACCGACACACCGGTGCCTGCCAGCTCCTCGGCGAGGGCGAAGGTGTGGGCGGCCAGCGCGAACTTGCTGCGGCAGTACGCCGCGAAGCCCTCGTAGCCGCGCGTGTGCGCCAAGTCGTCGAAGTCGAGGGGCTCCTGGCCGACCGAGCCGACGTTGACGATCCGGGCGGGCGCGTTGGCGCGCAGGACGGGCAGCAGGGCGCGGGTCAGCGCGACCGGCGCCAGGTAGTTGACCGCCAGCCGCAGTTCGTACCCGTCGGCGCTCAGCTCGCGGCCGGAGCCGCGTGGACCGCCGCCCACCGCCGCGTTGTTGACCAGGACATCGAGGTCGGGATGCGCGGCGGCGACGTGCGCGCCCAGTTCGCGCACCTGCTCAAGCGAGGCCAGATCGGCGACGAAGCCCTCCGCGTCGCCCTCGGTGCGCAACTCATCGACCAGGCGTTCCGTACGGCCGGCATCGCGGCCGTGGGCCAGCACGACATGCCCGGAGCGGACGAGTTCGAAGGCGACATAGCGGCCCAGGCCCGAGGTGGCGCCGGTGATCAGAATCGTGGACATGCCTCCACCGTAGGCAGGCGGTGAAGGCATGCGCGAGATCCTTTTGCAGCCACTACCGGCAGAATCAGCCTTCTTCCTCGGCGAGGACGCGCTGCGCGGCCGCGAACGCCGAGTTCGCTGCCGGAACCCCGCAGTACACGGCCGTCTGCAGGAGCACCGCGCCGATCTCCTCCGGGGTCAGCCCGTTGCGCCGCGCCGCCCGCACATGCATGGCCAGCTCGTCGTAGTGCCCGTGTGCGACCAGCGCGGTCAGGGTGATCATGCTGCGTTCGCGGCGGGAGAGCGTCGGGTCCGTCCAGATCTCGCCCCAGGCGTAGCGGGAGATGAAGTCCTGGAAGCGGGCGGTGAAGGGGGTCTGCCGGGACTGGGCCCGGTCCACGTGCGCATCGCCCAGCACCTCCCGCCGCACCTCCATACCGCGTTTGGCGCCGCCGTCGAAGTGCGCGCGCAGCGCGGTCAGCACGGCCTCCGGGCACTGCGCGGGCGCCAGATGCGAGGCGCCCGGGATCTCCACGAGCGCCGCGCTCGGCACCGCGTCGGCGATCTCCCGCAGATGCGCCGGAGGCGTCGCCGGATCCTCCCGCCCCGCGACCAGCAGCGTGGGCGCGGAGATCTCCGCGAGCCGGTCGCGCAGGTCGAAGGCGGCCAGCGCGTCGCAGCAGGCCGCGTAGGCGTCCGGATCGGCGTCGCGATGGTCCTGGACCAGCTCCGGCACGGTGAACCCGGGGGTGAACCAGCGGGAGTCGGCGCCCTCGGCCAGCCCGGCCAGCCCTTCCTTGCGTACCAGCGCGGCCCGTTCCTCCCACGGCTTGGAGCCGTTGAAGTGGGCCGACGAACAGACGACGGCCAGCGACGAGATCCGCTCCGGGTGCTGCACGGCCAGCTGCATCCCGACCGCACCGCCCAGCGACACGCCCGCGTACGCGAACCGTTCGATGCCGAGCGAGTCGGCGAGCGCGAGCACCAGACCGGCGAGGTCGCCGACGGTGGCCCCGGGTCCGATCAGGCCGGCCGCGCTGCCGCCGTGCCCCGGCAGGTCCCAGCGGATGACCCGGTGGGTGATCGACAGTTCGGGTGCCACCTTGTCCCACAGGGCGTACGACGTCCCGAGCGACGGTCCGAGCAGCAGTGGCGGGGCCGAAGCAGGCCCTTCGGCGCGGTGGTTGAGGAGTGTGTCGGTCAACGTCGCTCCAGGGCACGGTCGGTGAGGGCAGCGGCGCTGCCGGTGTAGCGGTCGGGATCGGTGAGGTCGTCGAGGTCGAGGTCCTTCAATTCCGGTTCCTCGGCGAGCAGTTCGCCGAGGCTTCGGCCTTCGGCGTAGGAGCGTCCGGCCAGCTCGGTGAGCAGTGCTTTGGCCCGGGCGCGGCCGAGGAGCGGGGCGAGTTCGGCGGAGAGCCGCTCCGAGACGATCAACCCGTGGGTGAGGCCGAGGTGTTCGCGCATGGCGTCGGCGTCGACGCGCAGCTCTTCGGCCAGTTCGGCGGCGTCCCGGGCGGCCCCGCCGACCAGCCGGAGCAGCTCGCGCAACGGCTCCCACTCGGCGTGCCAGGCCCCGGCCGGCCGCTCGTCCTCGGCGACCAGTGAGCCGTACAGCGTGGCCGCGAGCTGGGGCGCCCGCCGGGCCGCGGCCGCGATCAGCGTGGACCGCACCGGGTTGGCCTTGTGCGGCATGGCCGAGGAGCCGCCCCCGCTGCCTTCCGCAAGCTCGGCGATCTCGGTCCGGGAGAGCGTGAGGACATCCGCGGCGATCTTGCCGAGCGCCCCGGCCGTGAAGGCGAGACATCCGGCGAGGTCGGCGATCGGGGTGCGCAGGGTGTGCCAGGGCAGTGCGGGGACAGCGAGCCCGGCCTCCCGGGCGTAGGCCGCGACCAGCGCCGTCGTGTCCTCGGCGCCGTAGACCGCGAAGGCGGCCAACGTCCCGGCGGCGCCGCCGAGTTGCGCGGGCAGTGAGCCGCGTACGGCGGTGACGCGGTCGCGCGCGTCGAGCACCAGCGACCGCCAGCCCGCCGCCTTGAGCCCGAACGTCGTGGGTACGGCGTGCTGGGTGAGCGTGCGTCCGGGCCGGGCGGTGTCGCGGTGCGCGGCTGCGAGCCGGGCCAGTGCCGCCTCGGTGCGGGCGAGGTCGGCGAGGACCAACCCCAGCGTGCGGTCCGCGACCAGCATCGTCGCGGTGTCCATGATGTCCTGGCTGGTGGCGCCGCGGTGGACGTACGGGCCGTGCTCCGCACCGACCGCGCCGGTCAGCTCGGCGACCAGCGGGATCACCGGGTTCCCGCCGGCCCGGGCACGCTCCGCCAGGGACCGTACGTCGAAGCGGCTCGCGTCGGCCGCCCGGGTCACCGCCGTTGCCGCCTCGGCCGGGGCCAGACTCAGCGCGGCCTGGGCGCGGGTCAGCGCGGCCTCGGCGTCGAGCAGTGCCTGGAGGAAGGCGCCGTCGCTGGTCGCGGCCGCGGCGGGGGAGCCTGCCCACCCGGGGGAGAGCAGGCCGGTGTCCGCATCGGGAGAAGTCACTGGAACTCCAGGAAGACCGTCTCGCCTTCGCCCTGAAGGCGGATGTCGAAACGGTACGTTCCGTTGCCCTGGTCCGTCGCGATCAGCGTGTCGCGCCGGTCCCTGGGCACCCGGGAGAGCAGCGGGTCCGCGGCGAGCGCCGCCTCGTCGCCCGGCAGATAGATCCGCGTGTACAGGTGTACGAGCAGACCTCGTGCGAAGAGGCACACGCTGAGGTACGGCGCGCTCTGCCCGCGCGCCCCGGGCCGCAGGGTCCGCGCGGTCCAGTGACCGTTCGCGTCGGTCTGGATGCGCCCCCAGCCGGTGAACTCCACGCCGTTGCGGCCGAGGAAGCCGCCGGTCGCCGGGTCGCGCCGCATCGAGCCGTCGGCCTGCGGCACGTCACCGTCCGGGTCGGCGCCCCACAGCTCCACGAACGCGTCCGGCAGCGGATTGCCCTCGCCGTCCAGGATGTACCCCTGGAGCGCGATGGTGTCGGGGTGGCCGACGGGCGCGATGTCGCCGCCGCCGGGGAACGGGAGGGCGTGGCCGTAGAAGGGGCCGACCGTGTGCGACGGGGTGGGGAGGACCGTCTCCGGACGGCTGGTGTCGATCTTCGTCATGGCTGGTCAGCGTCCTTCTTCGATCCAGGTGGCCTGCGGGCCGTCGAGCACGATGTCCCAGTGGTAGCCCATCGAGAACTCCGGCACCGACAGGCTGTGGTCGTACGTGGCCACCAGGCGCTGCCGGGCCGCGTCGTCCGTCACCGACTGGATGATCGGGTCGTAGGGGAACAACGGGTCGCTCGGGAAGTACATCTGCGTCACCAGCCGCTGGGTGAACGCCGTGCCGAAGATCGAGAAGTGGATGTGCGCCGGCCGCCAGGCGTTGAGGTGCTGGCGCCAGGGGTAGGGGCCCGGCTGGATCGTGGTGAAGTGGTAGTTCCCGTCGCCGTCCGTCAATGTGCGGCCGACGCCGGTGAAGTTCGGGTCCAGCGGGGCGTCGTGCTGTTCGCGCTGGTGGGCGTAGCGGCCCGCCGAGTTGGCCTGCCAGATCTCCACGAGCTGGCCGCGGATCGGCTTGCCGTTGCGGTCCAGGAGCCGGCCGGACACCGTGATGCGCTCACCGATCGGCTCGCCGTTGTGCTGCCGGGTGAGGTCGTTGTCGATCTCGGTGATGTCCCGCTCGCCGAACGCGGGGGAGTGCAGCTCCACCAGCTCCGGGTCCTTGGTGACGTCGATCGTGATCGGCGGCTGCTTGGGGTGCCGCAGGACCGAGGAGCGGTACGGGGCGTAGTCGCGGCGCGGCTGGTGCTCCACAGGGGCGCCGTCGGCGACACGCTTCTCGTACGCGGCGTGTTCGGCCGCGATCTCCTGGTCGATGTCGTGCTGGGTGAGAGTCATGAGTGTTCCTCGGGGGTCTTAGCGTTCGAGGACGAGGGCGAGGCCCTGGCCGACGCCGATGCAGAGGGTGGCGACGCCGATACCGCTGCCCTGGCGGGCGAGTTGGTGGGCGACGGTGCCGGCGAGCCGTGCGCCGGAGGCGCCCAGCGGGTGGCCGAGGGCGATGGCGCCACCCTGGGGGTTGAGGATCGCCGGGTCGAACTCGGGCCATTCGGCGACACAGCCGAGGACCTGGGCGGCGAACGCCTCGTTCAGCTCCAGGACCGACAGTTCGTCAAATCCCTTGCCCGCCTTGGCCAGTGCCCGGTTGACGGCCTCGACGGGCGCGAGTCCGAAGTAGTGCGGCTCGATCGCCGACACACCGGTGGCGGAGATCCGGGCGAGGGGTTCGCGGCCGACGGCCTTCAGCCCCTCCTCGTCGACCAGGAGCAGGGCCGCCGCGCCGTCGTTGAGCGGAGAGGCGTTGCCCGCGGTGACCGTGCCGCCCTCGTTGCGGAAGGACGGCCTGAGCTTGGCCATCGCCTCCAGTGACGCGTCCGCGCGTACGCATTCGTCGGCGCCGACGACGACCGGGTCACCCTTGCGCCGCGGAATCGACACGGGCGCCAACTCGGCATCGAACAGACCTTGTTGCTGTGCCGCGGCCGCCTTGCGGTGGCTGCTCAGCGCGAACTCGTCCTGCTGCTCACGCGTGATCTTGTGCTTGTCCGCGATGAGTTCGGCGGACTCCCCGAGGGGGACGGTCCACTGCGGGTCCATCCTCGGGTTGACCATGCGCCAGCCCAGCGTGGTCGAGTACAGCTCGGTGTGCGCGGCCGGGAACGGCCGGTCGGACTTGGGCAACACATACGGCGCCCGCGTCATCGACTCCACCCCGCCCGCTACGGCGATGGAGGCGTCGCCGACCGCGATCGCGCGGGCCGCCTGGATGACCGCCTCCAGGCCGGAGGCGCACAGCCGGTTGACGGTGACGCCCGGCACGCTGGTCGGCAGTCCGGCCAGCAGCGCGGCCATACGGGCGACGTTGCGGTTCTCCTCGCCGGCGCCGTTGGCGTTGCCGAAATACACGTCCTCGATGCGGGAGGGGTCCAAGGCGGGCGTGCGGGCGAGGAGTTCGCGCAGGGCGTGGGCGCCCAGGTCGTCGGGGCGCACCGCAGCCAGGCCGCCGTTGTAGCGGCCGATCGGGGTGCGGACCGCGTCGACGATGTACACCGGGTTCACAGCAGGCCCTCCGTGACGGTCAGCTTGGCGTCGGTCCTGGCGATGACGTCGTCGACGGCGACGCCGGGGGCGACCTCGGTCAACACCAGCCCCTCCGGCGTCACGTCGATCACCCCGAGATCGGTGATGATGCGGTTCACACACGCCTTGCCCGTGAGCGGCAGCGCGCACTCCGTGAGGATCTTCGGCGAACCGTCCTTGGCGGTGTGGGTCATCACCACGATGACCGTGCGGGCACCGTGGACCAGGTCCATGGCCCCGCCGATCCCGGTGATCATCTTCCCCGGGACGGCCCAGTTGGCGAGGTCCCCGCCCGCGGAGACCTGCATCGCGCCCAGCACGGCGACGTCGATGTGCCCGCCGCGGATCATCGAGAAGGACAGTGCCGAGTCGAAGAAGGAGGCGCCGGGCAGGACCGTGACGGTCTCCTTGCCCGCGTTGATCAGGTCCGGGTCGACCTGGTCCTCGGCCGGGTAGGGGCCGGTGCCGAGGATGCCGTTCTCGGACTCCAGGATCACCTCGACGCCCTCGGGCAGGTAGTTGGGGATCAGGGTGGGCAGCCCGATGCCGAGATTGACGTAACTCCCGTCCGTCAGCTCGCGCGCCGCCCGCGCGGCCATCTCCTCACGCGTCCAGGCCATCAGCCGCTCACCGTCCGCTTCTCGATCTGCTTGTCGGTGGCCTGCTCCGGGGTGAGCGCCACCACCCGCTGGACGAAGATCCCCGGCAGATGCACCGCGTCCGGGTCGATCCCGCCCGGCTCGACGAGCTCCTCGACCTCGGCGATCGTCACCCGGCCCGCCATGGCTGCGAGGGGGTTGAAGTTGCGGGAGGACTTGGCGAACACCAGGTTTCCGTGCCGGTCGCCCTTGGCGGCCCGGACCAGGGCGAAGTCGGTGCGGATGCCGTGCTCCAGCACGTACTCGGTGCCGTCGAACTCGCGCACCTCCTTCGCCGGCGAGGCCAGCGAGACGCCGCCGGAGCCGTCGTAGCGCCAGGGCAGTCCGCCCTCGGCGACCTGGGTGCCGACCCCGGCCGGGGTGTAGAAGGCGGGGATGCCGGCGCCGCCGGCCCGCAGCCGCTCGGCGAGCGTGCCCTGCGGGATCATCTCCACCTCCAGCTCGCCGGCCAGGTACTGGCGGGCGAACTCCTTGTTGGCGCCGATGTAGGAGCCGGTCACCCGCGCGATCCGCCCGGCCGACAGCAGCACCGCGAGGCCGGACTCCATGGCGCCGCAGTTGTTGGAGACGACCGACAGGCCGCCGACGCCGCGCTCGTACAGGGCCTGGATCAGCGCGTTCGGCACACCGCTGAGCCCGAAGCCACCCACCGCGAGCGACGCGCCGTCCGGCACATCGGCCACCGCCTCGACGGCTGTGGCGACCACCTTGTCCATCCGTAAGCCCCATCTCTCCAATTACTCAGGGCACTGAGTATCTCAGCGAGGATGTCCTCACGCTGCCACCGGAGCGCCGGGCCGTCAAGAGGTCTGCTCTGAGCTGCTGTGATGTGAGGCAGACAGAAACAGGTGCCTACGAGTATTGTTCAGTGCACCAACGAATACGACCTCGGGAGCGCACATGGCTGCGGTGGATCTGACCACCCACCCCGGGCACCTCGCCCGCAGGCTCCAGCAGGCCCACTACCTGCTCTGGAACACGATGGTCTCGGAGGAGATCACCTCACCGCAGTTCGCCGTCCTCAACACCCTCGTCGCCGAGCCCGGGCTCGACCAGCGGACCGTGGGGGAGCGGGTGGGCCTGGACCGGTCCACCATCGCGGAGGTGGTCAGCCGGCTCAGTCGCCGCGGACTCCTCGACAAGGTCCGCGACCCGCAGGACGGCCGGCGCTCGCTGCTGCGGCTGACGGACGACGGGGTGCGGACCCACCGCAAGCTCACCGTGCGCACGGCCCGGATGAACCAGGTCTTCCTCGCCCCGCTCTCCGCCGAGGAGCAGACGGTGTTCTTCGATCTCATCCGCCGGGTCGCCGACGCGGCCGAGGGGCTCCGCAACCCGGCGGAACCCCTCGTCGCACAGCCCTGAGCGTCCTCAGGCGGCCTTGGCGAACACCACCCACACCTGGCCCTTGGCGAAGTTGACCGGCGTGCCGTCCGAGGTCGTGAACTCGGTGCCGTCCGTGCCCTTCGGACGCTCCCAGTCGACGTCGTACGCCCGCCCGCCGCGCAGCACCTTCGCCTTCCCCGAGCCCACCGTGTGCGTGTACGGCGTGTAGTTGCCGAGGGAGTCGTGATAGTCCGACTTGGTCACCTTCACGTACTGCACGACGACCGTCGCGGGGGCCACTCGCTTGCCGTCGGTCGTCATGGTCGGGGTGCCGTCCATCGAGACCAGCCAGCGGGCCTTGTTCTGGGACCAGGTGAAGGTGAAGCTCGCCGCCGGGTAGCGGACGGTGCGCGAGGTCTCCGGTGTGCCGCCGGAGGGCGCGGCGCCGTAGCGGAAACCGGTGGTGAGCGCGTCGGCGCCGGGGGTGGAGGGCAGCAACCGGTCGGGGCGCAGGTAGAGGTTGTGTGGTGCGGGCTTGTCGGCGCCGCGGAAGTAGGCGCCGGAGACCTTGCCGGGCGTCTGCGCGACCAGCGGCGCCGCGTTGATCAGCGGCAGCAGCTTGCGCTGGGCGCCGGAGAAGGCGAGCGTCGGCCGGTCGAACTGGCGCAGCAGCTCCAGATCGGACTCGCGTGCGCTGCGCACCGGCCCGACGATCTTCGGCAGTTTGGTCGCGTACACCGCCATCAGGCGGCTCATCCCGCCCTCGACCTGCTCGACGTAGACGACGTCGGCCGAGTTCAGGCCGGTGTGGGGTCTCGCCCGGCCGGCGTTGTCGATCTTCACGGCGAGTACCTGGCCGGCGCGGCTCTCGTCGGGGCCCTGCTCCCGGCTCTGGTCGGGACCGCGCCCGTCGTCGAGCCGTTCGTCCGCTGAGGTGCAGCCCGCCGCCAGCGCGGCCGCCAGTGCTGTGGCCAGCAGCGCCGCCGTCGTCGCGGCCCGTCGCGTACGCCCCCTGTGTCGCATGCCCACCGAAGCCACCCCGTTCTGTTGTCAACGATTGTGCGCTTATCAGTTCATTGCTGGCCATACCCGCTCGAATTCGATTGCTCGCGTGGAATACACCGATCGGCGCACGGAGTGGTTCGCGGCGGACACCCCGGGTACCCGGGGCCGGGAGCTGATGGAGGGAGCCGGCGCGGTGAAGGCTGTGACATGGCACGGCAAGCGGGACGTCCGCGTGGAGAACGTGCCCGATCCGAAGATCCAGGAGCCGACCGACGCGGTGGTCCGCATCACCTCCACCGGCCTGTGCGGCTCCGACCTGCATCTGTACGAGGTGCTCACACCGTTCATGACACCCGGCGACATCCTCGGCCATGAGCCGATGGGCATCGTCGAGGAGGTCGGTGCCGGTGTGCCGGACCTCAAGGCGGGCGACCGCGTCGTGGTGCCGTTCCAGATCGCCTGCGGCGACTGCTGGATGTGCCTGAACGGACTGCCCACCCAGTGCGAGACCACCCAGGTCACCGGCGAGGGCATGGGCGCGGCACTGTTCGGCTACACCCGCCTGTACGGCTCCGTCCCGGGCGGCCAGGCCGAGTATCTGCGGGTTCCGCAGGCGCAGTTCGGGCCGATCAAGGTGCCCGAGGGGCCGCCCGACGACCGCTTCGTCTACCTCTCCGACGTCCTGCCCACCGCCTGGCAGGCGGTCGTCCACGCGGGCCTCCCGGAGGGCGCAAGCGTCGCCGTGCTCGGTCTCGGGCCGATCGGCGACATGGCCTGCCGGGTCGCCCGGGTGCGCGGTGCCGGGCAGGTGTTCGGGGTGGACCTCGTCACCGAGCGGCTGCGCCGGGCGCGGGGCCGGGGCGTGGAGACCTTCGACCTGAGGGACTTCGACGGCGAGAAGGAACTGGTTACCGCGATCCGCGACCGGACCGCCGGCCGCGGTCCCGACGCCGTGATCGACGCGGTCGGCACCGAGGCACACGGCAGCGCAGCCGCCCGCCTCGCCCAGCAGGCCTCGGGTCTGCTCCCGCGGGCGCTGGGCAGCCGGCTGGCGGAACGGTTCAGCGTGGACCGGCTCGCCGCCCTGCACACCGCCATCGACCTGGTCCGCCGCGGCGGCACGCTGTCGCTGGTCGGCGTCTACGGCGGTACGGCCGACCCGCTGCCGCTGCTGACGATGTTCGACAAGCAGATCCAGATCCGGATGGGCCAGGCCAACGTGCGCCGCTGGGCCGACGAGATCATGCCGTACCTGACGGACGACGACCCTCTCGGAGTGGACGACTTCGCCACGCACCGGGTGCCGCTGACCGAGGCGCCGCACGCGTACGAGATGTTCCAGCGCAAGCAGGAGGGCGCGGTCAAGGTGCTGATGAAGCCCTGAGGATCTCGTCCAGGTCGTAGCGGACCGGCTCCTCCAGCTGGGCGTAGGTGCAGCTCTCCGGCGTCCGGTCCGGGCGCCAGCGGCGGAACCGGGCCGTGTGCCGGAACCGCGCGCCGTTCTCCATGTGGTCGTACGCCACCTCGCACACCCGCTCCGGTCTGAGCGGCACCCACGACAGGTCCTTCTTGCCCGACCAGCGGCTCGGCGCCCCGGGCAGTCGGGCACTCTCGTGCGCCGCCTCCTGCGCCCACGCGGCCCAGGGGTGCCCCGAGGTGTCCTCCATGCGCAGCGGCTCCAGCTCCTCGACCAGTTCGGCGCGCCGCTTCATGGCGAACGCGGCGGACACGCCGACGTGCTGGAGGGCGCCCCGGTCGTCGTACAGCCCGAGCAGCAGCGAACCGACCACCGGCCCGCTCTTGTGGAAGCGGTACCCGGCGACGACGACGTCCGCCGTGCGCTCGTGCTTGATCTTGTACATGGCCCGCTCGTCCTGGCGGTAGTGCGAGGCGAGCGGCTTGGCGATCACGCCGTCCAGGCCCGCCCCCTCGTACTGCTCGAACCACTGCTCGGCCACCTCGACGTCGGTCGTCGCCGGCGCGATGTGCACCGGCGCCGTCACCCCGTTCAGCGCCGTGGTGAGCAGCGTCCGTCGGTCGGCCAGCGGCACGTCCAGCAGGGACTCGTCCGCCAGCGCCAGCAGGTCGAAGGCGACGAAGGAGGCCGGGGTGCGCTCCGCGAGCGTCCGCACCCGGGAGGCCGCCGGATGGATCCGCTCGGTGAGCGCGTCGAAGTCCAGCCGCCCGTCCCGCGCGATGACAATCTCCCCGTCCAGCACGCACCGCTCGGGCACCCGCTCCTTCAGCGCCTCGACCAGCTCGGGAAAGTACCTGGTCAGCGGTTTGCCGGTACGGCTGCCCAGCTCGACCTCGGCGCCGTCGCGAAACACGATCGCCCGGAACCCGTCCCACTTCGCCTCGTACTGCATGCCCGGCGGGATCTTCGCGACCGACTTGGCGAGCATCGGTTTCACGGGCGGCATCACCGGCAGATCCATGGTCCGATTCTGCTCGCATATGTCATCGGATGCCTGATATGCGAAGGGCGCCTACCGTGGCTCGCATGGGCGAAGCGGTGGAGCTGGAGGCGGGCGGGCGGAGCGTACGGCTGTCCAACCCGGGCAAGGTCTTCTTTCCGGAGCGCGGTTTCACCAAGCTCGACCTCGCCCGGTACTACATCGCGGTCGGCCCCGGCATCCTGCGTGCCCTGCGCGACCGGCCCACGACCCTGGAGCGCTATCCCGACGGCGTGGGCGGCGAGTGGTTCTTCCAGAAGCGGGCGCCGAAGAACATGCCCGACTGGATCCCGACCGCCCACATCACCTTCCCCAGCGGCCGCAGCGCCGACGAGATGTGCCCCACCGAGGAGGCCGCCGTGCTGTGGGCCGCCCAGTACGGCACACTCACCTTCCACCCCTGGCCGGTGCGCCGCGCCGACGTCGACCGTCCCGACGAACTCCGTATCGACCTCGACCCGCAGCCCGGCACCGACTTCGACGACGCCGTCCGCGCCGCCCATGAACTGCGGGCAGTGCTGGAGGAGTTCGGCGGGCTGCGCGGCTGGCCCAAGACCTCCGGCGGGCGCGGGCTGCATGTCTTCGTACCCATCGAGCCGCGCTGGACCTTCACCCAGGTCCGGCGGGCCGCCATCGCCGTCGGGCGGGAGCTGGAACGCCGGATGCCCGAGCAGGTGACCATCAAGTGGTGGAAGGAGGAGCGCGGCGAGCGCATCTTCGTCGACTACAACCAGACCGCCCGCGACCGCACCATCGCCTCCGCCTACTCCGTACGGCCCCACCCGCACGCCCCCGTCTCCGCGCCCCTGCGCTGGGACGAGGTCGGCGTCGCGCACCCCCGCGACTTCGACCTCGCGACCATGCCCGCGCGCTTCGCCGAACTCGGCGACGTGCACGCGGACATGGACGAGCACCGCCACTCGCTGGAGGCGCTGCTGGAGCTGGCCAACAAGGACGAGCAGGACCACGGGCTCGGCGACCTGCCGTACCCGCCCGAGTACCCCAAGATGCCGGGGGAACCCAAGCGGGTACAGCCGAGCCGGGCCCGCAAGGAGCCGCCTACAGCTCCCTGATCCGGATGTCCCGGTAGGAGACCACGTCGGTCGTGCCGTGCACCTGGAGCCCGATGTAGCCGGAGGCGAACCGCCGCCCGTCCGTGCCCGGGTCGTCCGAGCGGGGCGGGTAGAAGTCCTGGCCTCCGGTGTTGTCGAACTCGTTGATCAGCACGCCGTTGCGGTAGACCGAGTAGTGCTGGTCCACCACCCGGATCTCGTAGTCGTTCCAGGTGCCCTTCCCGGTCACGCCCGCGCCGGCCAGGCCCACGCGGTCGAAGCCGTAGATCGAGCCCGTCTTGTACATGTCGCCGTCGGGCCGGTCGAGCACCTGCACCTCGTGCCCGTACTTGATGGCGACCCACTCCGGACGCGTCTCCTCCGGGTGGTCGTGGACCCACGGGAAGCGCACGAACACACCGGAGTTGGCGTTGCCGGTGCCCGGTGCGTCGTCACGCCACTGCAGGCGCAGCGAGAAGTCGCCGTACTTGCGCTGCGGGAACCACAGCATGCCGAGGCCCGCCTTCGTGGTGCCGCTCGTGATCGAGCCGTCGGCGTTCAGTGCGAACGAACCGCCGCCCACGTGCTGCCACTTGGCGAAGGAGTCGGCCGTGCCGTCGAGGATCTTGCGGTAGCCCTCGGTCTGGCCGGGCCTGCCGATGTCCGACTGACGGGCGGCCTTCTGGATGGCGTTGTACTCGCGCTGGTCGACAACCCCTTCCTTCAGCAGCGCGTCCAGTACGGACTTCACGTGCTTGAGGAACAGCGCGTGGGACGTCCACTCCCTCTCGTCCTCGATCAACTCGTTGATCCGGCACCGGTTGTTGGTGACCCGGTTCGGCACACCGGAGTCCACGGTGCCGACGATCACCGTCAGCCGCTCGTCGTACTCGGGGCAGGGCGGCGCAGGCACCTCGCCCGCCACCACCGTGAAGCTCACGGTCCTGGCCTCGGAGGTGTTGCCCGCCTTGTCGGTGGCCCGGTACGCCACGGTGTGCGCGCCCACCCGGTCCACGACCACGGGCGCGGTGTAGGCGAGGTAGGGCCCGCCGTCGAGCGAGTACTCGATGCCCGCGACCCCGCCCGCGTCGGTCGCGCTGACGGTGACCTTGGCGCTCGCCACGTACGCCCCGTCGGAGTTGCGGGTGCCCTCGACGGTCACGCCGGTCACGGGCGGTGTCGTGTCCTGCGGCGGCGCGGCGACGACCGTGAACCCGACGCTCTTCTCCGCCGCCACGTTCCCCGCCTTGTCGGTGGCGCGGTACCGCACGGTGTGCGTGCCGACCTGATGCACCATCACCGGCTGGGTGTACGGCTGCCAGGCGCCGCTTCCGACGGCGTACTCGATCGTGTTCACCCCGGATCCGGTGTCGGAGGCGGAGACCGTGACCGTGGCCATGTCGAGGTACGCGCCGTCGGCATTGCGCTCGCCGCTCACCGTCGCCGAGGTCTCCGGCGGCGTCGTGTCGTCCGAGGGCTGGGCGACCACCGTGAACGCGGCGCTCTTCTCCGCGGAGACGTTGCCCGCCTTGTCGAAGGCCCGGTAGCGCACCTTGTGGTCGCCGACCTGGTCCACCACGACCGGTGTCGTGTACGGCAGCCAGGCGCCGGTGTCGCCGATCGCGTACTCGACGCGGTCGACGCCGGAGCCGCCCTCGTCGGTGGCGTGGATCATGACGCTCGCCGAACCGACGTACTGGCCCTGGGAGTTCTGGGTGCCGCTGACATGGGCCGAGGCCTCGGGCGGGGTCGTGTCCTCGCCGGTGCCCTCGGTGACGACCAGGATGCCCTGCATCTGGCCGTGGCCCGGGATCGTGCAGGAATAGAAGTAGCGGCCCGGGGTGAGCGTGACCTCGGCGGTGTACCGGCCGCCCTGGTCGTCGTTCGGGCTCGCCAGGATGTTGAGCTGGACGTCGCTGTTGAACTCGGGATCGCTGGTCGCGAACGTCAGGGTGTGCGGCATGCCCGTGGTGTTGCCGGTCGCCGCACTGTTCTCGAAGACGATCGTCGTCGGCCCGGCCACCGCGGTGGTGGGCGCCGAGGTGTACTTGGTGATGTCGTCACCGGCCGTCCAGGTCAGCACCTGCGCGGCGGCGGCCTGCGGCTCGGGCTGCGCGCCGGCCGGCACCGACTGCACACCGAGCATCAGCAGTACGGCGGCCAACAGGGCGGTCCAGAGTCTTCGTTGCCGTGTCACTGCTCTCCCCTCGCCAGTTGGCCGGCGGCCGGGGTCGGCCCACCGCCCGTGTAAGTGACCCGCCACAGCGCCGACTTGGCGTCCGAGGTGAAGAAGCCCCGGCCGTAGTCGAGGACGTACAGCGCCCCGTCCGGGCCGAACTTCCAGTCCATGAGGTTCTTGATGCCGTCCGCACCGACCGGCACGATCTTCTTCAGCGACTCCGAGTGCACGGGGAGTCCGCCGTCGCCGTGCGTCCTGGGGTCGGTGATGACGGCGTTGCGCGGCTGGGCGCCGTCGTAGAAGTCGCCGACGAACCACTTGCCGTCCCAGTACGCGGGCCACTTGGTTGTACTGGTGCTCGTCTCGTCGTAGCGGTAGACCGGGCCGTTCATCGCGGCCTGGCCGCCGCCCTTGAGCCACGGCAGCAGATAGGTCGACTGCTCCTGCTGGTAGGAGGGGATCCCGTTCGCGTCGCGCGGGAAGTCCGGGCCGCCGCCCTGGGGCGAGTACCAGATGTTGTTGCCGGTCACCGGCGGCAGGTTGACCAGGCCGTCGTTGTTCGGCGACTCGTTCTTCGGGTGGTCGCAGTCGTACCAGCCCAGCGGCTTCGACGGGTCCGGCAGATTGCGGTCCCGGTAGGGCTGTTTGTTGCCCATGCAGTACGGCCAGCCCCGGTTGCTCGCCTTGGTGATCACGGCGAACGTGTCGTACTTGGCCGGGCCCCAGGTCGGCGAGGGCGCGCCGGCGTCCGGGCCGACCCAGCCCGCGTAGAGGATGTCGGTCTGCCGGTCGACGAAGATACGGGCCGGGTTCCTGACCCCCATCACATAGATCTCGCCGCGCGTCTTGCCGCCGCCCTCGTCCGTCTCCCGGCCGGTGAACAGATTGCCCTCGGGGAGGGTGTATGTGCCGTCCGGCTCGGGGTGGATGCGCAGGATCTTGCCGTTGAGGTTGTTGGTGTTGCCGGCGGTGCGGCGCGCGTCGGCGAAGGAGACGCCCTTGTAGTTCGGCTCGGGGTTGTTGCCCGAGTAACCGTCGCTGAACCGGCTGGAGTTGTTGTCCCCGGTCGCGATGTACAGGTTGCCCTTGGAGTCCCAGGCCATCCCGCCGCCCGAGTGACAGCAACTGTGGATCTGGACCGGCCACTTGAGCAGCACCTTCTCGCTCGCCAGGTCGAGCTTGTTGGTGGCGAGGTCCAGGGTGAAGCGGGAGACGCGCCGCTCGGCCATGCGGGTGTCACGGTTGATCTGTGCGTGCGGGGTGTAGTGCAGATACACCCAGCCGTTCTCCTGGAAGCGGGGATCGAGCTCGATGCCGAGCAGGCCCTCCTCGACCTTGACCAGCTCGTCGCCGCCGCCCTTGTTGCCGAACACCGTCAACGCGCCCGCCAGGGTGACCTTCTTGGTCTGCGGGTCGTAGACGTGGATCTCGCCCTTGCCCTTGCCGATGTCCGGGTTGTTCCAGTCGGTGACCACGGGCTGGGAGGAGTCGGCACCGCCGCGGCCGATGTAGAGCACCCGCCCGTCGGGGGCGGTGACCAGGCCGTGCGGCTCGCCGATCTGGTCGTTCTGGCCTGGCTGGTTGGGCTGGGTGAGCCGCTCGGCCCGGTAGTTGCCGGTGATCGTGGCCTGGCAGTCGGCCCGCACCAGCCGGGTCGTCCACAGCAGGGCGCCGCGCAGATGGGTGCGGAAGTCCGTCTCGTCGTACGACGAGACCGTGCCGCCCATCCCGGTGTAGAAGGAGCGGCCGCCGTCGTAGTCACGGCACCAACTGACCGGATGGTCCGGGCCGTTGGCGCTCGCGCCCGGCTGGTAGGTCGACTCGCGGACGCGGGCCACGGTGTGCACCTGGCCCGACGGGTTGGTGGTCCAGTTGAGCCACCGGTCGGGACGCTTCCACTGCACGGGCAGGTCCTTGGTGGCCGGATGCCGGCGGTCACCGACCTCAACCGTGGCGCGCTGTACGGTCGTTGGGCTGGGGGCGGCAGGCCGCGCGCCGATCAGACCGGTGAACCAGTCCGAGTACGGCTCCGCGCGCGCCGCGTCGTGCAGGCCGACGAAGCCGCCGCCCGCCTCCATGTAGGCCTCAAGGCCCGCCTCCTGCTCCGGATCGAGGACGTCACCGCCGCCGGTCAGGAACACGATCGCGTTGTAGCGGCCGAGTTGCGTCTCGTCGGTGAACACCGAGGCGTCGTCCGTGGCCTCGACCTTGAAGCGCTGGTTCGCCGGACCGGACAGGCCGATCCGCTCGATCGCCTCGATCCCGGCGTTGACGACCGGCGACTCCTCGCCGGCCGCGGCGGATCCGTGGAAGATCAGCACCCGTACATTCGCGCCGCCCGGCGGCGACTTGACGGACATCGTTGTCAGCGGTGGTTCGGGTCGCGCGCTCGCGGCAGGGCCGGACAGCAGCCCGGCCACGACGGCCGCGGCGGTCACACCCGCCGCACAGACCCGTCTTCTCGTGCTCAACCCTCGTAAGTGCATGGGCACCTCCTCGGTCACAGCAGCAGCGCCAAGGAAGCTAGACCTCTTTGCACGACTCGCCAATACCTATGACCGCAATGGCACGAACTTTGTCCTGGGTGTGGAAAAACGAGGGCGCCCTCGGTACCGTCGCACAGGTTCATCACAGGTGCGTCTCCGCAAATTCCGTATCAGGGTGGGGAGTTCCGCATGGACAGACGCGGGTTCAACCGTCGGGTGCTGCTGGGCGGCGCGGCCGTCGCGACATCGTTGTCCCTCGCTCCGGAGGCCGCGATCGCCGACACACCGGCGAAGACGGCCCCGGCCGGGGGCGAGGTGAAACACATCAAGCTCTACGCCGAGAAGCTCGCCGACGGACAGCTGGGCTACGGCTTCGAGAAGGGGAAGGCGACGATCCCCGGACCGCTCATCGAACTCAACGAGGGCGACACGCTGCACATCGAGTTCGAGAACACCATGGACGTCGCGGTCAGCCTGCATGTGCACGGGCTGGACTACGAAATCTCCAGCGACGGAACGAAGTTGAACAAGAGCGACGTCGAACCCGGCGGCACCCGCACCTACACCTGGCGCACCCACGCCCCCGGCCGCCGCAAGGACGGCACCTGGCGGGCGGGCAGCGCGGGCTACTGGCACTACCACGACCATGTCGTCGGCACGGAACACGGCACCGGCGGCCTCCGCAAGGGCCTGTACGGTCCGGTGATCGTCCGCCGCAAGGGCGACATCCTCCCCGACGCGACCCACACGATCGTCTTCAACGACATGCTCATCAACAACAAGCCGGCGCACTCCGGGCCCAACTTCGAGGCCACGGTGGGCGATCGCGTCGAGTTCGTGATGATCACGCACGGCGAGTTCTACCACACCTTCCATATGCACGGTCATCGCTGGGCGGACAACCGCACCGGCATGCTCACCGGCCCCGACGATCCGACCCAGGTCATCGACAACAAGATCGTGGGCCCTGCGGACTCCTTCGGCTTCCAGGTGATCGCGGGGGAGGGCGTCGGGGCGGGCGCGTGGATGTACCACTGCCATGTCCAGAGCCACTCCGACATGGGGATGGTGGGGCTGTTCCTGGTGAAGAAGACGGACGGCACCATCCCGGGCTACGAGCCGCACGCACCGCACACGCAGAGCGAGCCCGACGAGCCGCCCGCCGCGCACCGGCACTGACATCAGCCGATGTCCAGCACGGACCAGGCCGTGGCCGGTTCCTCCTGGACGTAGAGACGGGCGCCGCGCGAGACCACCCGGTGGCGGCCGAGCGCTTCGCCACCGGGGCGGACCAGCCGGCTCTCGGACAGCGGCTCGACGGCCGAGTCGGTGAGACGGCAGTCGACGAGCCGTGGGGCTCCTTGCCGCGGCGCCCGAACAGCACGACGCGGTCGCCGCGCACGGCGAAACCCACGGCCGGACCGGACCGGGTTCTCCCGCACGCGGACCGAGTGGCCGGGGCCGATCTCCAGCAGCGGGAAGCGGGTGTACGGGCAGGCCCAGACGGTCCCTCGGGACACGTTCAGCGCGTAGCAGTCGGAGACCGAGTGCGCCGCGTCGGCCGGTGAGCAGGCCCACATGCTCTCGTCCGTGCTGCTCCAGTGGCGCAGCCCTGCTTACTGCCCTCCCGGCAGTGCGGCGAGGTGCCGGAAACCCGCGGTCACGGCGTTCAGTTGCGTCTGATTGGTCCAGCCGTCCCCGACGGTGACCACCACCGCGTCGTACGGTTCGCGCGGTGTGCCCCGGGGGCAGCAAGTGTGCGTGGCCGTCGGCGTCCGCAAGAGCCATTTCCGCACCCGAGAGAGCGCTCTCACCCGTTCGCGCGCCCGGGACTATCCTGATCCGCAGCCGCCGGTGAGGAGTCCCGATGACCGACACAGCCCCGCGCCCCACCCTGGAGGCCGTGGCCGCCCGGGCCGGAGTTTCGCGGGCCACCGTCTCCCGGGTGGTCAACGGCGGGGACGGCGTGCGCGAACCCCTCGTCGAGCGGGTGCGGCGCGCGGTGGAGGAGCTCGGGTACGTGCCCAACCAGGCCGCCCGCAGCCTGGTGACCCGGCGGCACGACGCCGTCGCCGTCGTCGTCGCCGAACCGGAGAGCCGCGTCTTCGCCGACCCGTTCTTCGCGCTGCAACTTCGAGGCATCAGCAAGGAGTTGACGGCCCACGACAACCAGCTTGTCCTGCTCCTCACCGAGGGCCGCGACGACCACGCCCGGGTCGCCCGCTACCTGGCCGGCGGCCATGTCGACGGCGCGCTGGTCTTCTCCCTCCACCTCGACGACCCGCTGCCCGGACTGATCCAACAGGCCCGCATCCCCACGGTGTTCGGCGGACGGCCCGGCTGGAGCGGCGACAAGGACGGTGTCGTCTACGTCGACAGCGACAACCGGGGCGGCGCCCGCGAGGCCGTGCGCCATCTCGTCGACCTCGGCCGCACCCGCGTCGCCCACATCACCGGCGCCCTCGACCAGACGTCGGCGGTGGACCGGCTGGACGGCTACCGGGACGTCGTGGGAGACACCGACCCGGGGCTGGTCGCCGAGGGCGACTTCACGCCGGGCGGGGGCGAGCGGGCGATGCGCGAACTCCTCGACCGCCGACCCGACTTGGACGCTGTCTTCGCCGCCAACGACCTCACCGCCTCGGGCGCCCTGCGGGTGCTGCGCGAGTGCGGGCGGCGGGTGCCGCAGGACGTGGCCGTGGTCGGCTTCGACGACATGCTGCCGGTCGCGGAACAGACCGATCCGGCGCTCACGACGGTGCGTCAGGACATCGAGGAGATGGGGCGGTTGATGGCCCGGCTGCTGCTGGGGGCGGCGGACGAGGCGGCGGACAGTGTGGTGCTGCCTACGACATTGGTGCGTCGGGCGTCGGCCTGAGGGCCTCCAGGGCCTGTTCCAGCAGCTCCTCCCGGTCCTCGGGATCCGGGTAGTTCTCGTCGTCGGCGGGCAGTTCGGCCCAGCCGGCCTGTTCCAGGTGCTCCAGGAGTCCGGTCAGCTCGGCACGTGCGTCGTCGGGGATCGTGACGTCGAGACCGCAGATGAACTCGATCGCGGCGATGAACGCGGGCTCGACATCGGACCGTTGGAGTTCCGCCGTCAGCCGCGCGAACGCTCCGGGCTCCTCCCGGAAGAGCGCCCCTTCCACGACGGCGGCACGGATTCCCGCATCCTCCGCGTCGGCCCTACGGGCCAGAGCCCGAGATGCCGTGCGGGTGTGGGCCTCCTCGGCGCAGACGATCAGGGCCAGGGAGCGTGCGGCGCACCGCGCGACCGTGATGTCGGGGTCATGGTCCATGACGTCGATCAGCTCGGCGACCGCGCGCGCCTCCTGCGGCTGTTCGCCCGCCATGGGATCCAGCCCCGAAGCGGCGGCGGCCCGCACTCGGGCGTCGGGGTGGTGCAGTGCGGTCAGGAACACCTCGACCGGGGGGTCGGCCATCTCCTGGTGGTTGCGGAGCACGGTGTAGCAGCGCAGAGCGGTGCTGAGCGTGAACGGCTCCTGCTCCGGTACGCAGAGCCGGTCGAGCGTCGCCCGGATCGCCCCGCGCCGCAGGGCGTCGTTGAAGAGGAGCATGCAGTGCAGCGCTTCCACGCCCAGCGTCACCCGGTCGGGCTCCGCGCTCCGGCACAGGGCGAGCGCCTCCTCGATGTGCAGCGCGGCGAGGGGGCGATCCGTCCAGGATTCGTCGTCGGGCCCTTCGCTCAGCGCGATGAGGATCTCGGAGCGCTCTTCGCTGTCCGGGGCGTGGGCGAGAGCCTGCGCAAAGGCGGCCTGTGTCTCCTTCCGGCTGCGTTCTTCCTGGTCGGAGGCGAGGGGTACCGCGCGGAGCATGGCCTCGTGCAGCAGTTCCACGGCCGTGCCGAAAGCGACCATGTAGGCATAGGAGTCCGGTTTCATCCGGGCCAGTTCATGGTGCCTCCAGCCCTGCTTGCGCAGTCGCTCCAGCCTGCCGCGCACGTCCTCGGCCAGATCGTCGTCGACCGTTTCCACGGCCGTATCGGCCCCGTACTCCGCCAGGAGCGCGGTCCAGTCCTGCACAAGGGCCGCGGGGTCGTCGACGCGGGATGCGAACATGTGCTCGATGTGCTGACGTGTGGCCCGATCCCGGCGGAGCGCGGTCGAGAAGGGCCACGCGATGTCGTGGAACGTCTCCGGCGTCGGCTCCCGGTCCAGTGCCCGAGCCAGCTCCCGCACCGCCCACTCCAGGTCGGGCGCCTCGGCGATCTCCGTGGCCGCGGCCGCCCGGACCTCCGCCTGCGCCGACCTCAGCCGCAGCGACAGCTCCTCGCGCCGCTCCTGCTCCTTCTGCGCCCTGCGCCTGCCGAAGAACATCCCGACAGCCTAGGGCGCGCTCCGACGGCGATTGTCAGTGGGCGGTGGAAGACTCGGCAGAGCAGGAGACGGGACCCCTCAGAGGAGGGCATCATGCTCACCACCCGTTTTGTCCACGGCGCACCCAACTGGGTCGATGTCAGTACGGCCGACATCGACGGCGCCACTTCCTTCTACCGCGCCCTCTTCGGCTGGGAGTTCCGGTCGGCGGGACCCGAGGCCGGCGGCTACGGCTTCTTCCAGCTCGACGGCCGCACCGCCGCCGGCGGCATGCAGACCACGGCCGAGCAGGGCCCGCCCGCCTGGACCGTGTACTTCCAGAGTCCGGACGTCGACGCCACCGCGAAGGCGGTCGAGGAGCACCACGGCAGTGTGCTCATGCCGCCCGACGACGTCATGGACAAGGGGCGGATGGCGATCCTCGCCGACCATGCGGGCGTGCACTTCGGGGTCTGGCAGCCGGCCGCCCTCAAGGGCCTGGACGTGGTGGGCGACCCCGGCTCCCTGTGCTGGGTCGAGCTGTACACCCCGGACATCGCCCGGACCGCCGCCTTCTTCGACTCCGTGTTCGGCTGGGAGACCTCGGCCATGACCTTCCCCGGCGGCGTCTATACGTGCATCAACCCCGCGGGGACCGGCGACGACGCCATGTTCGGCGGCCTCGTTCCGCTGGCCGCCGACCCGACCGGAACCGAGACCGAGCCCTACTGGCTGCCGTACTTCGAGGTCACGGACACCGACGTCGCGGTGAGCAAGGCGCTGGAGCTGGGCGGCACCGTCCGGATGCCCGCCACGGACGTGGCGGGCGTGGGCCGTATGGCCAAGCTGGCGGACCCCTTCGGCGCACGCTTCGCGGTGCTCAAGGGCACGACGCAGGAGGGCTGACACGCCGCGCGGAGGTCTGTGCCGCGCGCCGCCGTGCATTCGGGCGCGCGGCCGGTCCATCATCGTGCGGTCGCCCGGGGCCCCGCCGCGAGGCGTTGATCCGGCGTTGATCGAACGTTTTTCGCCGCCCGGCACGCTTCAGGCCATGTACTTCGACACACTCACCACGCCCGACCTCAACTGGCAGGAAGAGGCGTTGTGCGCGCAGACCGGGGCGGACTTCTTCTTCCCCGAGCCGGGCAGCTCCGTCCGGGAGGCGAAGCGGATCTGCGGCCTGTGCCCGATCCGCTCCGCCTGCCTGGAGTACGCGCTCGACAACGACGAGCGTTTCGGCGTCTGGGGCGGCCTGTCGGAGAAGGAGCGTCTCGCGATCAGGCGTACGTCACACTGAACCGCCGCGTCCCGGCCGGCACCTGTACGTCCCGGCCCGTCACCGCGAGTTCGCGTCCGTCCGCGGACGCCGCCCGCACCTCGCCGAAGGCGCACGGATAAACGAACCGCACCCCTTCGGGCGCCTGCGTGACCTCCACCGTCACCGTCCGCTCCGCCGGGTCGTGCGCGAGCCGGTAGCCGAACGGCGAGCCGAACAGGGTCGGCGCCGTCTCCACGGTCACCGGTTCACCGCCGGGCACCCAGTGCGGCCGTATCCCCGGCGCGATGTACAGGTGCGGGTCGCGGTCCTCGTCGGCCTCGAAGAAGAGGATGTCGCGGATCAGCAGCAGATACTCGGCCGCCGCCCAGCCGTGCGGGATGTCCCCCATGTACCAACGGCCGTACGGCGCTTCGTGGAAGTCGGAGGCCACCGGGTAGGCGTGCTGCTCGTTCCAGGCGCCCAGCGCCGCGTGCCGTCCGGCCACGGCCGGGAAGCCCGCGCCGACCGTCCAGCCGAGCAGCGCGTCCATGCGCCCCGGATTCCCGGCGAGCAGATACGCGTGCGCCAACTGCATGGTCAGATACGGCCCATAGGCGTACCAGGCCGCGTCGTGCCGGAAGCCGCCCGTCACGCAGTGCGCGTACATCGTGTCGAGCGTGAAGCGGGCCGCGGTGTCGATGTCGTCGCCCAGCTTGCTGCCCATGTGCAGGCGCAGCGGATGGAAGTAGGCGGCCGTGCCGATCATCGTCGAGTCCAGCCGCCCCACGTCCGCGGGCCCGGTCGGAATGTACGTCTCCCACGCGCCGCGCCCGCGCTGCTCGCCCAGCACCCAGCGGACCGAGTCACCGGTGGCCCGCTTGACGTCGTCGAAGATGCCCCACAGTTCCGGGACTTCGGGCGCCCCGATCCGCTCGGCCAGCCGCGCCGCCTCGTACAGCCCGGCCAGTGCCCACAGGTCGTCCCAGTAGTGCGGCTTGTCGCGCTCGCCGAGGTGCTCGGCGCTCCAGCCGCTGTGCAGCAGGCCGTACTGGTCGCGGTTGTCGCGCAGCCAGCGGGCGGCGTCGCGCACGTACGGGACGTACAGCTTGGCGCCGAAGGCCGTGCGCGGGCCGCTGGTGCGGTCGTAGCGGCCGATCGCCCACAGCGCCTGGCCGTTGCTGTCCCACTCCCGGTCGTCCTTCTCGTGCGGGCCGCCGTAGAAGCCGTACTCGGCGCACGGCCCGATCCGGCCGGTGCCGCGGTTGAACCTCAGCGGGTAGTGGGTGC
Source organism: Streptomyces sp. NPDC079141 (assembly GCF_040686775.1). Classification (NCBI taxonomy): domain Bacteria; kingdom Bacillati; phylum Actinomycetota; class Actinomycetes; order Kitasatosporales; family Streptomycetaceae; genus Streptomyces; species Streptomyces sp. NPDC079141. The sequence goes on along the minus strand of NZ_JBFBLP010000007.1, from coordinate 127,822 downwards.
CCAACTGCCCTTCGGCCAGGGCCGCGTCGCCGACGAGCGAGCAGGCCGTCGCTTCGACGGAGGAGTCGCGGATCCAGAAGGAGTCGTACACGGTGGGGCCCGGATGGATCTCGCCGTGGTCGGAGAGGATCAGCAGTTGTGAGCGCGCCTGCCGGAACAGGTCCGTCAAGTGGCCGACGGGACGCGGCAGTCCGGGCTGCAGCCCCTGTTCGAGAAGCTTCGCCGTCCAGAAGTCCCGGCTCGCGGACTCCAGTTCGGCCGTCGACGGTCCGCGCAGCTCACTGAGGTCGGCGGAGCCGCTGAAGACGTCCACCGGAAGGCGGACGCCGATCTCGAAGACCTCGTCCTCCGCCACCCGGAACGGCCACCCGAACACCGCGCTGCACAGGCCTGCCACCTGGTCCTGCGCCTCCAGCGCGCCGTTCAGCTTGCCGCCCACGACCAGGTCGTGGAACGCGCTGCGGGTGAGGTACGCGTCCGGGTCGAAGGAGAAGTCCGTGTTGCCGTAGACCCCGAACTGCTCCGGCGCGGTGTCGAAGACCGGGCCCCAGCCCGAGTTGGTCTCCACCCGCTGCTCGTCCGGCAGATAGCGCAGGAAGGTCAGCCGGCGGTCGGTGATCTGGCGTCCGTTGCGGTCGTGCCGCTGGAAGCCGCTCGGGCCGGCCGGCAGCACCGCCGCGCAGAGCAGCCCCTCGCGCAGCTGCCCCGTGGGGCTGCCCACGGTCACCCGCGTGACGGTCAGGTCCCGTTGCCGGGGCCCCACCGGGGCGGCGAACGTGCGCTGTACGAACTCGACCTCCTCCGGTGTGCGGAACGTCGTCAGCACGACCGGCAGATGCGGTGCCTCCATCCGCTGCTCCACCTGCCCGCCGTCCGGGAGTTGGGGCAGCCGCAGGCTGCCCGTCGCCGGTTCGTACAGGAAGAAGCAGAGACAGTACTTGTCGTAGACCGGCTCGATCTCGCCGGCCTGCCCGATCAGGGACTCCTGACGGTGGTCCTTCACCCCGACCATGTGCCAGTAGCGGTACAGGGCGTTGGAGGCGAAGGCCGCCTCCTTCGATTCGTAGGTGCCGGAGTCGAAGTCGTCGCTCCAGCGCCGGAAGGCCTGTTGCGCCCACCAGGGCACGGGATACGGGACCCGGTCCCGCCCTGCCCAGCCGCGCCACATGACCTCGTAGAACATCCACTCATGGGTCTGGGCCATGGTGTGTCACCCCCTTCGGGCACCGTTGCACCGTCCGGGCCGGTCGTAAATCGGTGCGACCGGCCGAGCGGCGTGCGGTTAGGATCCGGGGGCGCACCCGGGCGTAGCGCAGAGGCAGGCGCACCCGCCTTGCCCAGGCGGAACACATCGGTTCGAATCCGATCCCCGGGACCGCGTCGGGGGCCCTGTAGAGCAGAGGCAGACTCGCCGCCTTCTCAGGGCGGTCACGCCGGTTCGAATCCGGCCGGGGCCCACCACAGGCACGACGGCACACACGGGGCGGGAACATGGGCGACGGCATCGACGAGGAGGAGCTGGCCGCCTTCCACCGCACGGTCGGCCGGCTGCGGGCCCTGCCCGTCGACGACCCGGTCCGGCTGCGGGCCGAGCAGGTCGCCGCCTCCTTCGCCCGGGACGGGCGGCTGCGCCGGCGCAAGACCCGCGGCGCCGAGGCATCGGCCGCCGACGCCGCCGTCATGGCCGCGACCGCGACGGGCGCCCGGGACCGCCGGGAGGACGCGCCGCTGGCCGTCTCCGGCAGCGCGGGGGCTTTCCACAAGCCGCGCAGTTGCTATGTCTGCAAGTCCCCGTATCGACAGGTCGATGCCTTCTACCACCGGCTGTGCCCGCGGTGTGCCGCCGACAACACCGCCCGGCGCGCGCTGAGCACCGACCTGAGCGGGCGCCGGGCGCTGCTCACCGGCGGCCGGGTGAAGATCGGCTTCCAGCTGGCGCTGATGATGCTCCGCGACGGCGCGGAACTGCTGGTGACCAGCCGTTTCCCGCACGACACCGTGCGCCGCTTCCGGGCCGAGCCGGGCAGCGCGAAGTGGCTCGACCGGCTGACCGTCCTCGCCGTCGACCTGCGCGACCCGCGCCAGGTGCTCGGCCTGTGCGAGGAGCTGCGGGCCGCGGGCGAACCGCTGGACATCCTCGTCAACAACGCCGCCCAGACCGTACGGCGGCCACCCGAGTCGTACGCGCTGCTGGCGGCCGGGGAGTACGACGCGCTGCCCGAAGGGGCCCGGCAGGCGCCCGGCTTCACCCCGCTGCGGATGCTGGGGAGCGGGGCCGCCGCCCTGCCCGCCGCGCTGCGCGAGGCCGACGAGGCCGGGCTGCTGCCCGACCCGTCCCCGGAGAACTCCTGGTCGGCCCGGCTCGGCGCGCTCGACCCGGCCGAGGTCCTGGAGACCCAGCTGGTCAACGCCCTTGCCCCCGCGCTGCTGTGCGACCGGCTGCTGCCGCTGTTGCTCGCCTCGCCGCACCCGCGCCGGTACGTGGTCAACGTGACCGCGGTCGAGGGCCGGTTCGCCGTCCGCAACAAGATGGCCGGCCATCCGCACACCAACATGGCCAAGGCCGCCCTGAACATGCTCACCCGCACCAGTGCCGCCGAACTCGCCGAGCGGGGCGTGCACATGTGCGCCGTCGACACCGGTTGGATCACCGACGAGAATCCGGCGCCGAAGAAGGCGCGGATGGCCGAGTCCGGGTTCCGTACACCGCTGGACATCGTGGACGGGGCGGCGCGCGTGTACGACCCGATCGTGCGGGGAGAGGCCGGGGACCCCGTCTCCGGTGTGTTCCTCAAGGACTACCAGGAGGCGGAGTGGTGAGCGAGGGCAAGGGTTTCGCCGGGGTGCCGCACGTCGTGCCGCGCCCGCTCGTCGATCTCGCCCCGCTGCTCCAGTGGCTGCGCTCGGGCCAACCGGTCGAGGAGCGCCGGGACTTCACGGCCGGGACCGCCCTGCCCGACGGCCGGCTCGACCTGTGCAAGCAGGCCCTGGGCGCGGACGGCGCCGCCCTGGTCGCCGAGGCCCTGTCCCAGGGCCCGGCCCCGGTACGGCACCTGCTGCTCGGCACGGACGCGCTCGGCGACGACGGTGCCGCCGCCGTGGCCGGGACGGGCGCGGACGTCGAGACGCTGTACCTGGGCTGCAACGGCATCACCTCCGGCGGCGCCTGCCGTATCGCCGACCAGTTGCGCGCCTCCCCGCAGGTGGTCACCGGCGTGTGGCTCAAACGCAACCCGCTGGGCAGCGGGGGAGGGCGTGCGGCGGCGGAACTCATCGAGTCCGCCCGGTCCCTGCGCACCCTCGACCTCGTCCAGACGGGACTCGACGCGGCCGGTGCCGCCGCCCTCGCCGACGCGCTGCTGACGGCCGCCGCCCACGGGCGCCGGATCGAGCGGCTCTTCGTCGGCGGCAACCCGCTGGGAGAGGCGGGCGCGGAGCCGCTGGCGGCCGTGCTCGCCGCGGGCGCGATCGACGAACTCTACGTCTCCGCCGCCCGGTTGGGCGACGCGGGCGCCCTCCGCCTCGCCGACGCCCTGGACCGGGCCCCCAACGGCCGGCTCAGCCGGCTGTCCGTGGCCAGCAACGGCATCGGGCCCCGGGCGGCGGCCCGGCTGGTGGCGGCGGCGACCACGGCCGGTGCGACCCTGCTCGACCTCGGCCGGGTGCGGGCCGCGGCCGTGCTCGGCGCGAGCGACAACCACCTCGACCTGACGGCAGCCGAGACGATCGCCGAGGCCCTCACGGCCGCCGAACACCGCCTCGCCCACCTGGTCCTGAGCCACACCGGCCTGCGCAGCCGCGAGGCCCACCGTCTGCTGGACGCCGCCCCCGGTGCCGCCACCGCCACCCGCTTCGTCCTCGGCCAGGGCATCGCCGCCAGCATCAAGCGCCGACTGGAGGCCCTGAGCGCCCACGTCCCGCCGCCGACGGTCCCGGCGGACGTGGCGGCGGTCCGCAGCGTGCACCGCACGGCAGCCCCAAAAGCCTGAGCCTCACCGCGGCAGCGCCATGAATATCTCCGTCCAGAACCGCTGTTGCTTCTGATCCGCCCCCACCAGGTACGTCGCCCGCAGCTTCGCCGGCAGCAGGGCCACCAGGCGGATCACCACCGTGCGGTGCTTCTTCAGCTGGGACAGCTCGGCGTTGGCCAGGATCTGGTGCACCACGTCGCTGTCGTCGGCGCCCTCCTCGGAGTGCTCGGCGGCCCTGCGCAGTCGGGCCTCCCACGCGTCGGCGTCGCGGGCGAGTTCGCGCAGGCCCGTGACCGGCCGGCCGTTCAGCCGGTCCATCAGGGCCGTGAGCGGCACCGGCGCGTACTCGCCGTCGCCCAGGTACACCGTCGCCATCTCCAACGGCAGCCCCCGCCGGTGCAGCTTGATCAGCCGCTCCAGGGTGCGCTTGGTGATCCAGGCGCGGCCCTCGTCGTCGATGTCGTGCTTCCACCACTCCAGCACCGTCTCGGCGTCGGAGCCGTACCGCGCGAGCAGCCACTCGTTGGCCGGGATGTCCTCCGGCGCCACCTGGAGCGAGGCCGTGAAGCGGGTCGCCTGGGCGATGTTGTTCCGGGCGACGAGCAGCTTGCGGCCCAGGTGGTACGGCGGGTTCTGGACGGCGATCTGCGCGCGCAGGTTCTCGATCGGCCGTCCCGCCAGCGACCACTCCTGGGTGACCTCCATGAGCTTGGCGAACGCGGCCTTGTCCTTGGGCCGGTTGTACTCGTCCCACACGATCGCCTTGGGCTCGGGCCCGGTGAACTTCGCCGCCAGCAGGTTCTCCAGCGTGCCGTCCGGTGAGGGCACCGGCGCGCACAGGTCCTCGACATTGGTCACCGGCAGCGAGAAGTACAGCGCCTCACGGCCCAGCCCCTCCCGCAGCGTCTGCCGCACCAGCTCCGTCTTGCCGCACCCGGGCGGGCCCTGGAGCAGCACCGTCCAGCGGCCCCGCAGCGCGGCCCGCACGACCTGCCGTACCGGGTCCGGGATCGTCGAGGGGTTGGCCACGCCCAGCGACTCGGCGATCCGGTCGAGGATCTCGGCCGTGCGGTTCTGCCCGGGCCTGCCGTCCGGGCCGGACTCGGCCAGCCGCAGCCGCTCGCCGTCGACCAGGGGCAGGCCCCAGCGCAGCGGGAAGCCCTCGCGCGCGTTGGCCAGGATGTGATCGAGCGTGCGCGGGGAGAGCAGCTCGCGCAGCGAGGGCGGCAGCGAGGCCCACAGCGTGAACACCGGCCCGAGGTCCCACGGGCGGTACTTGGCCGCCAGATGCCGCCGCCAGGACGTGTCGTTGGCGGTGATCCGCAGGGTGACCATGCGGTCGAGCAGCGCCAGGTCGCTGCGCCGGGCCGACGTCTCGGCGAGTGACTCGTTGTCGGCGAGGAAGACACCGACGCAGCCGAGCGCCCGCAGATCGTGCTCGCCGAGCGTCCAGTTGCAGGCGATCTGCATCAGCTGCGACTGGATCGTGTCGCCCGCCTGCAACGAGTCGTCGATGAGCAGCACGAACGGGCTGCCCGGCTTCAGCTGGCTCATCACCAGCTGGCGCAGCACGAGTTCACCGGTGTGCGGGTCCCGCACCGGCGCGTTGACCAGCAGGTCGTCCGGGGTGAGGTTGGCCGCCGGGACGTACACCAGGGTGGTGTCCGGGTACGCCCGCCCGATGTGCGAGAAGAACGTTGCCGTCTTGCCGATGCCGTGCTCGCCGAAGACCTGGCCGGTCTGACCCAGGTCGATCATCGCGTCGATGAAGGACTCCAGGCGCGAGGCCGTCAACTGCTGTGTCCGGTTGGTCATTTACCGCGATCCTGTGGTCACGCGATGGCAGTCCATCGCGGGGGTGTGCGTCTCGGGCCACTCACTGCCGCCCTCCGTTATCAGCCAGATCCATTTCTCCGGCTCGGCGGGCGTGATCGGGGGCGCGTATCCGTCGGTGAGGACGACGACCGCGTCCGGGGTCTGCTCGAAACGGCGGCCGTTCACCTCCGTGCGGCCCTCGACGTAGTCGGCGACCGCCCCGAAACTGGTGCCGCCTCCGCCGTAGACACGCTCGCCCGGCCTGAAGGGCATCACCACGCCGTCGAAGGACAGCCAGTGCGCCTCCACGCCGTCGATGCGGCCGACGAGTTCGGTGAGCCAGGTGATCACGTGGCGGGGCATCGAGCCCGAGGTGTCGTAGGCGATGACCAGGACCTTGTCGCGGACCGGGCCGCGCCGCGAGAGCATCGGGTCCTGGCCGAGGGCGGCGAGCAGCGCGCCCCGCTTCTTCGGGTACACCAGCCGCTCGCCCTCGCGCAGTTTCGAGGCGAGCACGTCGACCAGCCAGCGCTGCCACCAGTGGACCGTACGCGTGCGCGTGGTCTCGCCGCGCAGGATGCCCGCGCCCAGTTGCCCCCACAGCTTCGCGGCCCGCGGGTTGCCGTCCTCGGTGCGGCCCATCAGGTCCAGCAGCTCCCGCTCGGCGCCCGTGTGCCCGCGCCTGGCCGCCAGCAGGGAGTTGAGCAGCGCGGAGGAGCCGATCGCGTCGACGGTCTCCTGGTCGGCGGGGACCGCCCCGTCCACCAGGTGCAGACACAGCCGCCGTTCGGGCACCGGCGGGCGGTGCATCCGCTTCAGCTCGCCGTACACCCGCATGTCCGTCGCGGTGAACGCCTCGTAGTCCAGCGGCTCAAGGCCGTGCGCCGTCAGGTCGGCCCGGTAGAGCTCGTGCACCGCGCGCGGGTCCACGCCCGTCGGCCGGCCGTCCAGCAGGGGCAGTTCGCGACGGCCGAGCCGGACCAGCGCCACCTGGTTGATGGACACCTCCGCGGCCAGCTCGAAGACCGGGTCGGCGCGCAGCTCCGGGTCGGCGAACAGATGCCGGTGCACCAGATGGCGTGCCTCGTGGAACAGCACGAACTTCACGCCGTCCAGGCCCAGTCCGACGAAGAAGTCCGGGTTGAACAGCAGCAGACAGGAGCCGTCGCCGGAGGCCACCACGGCGGCCGTGTCCACCGCCGTCGTCGCGATCTGGTGGTGGCATTTCGCGTACAGCCAGGACGCCACGGCCGACTCGGTCAGCCCGAAGTCCAGCAGCGCGGCCTCCTTCAGCCGACGCGCCTCCTCGACCGTCCCCGCATCCGCCGGGCGGTACCGCTCAAGCGCCCTGCGGTCGGCGAGGTCGACCACAGGGACACGCCGCCCCCGCTCCCCGTACGCCATGCGAAGCCCCCCGTGCCCGTTGTCCCCCGTGGATCATTGGTACCAGGACCCACTGACAACGGGCCAAGGCATTACGATCTGCCCCCAAGGGCGGGGTCGTAGCGCAGAGGCAGGCGCACCGGTCTCCAAAACCAGAACACGCCGGTTCGAATCCGGCCGCCCCGCCCCCCTTTTCGCCGGGTCAGGCGATGGCGCCCGCGGTGACGACCAGCTCGGGTGCGGTGCCGTGGAACGTCTCCATCAGCTGCGCCAGCACCGCCCAGGCCTCCTCGCGGTCGCCCAGGTGCTCCTGGACGAGTGGCCGCAGCGCGTCCTCGGCCTCGCGCACATGCCGGGGGAAGAGGGTCCGCCCCATCCCCAGCACCTCCAGAACGCTGACGGCGGGGTCGTACGACAGCGCGAAGCGCTCCACTCCCTCCAGCACGCCCGCCTGCCGCAGCCGGTGGGCGAACTTGGCGTGCGAGCCGAATCCGGCCCGTACCGAGGGCGGGCAGTCGGGGCGCACGGACAGCGCCCAGCGCGCGTACCCGGGCAGCGGACGCTCGCTGTCGGCCTCGCCGGCCGTCCGCCAGTCGTCGCGGGTGAGGACCATCGAGGCGGCGGCGCGGCCCTCGCCCATCGAGGTGACCGCGCGCAGACAGCCGACGAGGCCGAGACGGACGTAACTCCGGGGAACCTCCGGCTCCTGGCCCATGAGCAGGGCGTCCACCCGGACCGGGTCGGTGCGGCCGGGCCCGAACGGCAGCCCGCGGACGACGGCGCGGCGCAGACCGGGGTCCCGCTCCAGGTGCGGCCACACCACGGCGTTGAGCGACGGATCGTCGTTCTCCAGGATCCACAGCGCCACCGAGGCCGGCAGCAGGCGGGACCAGTTCCACGCGCGCTGGAGCCGCCGCAGGGACGCCTCCGGGGCCTCCGGGCCGGGCAGGCCGGTCCGGGCCCGGACCCGTGCGGCGGTGTCCTCGCCGACCAGCCCGAGCAGGAATCCGACCGCCTGTTCCGACCTGCTGTTCTCACGCATGGCCTGCATGATGCCGCAGGCCCGCGATCTCGCCCAAGGAAAATTCCGGCGGGCGTCAGCCCGCGGCGCGCGCCGCCATCCGCGCCTTGCGCGCGGCCAGCTTCTCGTCGAACTTCAGGGCCTCCGCGTCCAGACCGCCCATGTACAGCCCGAGTTCCTCCTGGGCCTTCTGCCCCTCGGGGCCGAGCCCGTCGATCTCCATGATCTTCAGGAAGCGCAGCACGGGCTGGAGCACGTCGTCGTGGTGGATCCGCATGTTGTAGACCTCGCCGATCGCCATCTGGGCGGCGGCGCGCTCGAAGCCGGGGATGCCGTGGCCGGGCATGCGGAAGTTCACGACCACGTCGCGCACCGCCTGCATGGTCAGGTCGGGCGCGAGCTCGAAGGCGGCCTTCAGCAGGTTCCGGTAGAAGACCATGTGGAGGTTCTCGTCGGTCGCGATGCGCGCCAGCATGCGGTCGCAGACCGGGTCGCCGCTCTGGTGGCCGGTGTTGCGGTGCGAGATGCGGGTCGCGAGCTCCTGGAAGGCCACGTAGGCGACCGAGTGCAGCATCGAGTGACGGTTGTCCGACTCGAAGCCCTCGCTCATGTGGGACATGCGGAACTCTTCCAGCTTGTCCGGGTCCACCGCGCGCGAGGTGAGCAGGTAGTCGCGCATCACGATGCCGTGCCGGCCCTCCTCGGCGGTCCAGCGGTGCACCCAGGTGCCCCAGGCGCCGTCGCGGCCGAACAGGGAGGCGATCTCGTGGTGGTAGCTGGGGAGGTTGTCCTCGGTGAGGAGGTTCACCACGAGCGCGATCCGGCCGATCTCGGTGACCTTGGACTGCTCCTTCTCCCAGGCCTCGCCGTCCTCGAACTGGCCGGGGAAGTTGCGGCCGTCGCTCCACGGCACGTACTCGTGCGGCATCCAGTCCTTGGCGACCTTCAGGTGCCGGTTGAGTTCCTGTTCGACCACTTCCTCAAGCGCGTAGAGCAGCCGGGCGTCGGTCCAGGCGGCGGACGGGCTGCCGAGGTGCGGAGAAGTGATCGTCACGGGAACTCCAGGGGGACGTGGCACGAGCGGAGGAAACCGGCTTGCGGTAGGCGAACCTACGGGATCGTAGGCTACGAATCCGTAGGTTACGAAGCCGTAGGTTAAGAACGCTGTAAAGATCGCTGATCAGGTGCTGTTCCGCAAGGGTCCGAGGGCATGCCAAAGAGCCCCGGGAATCGCAGGTCCCGGGGCCGGCGGAGTGAGGGATTCACTCGGTCAGGCGTACAGCTCCCGCATCCGCACCGAGAGACATGTCACACATCCTTCGAGCTTCTCGAACTCGCTGATGTCCACCACGACCGGCTCGTAGCCGAGGTCGGTGAACAGCTCCGCCGTCTTCGGCGCGCTCGCGGCCATGAGCAGCTTGTCGCCGCCGAGCAGCACCACATGGCCGCCGGACTCCTCCGGCACCGACAGAAAGCGCGGGAACAGCGACGGCCGGTCGATCTTGGGGATCTGGCCGATCACCGTCCCGTCGGGCAGCGCGGTGACCGCCGACTTCAGATGCAGCACCTTGGTCACCGGTACGGAGACCACGCGCGCCCCGAGCGGCTCGAAGGCGGCCCGCAGCTGCTGGATGCCGGCCGCGTTGGTACGGCCGCCCCGGCCGACGTAGATCGTGTCGCCGACCTTCAGCACATCGCCGCCGTCCAGCGTGCCCGGCTCCCAGACCCAGTTCACCGAGCAGCCGAGCGAGGCCACGGCCTCCTCGACGCCGATCGTCTCGGCGCGCCGGGACTGGGCGCCCGGGCGCGTGATCAGCGCGACGTTCCTGTACATGACGACCGTGTCCTCGACGAACACCGAGTCCGGGCAGTCGTCGGCCGGGTCCACCTCGACCGTCTCCCAGCCGTGCGCGCGCAGGGCCTCGGTGTACGCCTCCCACTGCTCCAGCGCGAGGTCGGCATCGACGCTCTCCCGCTCGATGTGCGTCACCAGGCCTTCGGCGAGGCGCGGGCTGGGGCGGCGGACGAGGGCCTTCTTGCTGGGCACGGGGGATCTCCGAATCGGCGGCAGGTGTGGACGCCGTCATACAGCGCCGGTCCGCCATCATGCAGGCCGGATCGGCCCCGACAAAACCCTCGTCACCAGGCTGTGGCCCTCCTGAGATGCTGCGCGGGGACGTCGGGGAGGCGGCGCGGAGCCCCGGTGAAGATCACCTCCGCGCCGCCTCCTTCCCGCTACAGCGGATCCCCGACGGCGTCCGGCGTGATGTGCGTCAGCTCCCCGTCGAGCAGCAGCCAGCGGGTGATGCCGATCGACTCCAGGAACGGGATGTCGTGGCTCGCCACGATCAGGGCCCCCTCGTACGACTCCAGGGCCGTGGTGAGCTGACGCACGCTCGCCATGTCGAGGTTGTTCGTCGGCTCGTCCAGCATGAGCAGCTGCGGGGCGGGCTCGGCCAGCATCAGCGCCGCCAGTGCGGCCCGGAAGCGTTCGCCGCCGGACAGCGTGGTCGCCTTCTGGTCGGCGCGGGCGCCCCGGAACAGGAAGCGGGCGAGCCGGGCCCTGATCCGGTTGTTCGTGGCGCCCGGCGCGAACCGGGCCACGTTCTCGGCGACGGTCAGCTCGCCGTCCAGGACATCCAGCCGCTGCGGCAGGAACCGCAGCGGAACATGCGCCGTCGCCTCGCCCGACACCGGCGCCAGCTCCCCGGCGATCGTGCGCAGCAGCGTGGTCTTGCCCGCGCCGTTGCGCCCGATCAGCGCGATCCGCTCCGGGCCGCGCAGATCGAGCCCGCCGGCCACCCGCGCCCCGTACGCGAGCTCCAGATCCAGGACGGTGAGGACGGTACGGCCCGGCGGCACGGCCGTGTACGGCAGGTCGATACGGATCTCGTCCTCGTCCCGTACCGCCTCCACCGCCTCGTCGACCCGCTCCTTGGCCTCGGCGAGCCGCTCCTCGTGCATGATCCGGTGCTTGCCCGCGGACTCCTGCGCCGCCCGCTTGCGCGCCCCCATGACGATCTTCGGCTCGCGCTTCTGGTCCCACATCTTCTGGCCGTACCGCTTACGGCGGGCCAACTTCACCTGGGCGTCGACCAGTTCGCGCTTCTGCTTCTTCAGATCGGCCTCGGCCACGCGCAACATGCGCTCGGCCGCCTCCTGTTCGGTGGCGAGCGCTGCCTCGTACGCCGAGTAGTTGCCGCCGTACCAGGTGATCTCCCCGGAGTGCAGATCGGCGATCTGGTCGACGAGTTCGAGGAGTTCGCGGTCGTGGCTGACCACGACCAGCACGCCCGGCCAGGCCGCGACGGCCGCGTACAGCCGCTTGCGTGCGTAGATGTCGAGGTTGTTGGTGGGCTCGTCCAGCAGCAGGACATCCGGCCGGCGCAGCAGCAGCGCGGCCAGCCGCAGCAGCACCGACTCGCCGCCCGACACCTCGCCGATGGTGCGGTCCAATCCGATGTGGTCGAGCCCGAGTTCGCCGAGCGTGGCGAGCGCGCGCTCCTCCACGTCCCAGTCGTCGCCGACCGTCTCGAAGTGCTCCGCGGCCACGTCGCCCGCCTCGATGGCGTGCAGCGCGGCCCGCTGCGCGGCGATGCCCAGGGCTTCGTCGACGCTGAGCGTGGTGTCCAGCGTGACGTTCTGCGGGAGGTAGCCGACCTCGCCGGCGACGCGCACCAAGCCGTCGGCCGGGGTGAGTTCACCCGCGATCAGCTTCAACAGGGTTGATTTCCCGGACCCGTTGACGCCGACGAGTCCGGTGCGGCCGGAGCCGAAGGAGACGTCGAGGCCCTCGAAGACGGGGGTGCCGTCGGACCAGGCGTAGGCCAGGGACGTACAGGTGATGGAACTGGGCATGCATGCCTCCGCGGTTGCTCGCAGTGATCGATGGCAAACGCGTATCGAGACACCGGCGACCTACGGGCGGAGGGAGTCCGGGGCATGAGAAAAGGCCCTGCTCCGGAGGACGGCTCGAACGCCGAGGTCGCACGCTGCGCACACACGTGTGGTGTGACGCGGTGTCTCAAGACCTCAGACGAGCAACGTCCTTCTCCGATCGACGGCAACAGAACCGTTGAACACCGTACGGAGCAGGGAAACGGGTGTCAACGGAATTAAGAACGGCACACCGCGGCCCGACCCGCGGAGCGCTCACGCCTGGCGCATCAGCTCCGCCAGATCATGGTCCAGGTCGAGCTGAAGATGCTCCAGACCGACCGGCACCAGCGCGCTCGTGGCGTCCAGGAACCGGCGCATCTCGCCGGTGCGGACGTGGACGACGGCCGTGCCCTCGGGGGCGTGGAACTCCAGGACGGTGCGGTCGTAGCCGTAGGGGCGGACGCGGACGTCGCCGTGGCCCACGGACTCGGTGAGGCCCTCCGTGAGGAGTTCGCGGCTGAAGGTCCAGCAGACCTCCACGCCCTCCAGGGTGGCCGGAGCCGGGAAGGTCATGCGGACGGCGAACGGGTCGCTCCGGTCGTAGTGCAGCGTGGCGGGAATGCTCTGCATCCGCGGCGCGGCGGCGACGAGACGGGCCTCGACGGGCTGCTCGATGACGATGGACAACGCCTTGCTCCCTTGTGACGGCTGGACGTATCTCCGGGCGGACGAGACCTGGCACTGGAAGAGACGACGGAATCCGCCAATCCGTGCACACCGAGGGCGAGTGACCTCGGTCACCGCTTTTCATGCAGGGGAGTGGCGGGTTCGTCCGCGCGGGCCCGGTGGGGCGGGGGAGGCCTTCTGGACGGCGACCGGGCAGTGGGCTAGCTTCGCCCGCCATGAGGCGCACGGGGAACACGCGACGAACGGGACGCAGGCTTCGTACGGCGGCCGCGGGGGTGGTGTGCGGGGCGGCGCTGGCCGCGCTGACGGCCGTACCCGCGCAGGGGCAGGAGTCGCCGGGGGCGGCAGCGCACTGGGAGCTGAAGGACAGCGGCACCACGACGGTGCGGTTCCGCGGGCTGGCCGCGGTCAGCCGGGACACCGCCTGGCTGGCCGGAACCGGGGGGACCGTACTGCGCACCACGGACGGCGGGGACTCCTGGCGAAACGTCTCGCCGCCCGGCGCGGCCGAGTTGCAGTTCCGGGACGTGGAGGCGTTCGACGCGCGGCGGGCCGTCGTCCTGGCCATCGGGGAGGGCGAGGCCTCCCGCGTCTACCGCACCGACGATGGCGGAGCCACCTGGACCGAGTCCTTCCGCAACACCGATCCGCGGGCCTTCTACGACTGCCTCACCTTCTTCGACCGCCGGCACGGGCTTGCGATGAGCGACCCGGTGGAGGGGAAGTTCCGCATCCTGTCGACGTCCGACGGCGGCCGTTCCTGGACGGTCCTGCCGAACGACGGGATGCCCGAGGCACTGGAGGGCGAGGCCGGGTTCGCCGCCAGTGGGCAGTGTCTGGTGGCCTCCGGGCCCAAGGACGTGTGGCTGGCCACCGGCGGCGCCGCACGCGCGCGTGTGCTGCACTCCGCCGACCGGGGACTGACCTGGACGGCCACCGACACGCCGATCCCGGCGGGCGACCCGGCCCGGGGCGTCTTCGCCCTCGCCTTCCGTGACCGCGTCCACGGCCTCGCGGTCGGCGGCGACTACCGGCCCGACCAGGCCTCCCCGCGCGCGGCGGCCCGCACCGGCGACGGCGGCGCCACCTGGCAGCCCGCCGCCGCGCCGGTCCCCGCCTACCGCTCCGGCGTCGCCTGGCTCCCGCACAGCCGCACGGCCGCCCTCGCGGTCGGCCCCACCGGCACCGACCTCACCACCGACGGCGGCCGCACCTGGCGGACCGTCGACACGGGCTCGTACGACACCGTGGACTGCACCCCGGACCTGGGCTGCTGGGCCGCGGGCGAGCGGGGACGGGTGGCCCGGCTGGAGAGCTGATCCGGAAAGTGGGTACTCGGCCGCCGACTGCGAGAGGGAGTGAGCACACATGCCGCGCGGTTCGAGCCCCAAACGGGAACGGCAGTACGAGCACATCAAGAAGAGCGCGCAGGAACGGGGGGAGAGCACGGAGCGGGCCAAGGAGATCGCCGCGCGCACCGTGAACAAGGAACGCGCCCGGTCCGGCGAGTCCAGGACCGCGAGCCGCACCTCGACCCAGGACATGTCGTCCGGCAAGAGGGGCGGCCAGCGGTCCGGCAAGGGCTCCCAGGGGCCCACCTACGACCAGCTGTACGAGGAGGCCAAGCGCCGCAACATCGACGGCCGTTCGGACATGAACAAGAGCCGGCTGCGGCGCGCGCTGGGCGGGAAGGGCTGAGCCCTCAGCCGAGCGTCTCCCGGTACCGTGCCAGCTCCGGCGCGGTCTTCGTGGCGGCGAACTCGGTGACGCGGTAGGCGCACACGCCGGCGGTGACGAACGGGTCACCGGTGGTCACCCGCTCGATCTCCGCACGGTCCTTCGCGACGGCCAGGATCACGCCTCCGTCGCGAGGGTTCTTGCGCCCGGACGCGAGGAAGTAGCCCTTCTCGTACTGCTGGTCGAGCCAGGAGACATGCGCCGGAAGCAGGGCGTCCACGGCGTCGAGCGGGGCGGTGTAGGTCAGCTCCAGTACGAACATGATCGCGAGCCTACGCCTGCGGCCCGTACGCTCGTCCGCATCATGACGACCGTACGCATTCCCGCGGGCTGGCCCGCGACCGAGGAGGAAGCCCGCGCCGTCCAGGACGAGCTGCGGGAGCGGGTGGTGCTCGACGAGCCCGGACCACCGCCCGGAACCGGCCGGGTCACCGGGGTTGACGTGGCCTACGACGACGAGCGCGACGTCGTCGCCGCGGCGGCCGTGGTCCTGGACGCGGCAACCCTGGAGGTCGTCGCCGAGTCGACGGCCGTGGGGCGGATCTCCTTCCCCTACGTACCGGGCCTGCTCGCCTTCCGCGAGATCCCGACCGTCCTGGCCGCCCTCGACTCCCTGCCCTGCCCGCCCGGGCTGGTCGTCTGCGACGGCTACGGCCTCGCCCACCCCCGCCGCTTCGGCCTCGCCACCCACCTCGGCGTCCTCACCGGCCTCCCCACGATCGGCGTCGCGAAGAACCCCTTCACCTTCACCTACGACACCCCCGACGCGCCGCGCGGATCCTCCTCCCCGCTCCTCTCCGGCCCGGAGGAAGTCGGCCGCGCCCTGCGCACCCGAGAGGCCGTCAAGCCGGTCTTCGTCTCCGTCGGCCACCGCGTCACCCTCGACAACGCCTGCGCCCACACCCTCGCCCTGACCCCCGAATACCGCCTACCGGAGACGACCCGGCGGGCGGACGCGCTGTGCCGGCGGGTGTTGCGGGAGGTGACGGCGCCGAATGAAGAAGTCGCCGCCCGCGCGCGGGCGGACCGGAGCCGGTCCTGGGGTCGCACGCTGTTCGAGCGGCAGCGGGATCCGGTGTCCTGGGCGAGCCGTGTCCTCGAAGCGGCGGTGACGGGCGGGCCCAGAAGGCCGGAGATCGTCGCCGCACTGGAGATGTCCGGCGACCGGGACCGGTGGAGCGCGGGCCGCGCGGTCTTCGAACGGCTGCGCGCCGCCGACGTCGCCCCGGAGGAGCAGTCGGTGTTCCGCCTCGCGGAGCTGGTGGCCAAGGTCGCCCACAACACGGCAGGTCCCGCGCCGTACTTCGACCACCACGCCGGCTGGGCGATCGGCCCTCTCGTCGGCCGTATCGCCGCCGAGGCCGCCGATCCCGCCGTACGGGACCGCCTCGAAGCGGCGCTGGGCGACCGGCTGCCCAGTGATACTCACGGGACGGACTGAGTACGCGCTCTGAGTACCCGTACGGATGTGCCCCCACTGCCCCCGTCGGCAAGCTGGGCGCATGACGACGCACCGTGCTCCCAAGCCCCTCGCCGACCCCAACCGCCCCGTCGAGCGTGCCGTGACGGCCGCGCTGGTGCTGGCCGTGCTGGCGGCGTTCGCCTGGATCTGCGGGATGATCTACACCGTTGTGCAGTGGCCCCTTTGAGCTACCGTGTGGCCGCCACCCGGAACACGATGCCCGCGCGGCGCAGGCGTTCGGTGAGGGCGTTGCCCATGGCCGTGGCCGTGGTGACCTGGCCGGAGGTCGGCGGGAGGGGGTCGAGGGCCAGGCAGAGTGCGGACTCGGCGAACATCTTGGCCGTTTCGTCGTAGCCGGGGTCGCCGCCCGAGACCTCCGTGAAGACCGTGCGGCCGCCGCCCCGGCCGACGAAGCGCACGGAGAACCAGCTCTTGGCACGCTTCTCCGGGCTCGGCCCGTCGCCGGGCTTCAGGCGGTCGGACAGCCAGCGGCGGGCGGGCGGGAGTTGGGAGGCGGCCAGGAGGCCGCCCACGGCCGCGACGCCGGCCATGGCGACCGGCAGGTGCCGTACGGCCGCGTAGTGGCGGTAGCGGAAGTCGGGGCCGTAGCGGTCCAGGGCCTTGGCGGACCGGCGGACGATCTGCGGGTCGATCGTCGGCAGCGGCAGCGCCCAGGCGCCGATCTCACCGGAGTAGCGGGGCGCGCCCGTCGGGGCCAGCGCCCGGCGGCCCATCAGCCGCGGCTCGTGCCGGGCGCGGTCGCGCGCGGCGGCCAGCATCTGCGGCCCGCGCCCGAACTGGTTGAGGGCCGACGCGAACGTCCCCCCGGAGAACATGGCGTCGGCGGTCACGAACCCGTCCACCGTCAGCGGCACGCCCTCCGGCAGCTGCTGGACGGTGAACTGGACGCCGAGATCGTGCGGGACGGAGTCGAAGCCGCACGCGTGCACCAGCCGCGCCCCGGTCTCACGCGCGCGTGCGTCGTGGCGGACGTACATCAGGTCCACGAACTCCGGCTCACCGCTGAGGTCGATGTAGTCCGTCCCGCTGTCCGCGCAGGCCGCGACGAGCTCCTCGCCGTAGGTCAGGTAGGGACCCACCGTCGTGGCCACCACGCGCGCGTGCTGCGCCAGTTCGCGCAGCGAGGCCGGGTCGGACACGTCCGCCACCAGGACGCCGACGCGCTCGCCGCCGGGCAGCCGTTCGCGCAGCCGCTCCAGCTTCTCCTCGCTGCGTGCCGCGATCGCCCAGCGAAGGCCCTCCGGCGCGTGCTCCGCGAGGTACTCGGCGGTGAGCGTCCCGGCGAAGCCGGTGGCTCCAAAGAGCACGATGTCGTAGGGACGGTCCGCCCTGTTCGGCCTGCTCATGACACTCCTCGGTCCCGCACCACGCGCCGTTGTCGGTGGCCGAGGCTAGCGTGAAGGGTGCGGAGCCCGACGACGAGGCCGGGAGGTAGCGCGTGGCCGTGGCCAGGAATGCCCTGAAGAAGTGGGAGAAAGTGCGCGAGTTCGCCCTGGGCATGCCCGGCGCGGCCGAGGAGTTCCCCTGGGGCGAGACCGTCGCGAAGGTCAACAAGAAGGTGTTCGTCTTCCTCGGTGTCGACGACGGCAGCCATCCCCTGGGCATCACCGTCAAGCTCAGGGACGAGGCCGCCCATGCCCACGCACTGTCCTGCCCCGGCGCCGAGCCGGCCGGATACGGCTTGGGCAAGGCGGGCTGGGTCAGCGTCCCCCTGGAGCAGACAGGCGCCCCGGCCGCGGAGCTGCTGTGCGACTGGGTCGAGGAGAGCTACCGCACGATCGCGCCGAAACGGCTGACGGCGGAGCTCGACAAGCGTTGACGCGGGAGCGCGCCACAGATTGGCTAAGCGCTTGCTCGTCAGGGTCTTGTGCTTACTGGAACACGTTCCTAGCATCGCTGGTGTTACATCAGTCGTGTCACACACCAATCTGGGGACCGGATGGCAAAGACGCCAGGGCACGGCCCGCTCACCGGCGTACGCGTGGTGGAGCTGGCCGGCATCGGGCCCGGCCCGTTCGCCGCGATGCTCCTCGCCGACCTCGGCGCCGACGTCGTCCGCGTGGACCGGCCCGGCGGCCCGGGGCTCGCGATCGACCCCGCGTACGACATCACCAACCGCAACAAGCGCTCGGTGATCGTCGACCTGAAGGCGCCCGACGGCCCCGCGCGCGTCCTCGACCTCGCCTCCCGCGCCGATGTCCTGATCGAGGGCTACCGCCCCGGCGTCGCCGAACGCCTCGGCGTCGGCCCCGAGGCCTGCCACACCCGCAACCCGCGGCTCGTCTACGGCCGTATGACCGGCTGGGGCCAGGACGGCCCCCTTGCCGACCGCGCCGGCCACGACGTCGCCTACATCGCGCTCACCGGCACCCTCGGCATGATCGGCAACCCGGACGAGCCCCCGGCCGTCCCGGCCAACCTGCTCGGCGACTACGCGGGCGGCTCCCTCTACCTCGTCGTCGGCGTCCTCGCGGCCCTCCACCACGCGCGCGCGACCGGCACCGGCCAGGTCGTCGACGCCGCCATCGTCGACGGCACCTCCCACCTCGCCGCGATGATCCACGGCATGCTCGCCGCCGGCGGCTGGCAGGACCGGCGCGGCGCCAACCTCCTCGACGGCGGCTGCCCCTACTACGGCACGTACGAGACGGCCGACGGCAGGTACATGGCGGTCGGCGCCCTGGAGGCGCAGTTCTACGACGAGTTCGTCACCCTCCTCGGCATCCCCGAGCACGCCGAGGCCCGTAAGGACTGGACCCGCTGGGGCGAACTGCGTGAGGCCGTCGCCGCCCGCTTCGCCTCCCGCACCCGGGACGAGTGGACGGCCGTCTTCGAGGGCTCCGACGCCTGCGTGGCCCCCGTCCTGTCGCTGCACGAGGCCCCGCACCACCCGCACCTCGCCGCCCGTGGCACCTTCACCGACCACGGCGGCATCACCCAGCCCGCCCCGGCGCCCCGCTTCTCCGCGACCCCCACCGCGGTCCGCTCCGGGCCCGCGCGGCCGGGCGCCGACACCGCGGACGTGGCGCGCGACTGGGACGTACCCGACCTGATGAAGGGCCTTGCATGAAGCGGCGGATCTTCTCCGACGAGCACGACGCGTTCCGCGAGACCGTGCGCGGTTTCCTCGCCCGGGAGGTGCTGCCCTGCTACGAGCAGTGGGAGAAGGACGGCATCGTCTCCCGCGAGGCCTGGCGCGCGGCCGGCAAGCAGGGCCTGCTCGGCCTCGCCGTGCCCGAGGAGTACGGGGGCGGCGGCACCGCCGACTTCCGCTACAGCGCCGTCCTCGCCGAGGAGTTCACGCGCGCGGGCGCCCCCGGACTCGCCCTCGGCCTGCACAACGACATCATCGGCCCGTATCTCACCGGCCTGGCCACCGACGAGCAGAAACGGCGCTGGCTGCCCGGCTTCTGCGACGGCTCGCTGATCACCGCCATCGCCATGACCGAGCCCGGCGCGGGTTCCGACCTCCAGGGCATCCGCACGCACGCCGAGGACCGCGGCGATCACTGGCTGCTGGGCGGCTCCAAGACGTTCATCTCCAACGGCATCCTGGCGGACCTGGTGATCGTCGTCGCGAAGACGACTCCCGAGGGCGGCGCGCACGGCCTGTCCCTGCTGGTCGTGGAACGCGGCATGGCGGGTTTCGAGCGCGGCCGCAACCTCGACAAGATCGGCCAGAAGGCCCAGGACACCGCCGAGTTGTTCTTCCACGACGTCCGGGTGCCCAAGGAGAACCTCCTCGGCGAGCTGAACGGCGCCTTCGTCCACCTGATGACGAACCTCGCCCAGGAGCGCCTGAGCATCGCCGTGTCCGCGATCGCCGCCGCCGAGCACCTGCTGGAGATCACCACGACGTACGTCAAGGAGCGCGAGGCCTTCGGCCGGCCCCTGGCCACCAAGCAGCACATCCGCTTCGAGATAGCGGAGATGGCCACCGAGTGCGCCGTCACCCGCACCTTCCTCGACCGCTGCATCGAGGACCACTCCAGCGGCGAACTCGACGCCGTGCACGCCTCCATGGCCAAGTGGTGGGCGACCGAACTCCAGAAGCGGGTCGCCGACCGCTGCCTCCAACTGCACGGCGGCTACGGCTATATGAGCGAGTACCCCGTCGCCCGGGCGTTCACCGACGGCCGCATCCAGACCATCTACGGAGGGACGACCGAGATCATGAAGGAGATCATCGGCCGTTCCCTGCTCGGCTGAAGCACAGTTGCCCGGCCGACCCTCACCGAAAGGCTTCCTCGTGAGCACCGAAGCGTACGTGTACGACGCGATCCGTACCCCGCGCGGCCGCGGCAAGGCGAACGGCGCCCTGCACGGCACCAAGCCCATCGACCTGGTCGTAGGGCTGATCCACGAACTCCGCGACCGTTTCCCGGGCCTCGACCCGGCCGCCGTCGACGACATCGTGCTCGGCGTCGTCGGCCCGGTCGGCGACCAGGGCTCCGACATCGCCCGTATCGCCGCCGTCGCCGCCGGACTTCCGGACACGGTGGCCGGCGTACAGGAGAACCGCTTCTGTGCGTCCGGCCTGGAGGCCGTCAACATGGCCGCCGCCAAGGTGCGCTCGGGCTGGGAGGACCTCGTTCTCGCGGGTGGCGTGGAATCCATGTCCCGGGTGCCGATGGCCTCGGACGGCGGCGCCTGGTTCAACGACCCGATGACCAACCTCGCCGTCAACTTCGTGCCGCAGGGCATCGGCGCCGACCTGATCGCCACCATCGGGGGATTCTCCCGGCGCGACGTCGACGAGTACGCGGCCCTCTCCCAGGAGCGGGCGGCCACGGCGTGGAAGGAGGGCCGCTTCGACCGCTCCGTCGTCCCCGTCCGGGACCGCAGCGGCCTGGTCGTCCTCGACCACGACGAGCACATGCGCCCGGGAACGACCGCCGACTCGCTCGCCAAGCTGAAGCCGTCCTTCGCGGACATCGGCGACCTGGGCGGCTTCGACGCCGTCGCGCTGCAGAAGTACCACTG
The DNA here is from genome assembly GCF_040686775.1 of Streptomyces sp. NPDC079141. Lineage (NCBI taxonomy): Bacteria > Bacillati > Actinomycetota > Actinomycetes > Kitasatosporales > Streptomycetaceae > Streptomyces > Streptomyces sp. NPDC079141. The sequence goes on along the minus strand of NZ_JBFBLP010000007.1, from coordinate 106,863 downwards.
GGTCGAGAAGATCGACCACGTCCACCACGCGGGCAACTCCTCCGGCATCGTCGACGGCGCCTCCCTGGTCGCCATCGGCTCCAAGGAGGTCGGCGAGCGCTACGGCCTCACCCCGCGCGCGCGGATCGTCTCGGCCGCCGTCTCCGGCTCCGAGCCCACCATCATGCTCACCGGCCCCGCGCCCGCCACCCGCAAGGCCCTCGCCAAGGCCGGCCTGACCATCGACGACATCGATCTGGTGGAGATCAACGAGGCCTTCGCGGCCGTGGTGCTCCGCTTCGTGAAGGACATGGGCCTGTCCCTGGACAAGGTCAACGTCAACGGCGGTGCCATCGCCCTCGGTCATCCGCTCGGCGCCACCGGCGCGATGATCCTCGGCTCGCTCGTCGACGAACTGGAGCGCCAGGACAAGCGCTACGGCCTTGCCACGCTGTGCGTCGGCGGCGGCATGGGCATCGCCACGATCGTCGAACGCATCTGAAGACCCCAGCGGCCACACGAGACTTCTACGGAGACCCCCTCATGACCACCACCATCCGCTGGGAACAGGACCGCACCGGCGTCGTCACCCTCGTCATCGACGACCCCAACCAGTCCGCCAACACCATGAACCAGGCCTTCCGCGACTCCCTGGCCACGGTCACCGACCGCCTGGAGGCCGAGAAGGACAGCATCCGCGGCGTCATCATCACCTCGGCCAAGAAGACCTTCTTCGCCGGCGGCGACCTGCGCGACCTGATCCGGGTCACCCCCGAGACCGCGCAGGAACTGTTCGACGGCGGCATGGCCATCAAGCGGAACCTGCGCCGCATCGAGACCCTCGGCAAGCCGGTCGTCGCCGCGATGAACGGCGCGGCCCTGGGCGGCGGTTACGAGATCGCCCTGGCCTGTCACCACCGCATCGCCCTCGACGCGCCCGGCTCCAAGATCGGCTGCCCCGAGGTCACCCTCGGCCTGCTGCCGGGCGGCGGTGGCGTCGTCCGCACCGTCCGCCTCCTGGGCATCGCCGACGCGCTCCTGAAGGTCCTCCTCCAGGGCACGCAGTACAACCCGCGGCGCGCCCTGCAGAACGGTTTGGTCGACGACGTGGCCGACAGCCAGGAGGAGATGCTCGCCAAGGCCCGCGCCTTCATCGAGGCCAACCCCGAGTCGCAGCAGCCCTGGGACAGGCCCGGCTACCGCATCCCCGGCGGCACGCCCGAGAACCCCAAGTTCGCGGCCAACCTGCCCGCCTTCCCGGCCAACCTGCGCAACCAGACGAACGGCGCCCCCTACCCGGCCCCGCGCAACATCCTCGCGGCGGCCGTGGAGGGCTCCCAGGTCGACTTCGAGACGGCGCAGGTCATCGAGGCCCGCTACTTCGTCGAACTGGCCGCGGGCCAGACCTCCAAGAACATGATCCAGGCGTTCTTCTTCGACCTCCAGGCCGTCAACTCCGGCGCCAACCGCCCGAAGGGCATCGAGCCCCGCCCGGTCCGCAAGGTCGCCGTCCTCGGCGCCGGGATGATGGGCGCGGGCATCGCCTACTCCTGCGCCCGCGCGGGCATCGAGGTGGTCCTGAAGGACGTCGCACTGGAGGCGGCGGTCAAGGGCAAGGGCTACTCCGAGAAGCTGTGCGCGAAGGCCGTGAGCAGGGGGCGTACGACCCAGGAGAAGGCGGACGAACTGCTCGCCCGCATCACGCCCACCGCCGACCCGCAGGACGTGGCGGGCTGCGACGCGGTCATCGAGGCGGTCTTCGAGAACCCCGAGCTCAAGCACAAGGTCTTCCAGGAGATCCAGCACATCGTGGAGCCGGACGCGCTGCTGTGCTCCAACACCTCCACGCTCCCCATCACCGCCCTCGCCGAAGGCGTCGAGCGCCAGGCGGACTTCATCGGCCTGCACTTCTTCTCGCCGGTCGACAAGATGCCGCTGGTCGAGATCATCAAGGGCGAGCGGACGGGGGAGGAGGCGCTGGCGCGGGCCTTCGACCTGGTCCGCCAGATCAAGAAGACGCCGATCGTGGTGAACGACTCACGCGGCTTCTTCACCTCCCGGGTCATCGGCCACTTCATCAACGAGGGCGTGGCCATGGTCGGCGAGGGCATCGAGCCCGCGTCGGTCGAACAGGCGGCGGCCCAGGCGGGCTACCCCGCCAAGGTCCTCTCCCTGATGGACGAGTTGACGCTCACGCTCCCGCGCAAGATCCGCACCGAGACCCGGCGAGCCGTCGAGGAGGCGGGCGGCACCTGGCAGGAGCACCCGGCCGAGGCCGTCATCGACCGCCTGGTCGACGAGTTCGGCCGCACCGGCCGCAGCGGCGGCGCGGGCTTCTACGACTACGACGAGAACGGCAGGCGCGCGGCCCTCTGGCCCGGCCTGCGCGAGCACTTCACGCGCGCGGACGCCCAGATCCCCTTCGAGGACATGCAGGAACGCATGCTCTTCTCGGAGGCCCTGGACACCGTCCGCCTCCTGGAGGAGGGCGTCCTGACCTCCGTCGCCGACGCCAACATCGGCTCCATCTTCGGCATCGGCTTCCCGGGCTGGACCGGCGGCATCCTCCAGTACATCAACGGCTACAAGGGCGGCCTCCCCGGCTTCGTAGCCCGCGCGAACGAACTCGCCACCCGCTACGGCACCCGCTTCACCCCGCCGGCCCTGCTGGTGGAGAAGGCGGAGAAGGGCGAGCGCTTCACGGACGCGTGATCGATGCGCCCCAAAGGGGCGCGGGGAACTGCGCGACCAGCCCCCACCCACCCGCAGCTGCGCACCACCCAGCCCGTCCGGCGCTTGAGGACGAGGCCGTGAGGCCGAAGCGGGGTCGAAGGGGCAGCGCCCCTGGAGGACGGGACGGGTAGGGGCGGCGGGGGCGAAAAACCCCGCCGCCCACCCACCCGTACCGCTCACCGACACGCCCCCCTTGCCCCCGCCCCACCCCTCCCCGGACGCTGACCGGCGAAACGGTCCGCGCCCCCGGAGGAGCCCCCATGGGAACCCGCCCCGCCCTCGCCCTCCTGGAGATCCTCCGCGGCGAGGGCGTGGACCGCGTCTTCGGCAACCCCGGAACCACCGAACTCCCCTTCCTGGCCGCACTGTCCACCACGGACGACGCCCCCGAGTACATCCTCGGCGTCCACGAGGGCGCCGTGGTCGCCATGGCCGACGGCTACGCCCGCGGCACCGGCCGCCCCGCCTTCGTCAGCCTCCACATCGCCGCCGGCCTCGCCAACGGACTCATCGGCCTGCTCAACGCCCGCCGCTCCCGCACCCCGCTGGTCGTCACCGCCGGCCAGCAGGACCGCCGCCACCTCCAGCAGGACCCCATGCTCTCCGCCGACCTGGTCGGCCTCGCCGCCTCCGCGGTCAAGGCGGTGCACGACGTCCAGCACGCGCACGACCTCCCGCTCGCCCTGCGCCGCGCCTTCGCCCTGGCCGTCCGCCCGCCCGCCGGCCCGGTCCTCCTGTCCGTCCCCATGGACCTGCTCGCCGAGGACACCGCCGTACAGGTCCCGGCACGCACCCCGACACCCCCACAGGGACCGGCACCGGGCCTCGAACGGGCCGCCCTGCTGCTCGGCGACGCCGCCCGCCCCGCGATCGTCGCCGGCGACGGCGTGGGCCGAGAGGGCGCGCTCGGCGCGCTCGCGCGCGTGGCGGAGGCCTGTGGCGCGCCCGTCCACCACCAGCCGATGGCCGACTGCCTCGACTTCCCGACCACCCACCCCCTCCACGCCGGAATGCTGCCGCCACGCCACGACGCCATCCGCGACGCCCTCGCCCGGTACGACGCCGTACTCATCGCCGGTGCGCACGCGTTCACGCCCCACCACTACAGCCCAGGGCCCGCGCTCCCGCCCGGCCTGACCGTCGTCCAGCTCGACTCCGACCCGGACGAGATCGGCCGCAACTTCCCCGCCACGGCCGGACTCGTGGGCGCCCTCGAACCCTCGCTGGACCGTCTCGCGGAGCTGCTGCGCGAGCGTGTGCCCGCCCACACCGCCAAGTCCCGCATCCTGCGCGCCGGCGAACGGCACAGCGCCGACCGCGACCGGACGGAGTCCGCGGCCCGCGCCGCCTACTCCGCGGCGCCCCTGGCGCCCTGGGCCGCCGCCCACGCCGTGGCACGCGGCCTGCCGCCGGGCGCGGTGGTCGTGGAGGAGGCCATCACCGTGGGGCTGTTGCTCCGCCGCCTCGTCCGCCTCGACCGCCCCGGCAGCTACACCCACACCGTCGGCGGCGGCCTCGGCTGGGGCATCGGGGCCGCCGTGGGCCGCGCGCTCGCCGAGCCCGGCCGGCCCGTCGTCGCCGTTCTGGGCGACGGCTGCGCCCTGTTCGGGCTCCAGGGCCTGTGGAGCGCGGCCCGGCAGTCGGCACCGGTGCTGTTCGTGGTGATGGGCAACGGCGCCTACCGCACCCTCCAGGACACCTACGAGGCGATCGGCGGCGAGGGCGTCTGCCCCGGCACCGAACTGGGCGCGCTGGACTTCACCCGCGCCGCCGCCTTCTTCGGCGTCGACGCGGTCCGCGCCCGGAGCGCCGCTCACCTGCGCGAACTGGTCGCCGGCGCGGGCAAACTGACGCGTCCGCTGCTGGTGGACGTACCGCTGCGGCCGTGATCGCGCCCCGGGATGGTCAACAAGCCCCGGCGCGCCACGGCTTGGGCCGATCGGCCCCTTGCCCGATCCCAGAAGCACCCGGAACCTGACGGACAACACCGCTTCACTCAGGGGGCTGTCATGTCACATCCGCACCCCGTCCTGCGAAGACTCCTCGCCGTCGCGTCCGCCGGCGTCCTGGGCACCACTGCCGTCCTGGCCCTCGCCCCCGTCGCCGCCGCCGAACCGGCGACCCCGATCGGCTATCCCTCCGGCGCGACCGCCACCCGCTACTCCGGCCTGGCCTTCGACACCTGCACGGCTCCGCCCCTGGCCTCCGTGAAGGCCTGGAACGCCTCCCCGTACCGTGCCCTGGGCGTTTACGTCTCGGGTGTCAACCGCACCTGCGCCCAACCCCAGTTGACCGCCTCCTGGGTGGCCTCGGTCTCCCAGCTCAAGTGGCGTCTGCTGCCCATCCACAAGGGCCTGCAACCACCCTGCGGCGCCCGCCCGACCGACGCCAAGATCAGCACGACCCCGGCGACGGCCCGCTCCCAGGGCACGGCCGCGGCCGGCGAGGCGAGCACCGCGGCCAAGGCGCTCGGCATGCTGCCCGGCAGCGCCCTCTACAACGACATCGAGCACTACTCCCAGACCGACACCGTGTGCCGCACCGCCGTACTGACCTACGTCTCGGCCTGGACCAAGGAACTGCACCGCCTCGGCTATGTCTCCGGCGTCTACATGAACCTCAACCTCGGCGCCAAGCAGCTCTCCGACGTCTACACGTCCACCACGTACGCCCGCCCCGACGCCCTGTGGATCGCCCGCTACGACGGCGTCGACTCCCTCAAGGGCTGGGCCGGCATCGCCGACTCCAAGTGGGCCGTCCACCAGCGTGCCAAGCAGTACCGCGGCAGCCACAACGAGACGTACGGCGGCGTCACCCTGAACATCGACAACGACCGCCTGGACGCGCCCGTCGCCACGGTCGCCCACCCCTACAAGGTCACGAGCACGACCCCGCTCAACGCCCGCACCGGCCCCTCGACGAGCTACCCGATCGCCACCACGTACGCGCCCGGCGCGACCCTCAAGGTCGTCTGCCAGACACCGGGTTCGAAGGTGGGCACCACAAGCGTCTGGGACAAGCTCAGCAACGGCCAGTACGTCTCGGACTACTACGTCAGCACGCCGTCCGACACGGGTTACAGCTCGCCCCTGCCGCGCTGCACGTACCCGTACCAGGTGACCGCCACGGGCGGCCTCACCGAGCGCAGCGGACCGGGCGCCGGCTACACCGCCGTCGGCACCTCGCCCAACGGCGCACTGGCCTGGGTCACCTGCCAGCGCGCCGGTACGACGGTCGGCACCACGAAGGTCTGGGACCGGCTGGACAACGGCCACTACGTCTCGGACTACTACGTCGCGAACGCGAGCAACACGACGTACAGCAAGCCCGTGCCCCGCTGCTGAACTCACAGGGACCCGCACCTTGTCACCCCGCGCGCGAGCCACCACCATCGGTCCATGAACGACCGCCCGCCGCCCAAGTCGGTGCTCGCGCGCGGTGCGGCGCTGCTGCGCGCCTGCGGCGACTCCGGTACCGCCCTCACCCTCGCCGAACTGGCCCTGCGCACCGGCCTGCCCAAACCCACCGCGCACCGTCTCATCGGCGAGCTGGTCCGGCTCGGCCTGGTCGAGCGCACCGCCGACGGCCGCTACCGCATCGGCCTCGGCCTCTTCGTGCTCGGCCAGTCGGCGCTGTCCGTACGGGAGTTGCGGGACGCCGCCCTGCCCTACCTCGGAGATCTGCACGAGGCCACGCACGAGAACGTGCACCTGGCGGTCCCGGACGGCACCGACACGCTCTTCCTGGAGAAGATCACCAGCCGCCGTGCCACCCCGATCGTCTCGCGCACCGGCGGCCGGCTGCCCGCCCACTGCACGGCCACCGGCAAGGTCTTCCTCGCCCTGGACCCGCGCCCACCGCGCCCGGTGCTGCCCCGCCTGACCCCGCGCACCCTGGTGCTCCCCGGCCAGCTCGCCCGCGATCTGGCCCGCACCCGGGCCCGCGGCTACGGCGTCAACCTGGAGGAGGCCGAGATCGGCGTCTCGGCCGTCGCCGCCCCCGTCTACGCACACGGCCGCGACTCCCGCCCGATCGCCGCGATCTCCGTGACCGGCGGCACCCGGCGCCTGGACGTGGACCGCGTCGGCGCCCGGGTCTGCGCGGCGGCGAAGGCACTGACCCGGGCCCTGTCAGCCTGACGCGGGCGTACCCCGCTGCATCGCCACCGCCAGCGCATGCTCCGTCAGCCGCTCCCCGCGCACCTCGCCGGTGAGCCGCCCGCGTACGAACACCAGCACCCGGTCGCACACCTCCGTCAGCTCCGCGAGATCGGTCGAGGCGAGCAGCACGGCCGCTCCGCCCGTCGCCAACTCGCCGACGATCCGGTGCATTTCGGCGCGCACCCCGACGTCGACGCCCCGCGTCGGATCGTCCAGGACCACGACCGTCGGCTCGGTGGCGAGCCACTTGGCGAACACGACCTTCTGCTGGTTCCCGCCGGACAGCCGGGCCACCAGGTCCTCGGGCCCGCCCCGCAGACGCAGACGTTCCGTCAGGGCGAGTGTGCGACACACGAGTTGGGCCCGAGGCGGAGCGATGCCGCCGCGGCCCAACGCCAGCCAGCTCACCGCGGTGGCGTTCTCCCACACCGTACGGTCCACCATCAGCCCGTACCGCTTGCGGTCGCTCGGCACGAAGGCGACGCCCGCGCGGACGGCGTCCCGCAGTGAGCGCGGCTGTCCGCGCCCGCAGACGTCTACCCGCCCCGCCGATACCGCCGTACGCCCGCACACCACCGCCAACGCGTCCAGATGGCCCGCCCCTTGCAGCCCGGCGACCCCCACCACCTCGCCCGCCCGCACCGTGAACGTCACGTCCGCCAGCCGTCCGGGCACGCACACCCCGGACAGCACCACCGGCGGCGGCAGGTTCACCGAGGCCCGTGCCCGGCGCACCGGCGGCTCGGGGCGGCCGCCCAGCATCGCCGTCACCAGGTCGGGCACGTCGACCTCGGACCGGTGCGCCCCGGGCAGCGCGATCCGCCCGTCGCGCAGCACCGTCACGCGCTGCGCGAGGCGCATCACCTCCTCCAGGAAGTGCGTGACGTACAGGACGGCGATGCCCCGGCCGGTGAGGGTGCGCAGCACCCGTTCCAGCCGGTCCACGGCCGCGGCCGGCAGCGCCGACGTCGGCTCGTCGAGGATCAGCAGCCTCGGGTCGAGCAGCAGTGCCCGCGCGATCTCCGTCAACTGCTGGTCGGCAAGGGTGAGTTCGCCGACCCTGGTGGACAGGTCGACGTCCAGGCCCAGTTCGGTGAGGACCGGCCGGGCCGCCCGGTCCATCGCGCCCCGGTCGAGCAGGCCGAGGCGGGTGCGCGGCGGCCGGTGCGGGAAGAGGTTCTCCCGTACGGTGAGGTCGGGAAACAGGCTCAACTCCTGGGAGACGACGGCGATCCGCGTGTCCCGGGCCGTGCGCACCGCACCGGAGTCCGCCGCGAGCGCCCCCGACACGATCCGCACCAGTGTCGACTTGCCCGCCCCGTTCTCCCCGACCAGCGCGTGCACCTCGCCGCCCCGCAGCCGGATCCCGGCCCCGTCCAACGCCCGTACCCCGCCGTAGGACTTGACCAGACCCTGGGCCACCAGGACATCGCCGTACGACATGTCAGCGCGCGTCCTTCAGCGGGTGCAGTTGGGCCTCCTGGTCGCCCAGCAGCTCATCGATCGTCGGCTTGTACCAGTCGTGGGCCGCCTCGGCCGACTTCTGCCGGGTGATGATCTCGTCGATGTTGGAGGAGTCCACGACGGCGCCCGGCGACAGGAGCCAGCCGTCGGGCAGCTTCCCGTCGTTCTCGCGCACCGACTCGATCAGGATCGCCGTGGAGAGATAGCCCTTGAGGAAGTGCTGGGGGTCGATGGTGACGAAGTTCGAACCGTCCTTGACCGCGTCCAGCGTCTTGGGGTCGACGTCGAAGCCGGCCGTCAGCCAGGTGCCCTTCCGGGACTTCTTGATCTTGGCGAGGTTGTAGCTGTCGGCGTCCCCCACACCGAGGAAGGCGAGCGCGTCGGGGTGCGCGTTGACCTGCGCCGACCAGGAGCTGTGGTTCTGCCCGGGATCGCTGTACGTCTGGAACGGGCCCAGCACCTCGACCCCCGGTGCCTCCTTCTTGAACGTGTCGATGATCCCCTGCGCCCGGTTGTCCAGCACCGGGGTTCCGGGGTTCGGCACCCCGACCACGATCTCCCCCTCGGGATCGTCGCCGAGCCGCTTCAGCGCCTCCTTCGCCATCAACTCGCCCAGTGCGTAGTTGTCGTTGCCGACGTAGAAGGTGACCTTGCTGCCGTCGGTGGGGGAGGTGTCCAGGGCGACGACCGGGATGCCCTGGTCCACGGCCCGGGCGGCGGGGCGGGTGAAGATCGGCGGGTCCAGGTTCTCCAGGACGATGCCGTCCTTCGCGCGCGTGGTGAGGTTCTGGAACAGCTGCACCTCGGCCGGCCCGTCCGTGTTCGGCGGCCCTACGGCCTTGAAGTCGACGTCACCCGCTTGGGCGGCCGCGCTCTCGGCGCCGAGCACCATCTCGTGGGCGAAGTTCAGCGAGATGTTGGCCACCGCTATGCCCATGTCCAGCTCGCCGTCGCCGCCGGGGCCGTCGTTGCCGCAGCCGACGGCGGTGAACAGCACCAACGCGGCGGCCACCATACGGAATTGGGGGTGCATCACGGCCTCCAAGGGGGGTGCGTCAGGGCTTCCGGCTCACTTGCGGCGACGTCCACTGCGGCGCAGCGCGCTGTCCGCCGCGACGGCGAGCAGGATCACCCCGCCGGTCGCGAACGACGTCCAGTTGATGGGGACTTCGAAGAACACGAGCCCGGCCGCCACGACCGACAGGATCATCGCCCCGGCGACCGCACCGACCACCGAGCCGCGCCCGCCGGCCAGCGGGGTGCCGCCGATGATGCAGGCGGCGATGGCCTGGAGCTCGTAGCCCTGGCCGAGCGTCGGGTCGCCCGCGCCGTAGAAGGCGAGCGCCAGCGCGGCGGCGCAGGCCGTGGTCAGGCCCGACAGGCCGAGCGCCTGGACACGGGTGCGGACGACGGGGATGCCGCTGAACGCGGCGGCGTCGGGGTTGGACCCGATCGCCCGCACCCGGGCGCCGAAGCGGGTGCGGGCGAGCACCACGGCGAGCAGGGTCATCACCGCGAGCAGCACCCACAGCGCGAACGGCACGCCGCCCGGATCCCCACCCGCGAAGGTGAAGAAGGAGTCGTCCAGCGGCAGATCGGTGATCTGCTTGCCGTCGGCGAGCGCGAGCCCGACGCCCCGGTACAGCATCAGCGTGCCCAGCGTCACGATGAACGACGGCAGCGCCAGCAAGGTCGTCACCAGGGCGTTGAACACCCCCAGCACCGTCCCGGTGACCAGCACCACCGGCACCGCGAGCCAGGGCGCCACACCGTCCCGCACCAACAGGGCCCCGACCACCAGACACATCGCGTAAGTGCCGCCCACCGACAGGTCGACCTCGCGCATGGCCAGCGCGAACACCATCCCGCACGCCATCAGCGAGATGTAGACCGAGTTGTGCGCGGTGGACAGCAGATTGCCCGTGTCGAGGAAGTCCGGGTACGGGATGCCGATCGCGGCGATCAGCAGACCCAGCACCAGCAGCACCCCGAACTCGTCCCGCACCAACCGACGGGGTGTCAGCCGGTGTGCCGCGGCCCCCCGTTCACGGGCGCGCTCGGCGTCGTCCACGGCACGCTCGGTCTCGGTCATCGGAACACGGCTCCCTACGGCCGGTGCTGGGTCGCCCCGCAGCGTCGATCCCCCGGACGCGGGCGGCAACCACGGCGTTCCGGCGAATGAAATGGGTGCCCTTGCCCAGGGCCTGACGGCTCGTCACACTCGCCTGCATGGAGACGCGTACCGCCCTGGTGACCGGAGCGGCACAGGGCCTCGGACAGGAGTTCGCCGTCGCGCTCGCCGGGCGCGGCTACCGGGTCGCGGGGCTCGACCTCGTCCCCCAGCCGGAGACCGCAGGAAGGATCCTGGACTACGTGGAACTCGTCGGCGACGTCACCGACGAGACGCAGATAGGCGAGGGCCTTGAGCGGCTCATCGACCGGTTCGGCACGCTGCACGTCGTCGTCAACAACGCGGGCGTCTATCCGGCGAAGCCCTTCGAGGAGACGACGCCCGAGGACTGGCGCCGGATCATGAGCGTCAACCTGGAGGCGCCGTTCCTGGTGACCCGGGCCGCGCTGCCGTATCTGAAGGCGGCCGGCTGGGGCCGTATCGTCAACATCGCCTCGGCGGCCGTGTTCACCGCGCCGCCCACGATGGTGCCGTACGTCGCCTCCAAGGCGGGCCTGATCGGCTTCACCCGCGCCCTGGCCGGTGCCCTCGCGCCCTACGACATCACCGTCAACGCGATCGCGCCCAGCATGGTCCGCACGCCCACGGCCGAGCGGACGGTCGGCGCGGACGGCGGCTTCGAGGACGTCCGCGCCGGACAGGCGGTCCGGCGCACGCAGGAGCCCTGCGACCTCGTCTCCACCCTGCTGTACGTCGTCGACGAGGGCAGCGGCTTCCTCACCGGACAGACGCTCAACGTGTCAGGCGGATCCACCTACCTGTGACCCGCTGCTCAGCCATTCCCGCAGCTCCTCCTTGAGCGAACGCTGAAACGTCGTCAACAGTGCCTGCACCACCAGGGGTTGCATGTCCGCGGAGAGCGACTTCACGTCCTGCGCGGCGCGCTGGGACACCTCGCCGCGGAAGAGCTGCGACAGCTCGTGGGCGGCGGCGCGGGAGTGCTCGATGAGGACGCCGCGCGCCGCGAGGATCGCCTCCTGCGACAGCGGTACGTCCAGCAGCCGCACGCCGAGCCGCAGCAGACCCGCGTCCACCCGGTACGTGGTGCCGTCGGCGCCGAGCACCCCCATCGCGGCGAGCCGCTCCACGTCCTCGTCGCCCAGCTCACGGCCGGCTCGTCGCTCCAGCTCCGCCCGGGTCACGGTCTCCACGGCGTCCGGCGCCCAGGAGGCCACCACGGCCCGGTGGATGGCGAGGTCGTGGGCGCTCAGGTCCGGCGGCAGCTGCTGCACGTACCGCTCGATCGCGGCCAGGGTCATGCCCTGCTGCTGGAGCTCCTCGATCAGCGCCAGCCGCGCCAGGTGCTCCCTGCCGTAGTGGCCCACCCGGCGGGGACCGATCACCGGCGGCGGCAGCAGCCCCTTGGTGCCGTAGAAGCGCACCGTGCGGACCGTGACGCCCGCGCGCGCGGCGAGCTCGTCGATGGTGAGAGTCAGCTGCTCGGCCTCGGTCGTCATGTGCAGCAGTATCGCTGTCTCACCAGTGCTGTGAAACCTCCCGGCAGGCCCCGATGACCATGTGAGAAGCAACGCTCTGTGACATGAACCACCGCATATGGAGTGATCGGCGTGGGAAGGTGCTGCCTTGGTCTGTGCCGCGTACGCGCGCGGTACGGGCCACATCTATGTAAGGACACCCGGGCCCACCCCCGCCCGGGCGCACCAGAGAGTGGTACCACCTGTGAGCAAGGACGCCGTGGACACGGCACAGGTCGCCGCCCACCCCCAGGCGACCGGGACCCCCGCGGACGCGGGCGACGCCGGCTACAGCAAGGACCTCAAGGCCCGCCACGTCAACATGATCGCCATCGGCGGCGCGATCGGCACCGGCCTCTTCCTGGGCGCCGGAGGACGCCTCCACAACGCGGGCCCGGCGCTCGCGATCGCCTACCTCGTCTGCGGCATCTTCGCCTTCTTCGTGGTCAGGGCCCTGGGCGAGCTGGTCCTCTACCGCCCCTCCTCGGGCTCCTTCGTGTCGTACGCGCGCGAGTTCCTCGGTGAGAAGGGCGCCTACGTCGCCGGCTGGATGTACTTCCTGAACTGGTCGACGACCGGTATCGCCGACATCACCGCCATCGCGCTCTACACGCACTACTGGAGCATGTTCACCGACATTCCGCAGTGGGTGCTCGCCCTGGCCGCCCTCGCGGTGGTCCTGGCCGTGAACCTGATCTCGGTGAAGATCTTCGGCGAGATGGAGTTCTGGTTCGCGATCATCAAGGTCGCCACCCTGGTCGGCTTCATGCTGATCGGCATCTTCCTGCTGGCCACCTCGCACGAGGTCGGCGGCCAGACGCCCGGCCTGAGCGTGATCACCGACAACGGCGGCATCCTCCCGCACGGTGTGATGCCCGTCGTCCTGGTCATGCAGGGCGTGATCTTCGCGTACGCCGCCCTGGAGCTGGTCGGCGTCGCCGCCGGCGAGACCGCCGAGCCGGAGAAGATCGTCCCGCGCGCGGTGAACTCGATCATGTGGCGCGTCGGCCTGTTCTACGTCGGCTCGGTCGTCCTGCTGGCCCTGCTGCTCCCCGGCTCGGTCTACTCGGCCGACGAGAGCCCCTTCGTCACCGTCCTGTCGAAGATCGGCGTGGAGGGCGCGGCCGACGTGATGAACCTGGTCGTCCTGACGGCGGCTATGTCCTCCCTCAACTCCGGCCTGTACTCCACCGGCCGTATCCTGCGCTCGATGGCGATGGCGGGCTCGGCCCCCAAGTTCACCGCCCGCATGAACCGCAGCCAGGTCCCCTACGGCGGCATCCTGCTGACCTGCGCGGTCTGCGTGCTCGGCGTCGGCCTGAACTTCCTCATGCCGAGCCAGGCCTTCGAGATCGTGCTGAACGTCGCCTCCCTCGGCATCATCAGCACCTGGGTGATCATCATGATCTGCCACCTGCTGTTCGTCCGCCGCGCCAAGGCCGGCCTGGTCGCCCGCCCCTCCTTCCGCCTGCCCGGCAGCCCGGTCACGGAGATCGTCACGATCGCCTTCCTGCTCGCCGTCCTCGGCCTGATGTGGAACGACCCCGAGGTCGGCCGCAAGACCCTCCTGCTCATCCCGGTGATCGCCGCGATGCTCGTCGCCGGCTGGTTCGCCGTCCGGCGCCGGGTCGCGAAGACGGAGGACCAGGAGCTGGCCGAGCTCACGAAGTAATTCAGGAGCCACTGTCAGTGGCACCGCCTACGGTGGCGTCATGTCGGAGATCAATTACGTCCGGGGTGACGCCACCGTTCCGTCGGTCAAGGGCGTCAAGCTGATCGCCCATGTCTGCAACGACATCGGGGGCTGGGGCAAGGGCTTCGTGCTGGCCGTGTCCCGCCGCTGGCCGGAACCGGAGAAGGCCTACCGCGCCTGGCACCGCGACCGCGCCACGAACGACTTCGGCCTGGGAGCCGCCCAGTTCGTCCAGGTCGAGCCGTACGTGTGGGTGGCCAACATGGTCGGCCAGCGCGGCATACGGACCGGCAGCAAGGGCGTCCCCGTGCGCTACGAGGCGATCGACGCGGCGCTGGACCGCCTCGCGGACAAGGCCGCCGAACTCGGCGCCTCCGTGCACATGCCCCGGATAGGGTGCGGTCTGGCCGGCGGCAAGTGGTCCCGCGTCGAACCGCTGATCGAGCAGCGGCTCGTCCGGCGGGGGATCCCCGTCACGGTCTACGACCATGGGGAGGGGCAGAGTTGAGCCGTGACACCGACGTCCTCGTACTGGGCGGGGCAGGCGTCGACACCATCGTCCATGTGCCGGAGCTTCCGCTCCCGTACGCCGACAGCTACATGATCGAGGACGGCGTCCGCACGCGCGCGGGCCAGACGGGAGACTTCGTCGCCCTCGGCCTGAGCACGCTGGGCCTGCGCGTCCACCACCTCGACTTCCTCGGCGACGACCCCGAGGGCGACCTGGTCCGCGCCCTGCACGACGACCACGGCATCGCGCTGACCGCCGTTCCGCAGCCGCTCGGCACCAAGCGCGCGGTCAACCTTGTCGGCCCCGACGGACGGCGGCTGTCGCTGTACGACACGAGCCGCGCGCACGCCGAGGACCGCCTCCCGCAGGACACCGTCCGCGCCCTGGCGGAGGCGAGCCGGCACGTCCACGTCTCCATCACCCACCCTTGCGCCCAGGCCCTGCCCGTCCTGGCCGACAGCGGCGCGACGATCTCGACCGACCTGCACAACTGGGACGGCGAGAACCCCTACCACGAGGCCTTCGCCTTCTCGGCCGACGTCGTCTTCCTCTCCACCACCGCCCTGACCGACCCGAAGGGCACCATGCGCCGCATCGCCGAGCACGGCCGCGCCAAGGCGGTCGTCGCCACGGCCGGGGCCGAGGGCGCGTATCTGCTCACCGACGGCGAAGTGACCCACATCCCGACGGTCACGCCTCCGGCACCGGTGGTCGACTCCAACGGCGCGGGCGACTCCTTCGCCGCCGGCTTCGTCTTCGGCTTCCTCAACGGCGAGCCCCCGCACCGCTGCGCCCTGTACGGCTCCGTGGCGGGCGCCTACGCCTGCACGGTGCCCTCGACACGGGCCGACGCGATCAGCCGGAGCGACCTTCTCGCATGGTCCGAGCCGGTGGGCGCGGCCCACACCCCGACCGGAATCGAGGCCTGAGCCGCGCCCGCACCGGGTGCTACTCCTCGTGCTCGTGGATGTCGCCCGTCGACGCGAGCTTCTTCCACGACTTCGGCTGCGCGGGAGCAGCCGTCTCCGGCGCGAGGGACGCGGCGCGTGCCGCGGGCGCGGACGGCTTCGACGGCTGGAACAGCCAGGTGTCGAACAGCGTGCCCAGCGCCTGCCCGGACACCTCCTCGGCATACGCCTCGAAGTCGGCCACGGTCGCGTTGCCGTGGGCGTACTTCTGCGGCCAGCCCTTCAGGATCGCGAAGAACGCGTCGTCGCCGATCTCGTTCCGCAGCGCCTGGAGGGCCAGCGCACCCCGGTCGTAGACCGCGATGTGGAACTGGTTCTCCGGCCCCGGGTCACCGGGCCGGACCGTCCAGAACGGGTCGTCGGCAGCGCGCGAGGCGTACACGTAGTCGGCGATCTCCTGCGCCGTCCCCTCGCCCTCGTGCTCCGACCACAGCCACTCGGAGTAGCGCGCGAAGCCCTCGTTGATCCAGATGTCCTTCCACCCGGCGACCGACACGAGGTCGCCGTACCACTGGTGCGCCAACTCGTGCACGACCACGTAGGTGTTGGTCCCGTTCGCGAACCTGGCCGGGCTGTAGAACGGCCGGGTCTGTGTCTCCAGCGCGTACCGGGTGGTGGTGTTCGGCACGTATCCGCCGAGCGCGTTGTACGGATACGGTCCGAAGTACTCGGCCAGCCAGTCGGCGATCTCCCCGGTCCGCTCGATGCTCGCCCGCGCCGCGCTGTAGTTGTCGCCCAGGTTCTTGCTGTAGGCGTTGACGACCGGAATCCCGCTCTCGGTCCGGCCGGTCGTGATGTCGAACTTCCCGACCGCGAGCGTGGCGAGATACGTCGCCTGCGGCTTGTTGGAGCGCCAGTTGTACCGGGTCCAGCCGAGCCGTGAACTGGTCGACTGCAGCGTGCCGTTGGAGATGGCCTGGGTGCCGTCCGGCACCGCCACCGACACGTCGTAGGTGGCCTTGTCGAGCGGGTGGTCGTTGCTGGGGAACCACCACCAGGCGGCCTCGGGCTCGTTGGCGGCGACACCGCCGTCCGGGGTGCGGTGCCAGCTGGTGAAGCCGTACGCCTGCTCCGCGGACGGCACCCCGCTGTAGCGCACCACGACGGTGATGTGCGAGCCCTTGGCCAGCGGGGTCTTCGGGGTGATCTCCAGTTCGTGCTCTCCGGAGGTGGTGAACGACGCCTTCGCGCCGTTGACCCGGACCTCGCCGACGTCGAGCAGGAAGTCCAGGTTGAACCGCGAGAGGTCCTGGGTGGTGCGGGCCAGCAGGGTGGCGGTGCCCTCCAGCCGGTCCGTCTCCGGCTGGTACTTCAGGCGCAGGTCGTAGTGGGAGACGTCGTATCCGCCGTTGCCGTAGGCCGGGTAGTAGGGGTCGCCGATACCCGGGGTGCCGGGGGAGGAACTCGCGGCCGATGCCGGGATCGCCAGCAACACGGTGGCCGCCGCGAGCGCGCCCGGCGTGAAGAATCTGCGGTGCACGAAAGCTCCAAGTCGTAGGGGACCGAAGGCTGTTCGAAGCTTATTCACTACCTGTGCCCCGCACGTGTCCACAGGCGCGGCTGTCACACGATCGCCATTCGGCCGACACGGGCCGACAGCTCCCTCGGACCACTTCCGCGTCCGGTTGCCCTCTTCTGCACGGGAGTTGACCGATGTACCGTCCGCGCATGCCGATACGCATGCGCTTCACGATCTGGAGACCGCTCGCGACGGCGGCCACGGCCGCCCTGATGGCCACCTTCCTCACGCCCGCCGCGGCCCACGCCGGCCCGCGCACGAGCGAACCCGTCCACTCCTACGACAACGCCATCCGCGAAGCCGTATGGGTGGACACCGGACTCGACGGCGACGGCGACGGAAAGAGCGACCGCGTCGCCGTCGACATCGTCCGCCCCCGCGAACCCGCCCAGCAGGGCCGCAAGATACCCGTCATCATGGACGCCAGCCCGTACTACTCCTGCTGCGGGCGGGGCAACGAGGGCCAGCGCAAGACGTACGACGCGAACGGCAACGTAGTCCAGATGCCGCTGTTCTACGACAACTACTTCGTGCCGCGCGGCTACGCCTTCGTCGGCGTGGACCTGGCCGGAACCAATCGCTCGGACGGCTGTGTCGACGTCGGCGGGCGCTCCGACATCCAGTCCGCGAAGGCCGTCGTCGACTGGCTCAACGGCCGCGCCAAGGGCTACACCACCCGCACCGGCACCACCCGCGCCAACGCGACGGGCTGGACCAACGGCAAGACCGGGATGATCGGCAAGAGCTACGACGGCACGATCGCCAACGGCGTCGCCGCCACCGGGGTCGAGGGCCTGGAGACGATCGTCCCGATCGGCGCCATCTCCTCCTGGTACGACTACTACTTCGCCAAGGGCGCCCCGCTCTTCGACTCCGGCCCCGACTGGCTGTCGAACTACGTCGAGAGCCCGGACGCCCGCGCCCGCTGCGCCGCCGTGCAGCAGCGCATCGTCGCCGGCGCCCCGCGCACCGGTGCCTGGACCCCGCTGTGGAGCGAGCGCAACTACGTGCCCGACGCCGACCAGGTCGAGGCCAGCGTCTTCGTGATCCACGGCATGCAGGACCTCAACGTCCGCACCAAGCACTTCGGCCAGTGGTGGGACGCCCTGGCGAAGAACGGCGTCGAGCGCAAGATCTGGCTCTCCCAGGTCGGCCACGTCGACCCCTTCGACTTCCGCCGCGCCGAGTGGGTGGACACCCTGCACCGCTGGTTCGACCACGAACTCCTCGGCTACGACAACGGCATCGACGACGAGCCGATGGCCGACATCGAGCGCCATCCCGACCAGTGGGTCACCTCCAAGGCCTGGCCGCCCCGCGCCACCGACACCGTGAGCCTGAGGCCCGGCCGGGGCACCCAGGCGGGCGTCGGCACCCTCGGCCTCACCACCGGCTCCGGCACCGAGACCTTCACCGACAACCCGGAGCACGACGAGACCGACTGGGCCGCCCACATCGACCAGCCCACCCCCGACAAGGCGGGCTTCACGACCGGGCCGCTCACCCGCGACCTGCGCCTGTCCGGCTCCTCAAAGGTCACCGTCACCGCCACCCCGAGCACCTCGACGGCCCATCTCTCGGCCGTGCTCGTGGACCTCGGCCCCGACACCATCCGCGACTACGCCACCGCGGGCGAGGGCATCACCACCCTCACCGAGCGCACCTGCTGGGGCGCCAGCACCACCGGTGACAGCGCCTGCTTCAAGGAGACCGCGGCGAAGACGGCCGACGTCGACTACAACATCGTCAGCCGCGGCTGGGCCGACCTCGCCTCGACCGGGGGAGCCCCCCTCACGCCCGGCAGGCCGTACACCATCACCCTCGACCTGGCGGCCACCGACCATGTCGTCCCGGCCGGTCACCGGCTCGCCCTGATCGTCGCGGGCACCGACCAGGACCTCATCGAACCGCCCTCGACGACGCCGACGCTGACACTCGATCTGTCCCGCACCTCGGCCCGGGTGCCGTTGGTCGGCGGCGCCGACGCATTCCGCGAGGCCACCTCCGGCACGGTCGCCGCCCCGAGCGAGGCCGTCCTCGACGGCGTACGCGATCCGCGCGCCGCCCAGCGTGTCCCGGAGGCCTCGTGAAGTCCCGTATCGCCGCGGTGATCGCGGCCGCACTCGCCGCCCCGCTGCTGTCGATTCCCGCGCACGCGGCGGACACCCCGCCGCGCACGGGCTTCGAGGAGTCGGGCGGCGCCCGCTGGACCAGTCAGCCCGAGGAGCAGGACTTCCTCGCGGCCGTGGACGAGGCGAGCGACCGCGTGTCGATCAGCAGGATCGGCACCACCAAGCAGGACCGTCCGCTCCAGCTCGTCCGGATCGGCACCCGGCCCAGCACCCGCACGGTGCTCCTGGTGTGCAGCCAGCACGGCGACGAGCCCTCGGGCCGCGAGGCGTGTCTGACCACGATCCGCGATCTGGCCTATGCCGAGGACGAGCGGACTCGGCGGTTCCTCAGCAACACCACCCTGCTCGTCGTGCCCACCGCCAACCCCGACGGCCGGGCCGCCGACACCCGCGGCAACGGCGACGGCGTCGACATCAACCGCGACCATCTCGCCCTCCGCACGGCCGAGGGCCGGGCGCTGGCCGCGGTCGTCCGCGACCGCCGGCCCGACGTGATCTACGACCTGCACGAGTACGGGGGGACACCCCTGTACTACGAGAAGGACCTCTTCGACCTGTGGCCGCGCAACCTCAACACCGCGCCCGCCGTGCACGAGGAGGCCCAGGCCCTGTCGCTGGACTACGTCCGGCCCGCGGCCGAGGCCGACGGATACACCACCGGGACATACGGAATCTGGACCGACCCGGTCACCGGCGAACCGATCCGGCAGGTCGCCGGCGACGGCCAGGAACGCATCCTGCGGAACATGTCCGGAATCAAGCACGCGGTCGGCCTGCTCATCGAAAGCCGCGTGGAACCGCTGACGGACGTGCCGGAGCCGGTCAACAACCTGCGCCGGGTCAACTCCCAACTCTCGGCACTGGACGGCCTGTTCGGGTTCGCCGGTGAGCGGGGAGCGGAGGTCGACGCGGCCACCTCCGCGGCCCGGCTGGCCGGCTGGCGCGACACCGGACCGGTCTACGTCGGCGGCGCCGACAACGACCCGCCCGAACCCGCCGAGGTGATCCAGGACCCGCCCTGCGGCTACCGGCTCACCACCGACCAGTACGCACAGGTGAAGGACGAACTCGCCCTGCACGGAGTGCGGACGAACGGCACGTACGTCCCGCTCCGCCAGTCCCTGCGCGCCCTCGTCCCGCTGCTCCTCGACGAGCGCGCCCCGTACCACCTCACCGCGGCGGAGCCCGACACCGACTGCTGAAACGGAGGACCTGAAGAAAAGGGGTGGCCGGGAAGGTTCTGACGACCTTTCCGGCCCCCACCACACGGACCGTGTGGTGTCCGGCGTCACGGCCGTCATCACCGTCGCCTTCGTGATCCGGGGCTCGGTGGCCACGGACTCGCTGGAGAACGGGTCCACGAAGATGCTCAACGGCCTGATCCACAACGGCGGCTGGGCCTTCATGCTGACCGCCTCGCGCTTCGCGGTCTTCGCCCTCTGGCTCGCGATCAGCCTCCCCCAGCTCTCAACTGCGTTCGAGCCTGGGGGACCCCATCGGTGGGCGACCCGCTGGGCCACGACCACGCCAGAGCCTCAGCCGGAGGCGAGGGCGGCCGCCTCCTCCGCGCAGCCCCAGGCCACCGTGACCCCGGCGCCGCCATGGCCGTAGTTGTGCACCAACACCCGCCCGTCCGGCAGCGGTTCGCGCTCCAGCCGGACGGCGTCCCGCACGGGCCGCAGCCCCACCCGGTGGTCCAGGACCCGCGCCCCGGCGATCTCCGGACGCAGGCGCGCGCAGCGCCGCACGATCGCCTCGGCGACCTCGGGATCGGGCTCCAGCGACCACTCCCCGTCGTCCGCCGTCCCGCCCAGCAGCAGCCGGCCCGGCTGCGGAAAGAAGTACGCCATCTCCCCGGACGGCTCGCTGGAGGTGACCCAGGTGCGGATCCCGGGGTTCTCCACGACCACCAACTGCCCCCGCACGGGCCGTACGGACGTGTCCGGGACGAGCTCGCGGGCGCCGAGCCCCGTGCAGTTGACCACGACCGGCGCCTCGGTCCCGGCTTCGGCGAGGGCGGAGACCGTACGCGTCTCGATGGCCCCGCCCGCCGCGAGGAACCGTTCCCTCAGCCACGGGAGATGGGTCGACATGTCGATCAGCGGCAGCCGGGCCCACAATCCCGTCCCGCCGGCGTGCTCGTGCGCCGTCGCCCTGCGCAGCCCCGGCACCCGGGCCGCCGCCCACGCGTCCGCCCCGTCCAGATCGCCCTCGCCCAGTACCCCTTCGACCATGCGTACGCCGGTGACCTCCGGACGCGCGGCCAGCTCCGCGTACACATCCAGGGACCGCAGCGCCCACACCCGCGCGAGAGCGACCGGTTCGATCCGGTACGGCCACCACAGCGCGCCCGCGACCGCCGAGGTGGTCCGCTCGACAGGGTCCCGCGTCCACACCCGGACCCGCCTGCCGTGCTCGGCCAGCACCACGGCCGTCGTCAGGCCGATCACCCCACCGCCGACCACGATGACTTCGTCGCTCCGCCCAGTCTCCACCCGGGGAAGGTAGCGGAATGTGCCATGCCGTGCTCACATCACCCCCGCGCCGGGAATACTCACAGCATGTCTGCCGAGTACGCGACCTTCGGCCTGGCACCGGCGATGCGTGCCGGTGGAGTCCTCGCCAACGGTGACTACCAAGTGCACCGGGACTTCGTGGACTTCATCGTCGACGGCCGCCCGCTGCTGTTCCAGCTCTCCGACCTCGACGCCGTCTCCCCGCTCGCCTCCGACGTCCCGCCCGCCATCTTCACGGCCCAGGTCCGCAGCCTCCTGCTGGAAGCGGAACCACCGCTCCCGGACGGCCGCTATGTCATCTACGGCTGCCCCGAATGCGAGAACCTCGCCTGCGGCGCGGTCACCGCGGCCATCGAGAGGGACGGCGAGGACTACATCTGGCGCGACTTCGCCTGGCAGACCGCCGACCACGCCGACCTGGAGCTCAACGGCTACCACGGCATAGGGCCCTTCCGCTTCCACGGCACCGAGTACCGGGAGGCGCTGGCCTCCCTCCTCGACCAGGCCCCCCACGGCTCCCGCCGCCGCGTCCTGCTCATCGGCGCCCGGGTCGCCCTGCTGGCCAAGCTCGCCGCCGCGCTGCGCACCATCGGCATCGGCGCCGACATCACCCGCGACGCCGAGCACGTCCCCGCCGACGAACTGCGGGCCTACGGCGCCGTCGCCTTCGGCCGCGCCGTCACCGAGCAGGAACGCTCCGCCGTACGCCGCGCCTTCGACCGCGCCGGCGTCGACGTGGCGTACGTCGACGGCCTCGCCCCGATCGTCCCCCTTCTCGTCGCCCAGATCGAACACGCGCTGGACCGCAGCCCGGAGCAGCAGCGCCGGCTGACCCGCCTGGTGGCCGTCGACGGCGAGGCGGGCATCGAGGTGACCTCGCCCTGCCGGGTCCGGCTGACCGCCTACCGTCTGGACCGCCTGTACCGCACCCACGCCCACGAGGTCTTCGACGGCGTCCTGGAGGCGGGCCGCCACCGCATCGCCCTGGACGCCAGGGCGGTGAAGGGGGAGTCCTTCGTAGTGGCGCGGACCTCGGGAAGCGTGCTGGTGGAGGCGATGGCCCGGTGAGAAAGGAAATGAAGGCTCCCCGCGCCGGCGACTAGGATCGTGGGCCTGATGACTGCCACTCTCGTCGTGAAGAACCTCGCCGCCGGCCACGGCGACCGCTCCCTGTTCAGCGGGCTCGACCTCGTCGTCGCGCCCGGAGACGTGATCGGGCTGGTCGGGGCCAACGGCGCCGGCAAGTCCACCCTGCTCAGGCTGCTCGCCGGCCTCGCCGCGCCGGAGGAGGGCGAACTGCGCCTGTCCCCGCCGACGGCCACCGTGGGCCACCTCCCGCAGGAGCCGGAGCGGCGCCCGGGCGAGACCGTGCGCGCGTTCCTCGCCCGCCGCACCGGCGTCGCCGAGGCCCAGCGCACGATGGACGAGGCCACCCAGGCCCTGGTCGACGGGGCGCCCGGCGCCGACGACGCCTACGCCACCAGCCTGGAGCGCTGGCTCGACCTGGGCGGCGCCGACCTCGACGAACGCGCCGAGGAGATCGCCGACTCCCTGGGCCTGGCCGTGGACCTGGACCAGCCGATGACCTCCCTCTCGGGCGGCCAGGCGGCCCGCGCCGGACTCGCCTCCCTCCTCCTCTCCCGCTACGACGTCTTCCTCCTCGACGAGCCGACCAACGACCTCGACCTCGACGGCCTGGAACGCCTGGAACGCTTCGTCTCCGGCCTGCGCGCCGGCACCGTCGTCGTCAGCCACGACCGCGAGTTCCTCACCCGCACCGTCACCAAGGTCCTCGAACTCGACCTCGCCCAGCAGCAGATCAACCTCTACGGCGGCGGCTACGAGGCCTATCTGGAGGAGCGCGAGGTCGCCCGCCGGCACGCGCGCGAGGACTACGAGGAGTACGCCGACAAGAAGGCCGCCCTCCAGGACCGGGCGCAGATGCAGCGCTCCTGGATGGACAAGGGCGTGAAGAACGCGCGCCGCAAGGCGGCCAACGACAACGACAAGATCGGCCGCAAGTTCCGCAGCGAGGCCAGCGAGAAGCAGGCGGCCAAGGCCCGCCAGACCCAGCGCATGATCGAACGCCTCGACACCGTCGAGGAACCCCGCAAGGAGTGGGACCTGCGCATGGAGATCGCGTCGGCCCCGCGCTCCGGCGCCGTCGTCGCCACCCTCCGTGACGCCGAGGTGCGCCGCGGCGACTTCACCCTCGGCCCGGTGTCCCTCCAGATCGACTGGGCGGACCGGGTGGCGGTGACGGGTGCGAACGGCGCGGGCAAGTCCACGCTGCTGGGAGCCCTGCTCGGCCGGGTCCCGCTGACCGCGGGCCAGGCCTCCCTCGGCTCCGGCGTCCTGATCGGCGAGGTCGACCAGGCCCGCAAGCTGTTCCACGGCGAGGAGTCGCTGCTGGACGCGTTCTGCGCGGCCGTCCCCGACACGGAACCGGTCGAGGTCCGCACCCTGCTCGCCAAGTTCGGCCTGAAGTCGGACCACGTACTGCGCCCGGCGGGCACCCTCTCACCCGGCGAACGCACCCGCGCGGCCCTGGCGCTGCTCCAGGGCCGCGGCGTCAACCTCCTCGTCCTCGACGAGCCGACCAACCACCTCGACCTCCCGGCCATCGAGCAACTGGAATCGGCCCTCGACGCCTACGAGGGCACGCTGCTCCTGGTCACCCACGACCGGCGCATGCTCGACGCGGTCCATGTCACCCGCCGCCTGGAGGTCGCGGACGGCAAGGTGACCGAACGCTGAGCGCTCCGCTGGAGCTGCGGTGACGGGTCGTCGTTCGGCTGCGGCGCCGTTGTGGCTGGTCGCGCAGTTCCCCGCGCCCCTGGAGGGAGTTGCCGAACCGCAGTGGACTTCACCAGGTCCGCTCAGCCCTTGGGGCGCAACAGCGCGCAGACGAAGTTCTCCTGGACGGCGCGCAGTTGCTGCAACAGGTCGGGGGCGACGCGCTGGTTGATCTGCGTGGTGGTGGAGAAGGTCAGCGACTGGCGCCCGTCCGGTGTGGCCGCGATCAGCTGGGTGTAGCCGGGGGTGTTGCCGGTGTGGCCCAGGACGATCCCGCACCGGGTCTTGTACCGGAAGATGCCGAGCCCCGCGTCGTTGCGTCCCGGCCCGGCGGGCTCGGACGCCCCGGAGACCCAGGTGCGCTGCTCCCGTACGACGTCCTGGCCGTAGAGCCGCCCTCCGGCGTAGCCGCGCACGAAACGGGTCATGTCGACGGGTGTGGAGACGATGCCGCCGGACGCCCATACGCCGGACATGCCGATCACCTCGCTGACGTCCTCCGCGGGCGGCGGCACCACGGCGTAGCCGTGCAGGTACGGCCCCGGCATCCGGTACCCCTGCGGCAGGCTGGTGCGGCGCAGCCCCAGCGGGGCGTACACCAGCTCGCCCAGCAGACGCTCGTAGCGGGTGCCGGTGACCGCCTCCGCCATCAGGGCGACGGCGATGTTGTCGGAGTTGGAGTACTGGTAGCGGCTGCCCGGCGCGAACCGCAGCCGACGGCCGGCGACGTAGTCGAGCAGCCTGCGGGAGTCGAAGCGGTGCCGTGGGTCGGCCCTCAGGATCCGCAGGAACTCGGGCGACTCGGAGAAGTCGGGCAGCCCGCTGGTGTGATTCAGCAGCTGGCGCAGCGTCACGGCGTGCCACGCCTTCGGCAGCCCCGGCAGACGCTTGCCCACGGTGTCGTCCAGGTCCAGGTCGCCGAGGCCGACCAGGGACAGGGCCACGGCGCCGCTGAACGCCTTGGCCGTACTGGCGATCCGCATGTGGTCGTGGGCCCCGGGCCGGCGCCCGGTGTCCAGATCCGCGACCCCGGCCCGCAGGACCCGGCTCTTCCTGCCGTCGCTCAGCACGGCGATGACCCCGGGCGGCCCGTCCGGCCTGCGGACGAGGTCGTCCAACTGGTGTTGCAGCCCGCGGTCGGCGGGCGGTCCGGGCGGCGTCGCGGCGGTGAGGCACACCGCGATCAGACAGACCGCCCCCAGGCGGAACGGGACACGGCGGCGGATCGGCATGGGCACTCCCGGGAGGCGCTGGCTGGTCGCCGTCCAGCTTCACTTCCCGGCGATCCGCGAGCCGCCCGTGTTGCTGCACACGGCCCAAGGGGAGGTCACCCGGTCCCTCCCCGCGGTGGCGGAGGGACCGGGGATCAGATCAGCGGCGGCCCTTCTTCGGGTCCACCAGACCCGCCCGGCGCAGCGCGTCGGCCATCGCGCTGTTCGCCGGCGGCGGCGCCTGGCGCGAGCCCCCGCCGCCGCCCCCGCCACGGTTCTGCCGCTGCTGCGGCGGACGCCCGCCCCGCTGCTGGCGGCGCTCACCGCCGGAGGGCTGACCGCCCTGCGGGGCCGCCTCGTCGTCCAGCCGCAGCGTCAGCGAGATCCGCTTGCGCGGAATGTCGATGTCGAGCACCTTCACCTTGACGATGTCGCCCGGCTTGACCACATCACGCGGATCCTTGACGAACGTCTTGGACATCGCGGAGACATGCACCAGCCCGTCCTGGTGGACACCGACGTCCACGAAGGCCCCGAAGGCCGCCACATTGGTGACCACGCCCTCCAGCACCATCCCGGACGACAGGTCGGAGATCTTCTCGACGCCCTCCTTGAAGGTGGCCGTCTTGAACGCGGGCCGCGGGTCACGCCCGGGCTTCTCCAGCTCCTTGAGGATGTCGGTCACCGTCGGCAGACCGAACGTCTCGTCCACGAACTCCTGCGGCCGCAGCGAGCGCAGCACGCCCGTGTTGCCGATGAGCGCGGCCACCTCCTGGCCGGAGGTCTTCACCATCCGCCGGACCACCGGATAGGCCTCCGGGTGCACGCTGGACGAGTCCAGCGGGTCGTCGCCGCCCCGGATGCGCAGGAAGCCCGCGCACTGCTCGTACGCCTTCGGCCCGAGCCGGGCGACCTTCTTCAGCTCCGAACGCGAGCGGAACGGGCCGTTGGAGTCGCGGTGCGACACGATGTTCTCGGCGAGGCCGGAGGTGATGCCGGAGACCCGGGCGAGCAGCGGGGCCGACGCCGTGTTCACGTCGACGCCCACGCCGTTCACACAGTCCTCGACCACCGCGTCCAGCGAGCGCGACAGCTTCACCTCGGACAGGTCGTGCTGGTACTGGCCCACGCCGATCGACTTCGGGTCGATCTTCACCAGCTCGGCCAGCGGGTCCTGGAGCCGGCGCGCGATCGAGACGGCGCCGCGCAGCGACACGTCCATGTCGGGCAGCTCCTGCGAGGCGAACGCGGAGGCCGAGTACACCGAGGCGCCCGCCTCGGACACCATCACCTTGGTGAGCTTCAACTCGGGGTGCTTGGTGATGAGTTCACCGGCGAGCTTGTCGGTCTCGCGGGACGCCGTGCCGTTGCCGATCGCGACCAGCTCGACCGCGTGCTCCTTCGCCAGCCGCGCCAGCTTGGCGATGGCCTCGTCCCACTTGTTCGCGGGGACGTGCGGATAGATGACGTCCGTCGCCACGACCTTGCCGGTCGCGTCCACCACGGCGACCTTCACACCCGTACGGAACCCGGGGTCGAGGCCCAGCGTCGCGCGCGTGCCGGCCGGGGCGGCGAGCAGCAGGTCGCGGAGGTTGGCGGCGAAGACGTTGACCGCCTCGTCCTCGGCGGCCGTACGCAGCCTCAGGCGCAGGTCGATGCCGAGGTGCACGAGGATCCGGGTCCGCCAGGCCCAGCGGACCGTGTCCGTCAGCCACTTGTCGGCGGGACGGCCCCGGTCCGCGATCGCGAACTTCGAGGCGACGATCCCCTCGTACGACGAAGGACCCTCGGTGGCCTCCTCCGGCTCCAGGACGAGGTCGAGGACCTCCTCCTTCTCGCCGCGCAGCATCGCCAGGATCCGGTGCGAGGGCAGCTCGGTGAACGGCTCGGCGAAGTCGAAGTAGTCGGCGAACTTGGCGCCCGCCTCCTCCTTGCCCTCGCGCACCTTCGCGGCCAGCCGCCCGCGCACCCACATGCGCTCGCGCAGCTCGCCGATCAGGTCGGCGTCCTCCGAGAACCGCTCGGTGAGGATGGCCCGGGCGCCGTCGAGGGCGGCCTGCGGGTCGGCCACGCCCTTGTCGGCGTCGACGAACGCGGCGGCCGCGGCCAGCGGTTCCACACCCGGGTCCCCGAGCAGCCCCTCGGCGAGCGGCTCAAGACCGGCCTCGCGCGCGATCTGCGCCTTGGTCCTGCGCTTGGGCTTGAAGGGCAGGTAGATGTCCTCCAGGCGCGCCTTGGTCTCCGCGCCGCGGATCCGCGCCTCCAGCTCCTCGGTGAGCTTGCCCTGCTCACGCACCGAGTCGAGGATCGCCGTCCGCCGCTCCTCCAGCTCCCGCAGATAGCGCAGCCGCTCCTCGATCGTGCGCAGCTGCGCGTCGTCGAGCATCTCGGTCGCTTCCTTGCGGTAGCGGGCGATGAAGGGCACCGTCGAACCGCCGTCGAGCAGCTCCACGGCAGCCTTGACCTGCCGCTCCCGTACGCCGAGCTCCCCGGCGATCCTGCCTTCGATGGATCCCGCGTTGATGGATCCGTTGGACCCGGGTGTCGTCACGATCCCGTACCGCCTTCTCACTGAGGTTGCGCGGCAATTGTGGCAGGTGGCACCGACAACCGGGGATCAGGCCTTGCCGATCAGATCCGCCGGGTACGCGCCCGCGGCGAGGGCGGTGTGCGCGAACCCCGTGCCGAGCTCGGTCAGACGTGCGACGCCCTCCGCGCCCAGGTGCTCGTAGGGGGCCCGGTCCAGCCGGTCCGTCTGCCGCTCGATCTCGTCGCGCAGCGCGAGTCCGTCGTCGGTCAGCTCGCCGGCCGCGTCCACCAGGCCGCGCTCGCGCAGCCGGCCGACCGCCGCGTCCCACTCGTCCTGGGCCCAGCCGCGGGTCATGAGCACCCACTTCGGGGTGAAGCCCCGGCCGGTCGCGGTGTGGGTCACCACCGCTTCCAGGCCGTCCAGTTCGGCGGACATCAGCGCGGCGAGGTGCCCGTCGCCGCGGTGCTCGCGCAGCAGCATGCCGGCGTGGAAGTACGCCAGGTGCGGCTCCTCGGGGACCGGCAGGTCGGCGTGGGCCGAGTACAGCGGCCGGGCGGCGCGCGAGCAGGCCTCGGTGGCGCGCAGGGCGAGCCGTGCGGCCTCCGCCATCTCGGCGGACGCCAGGACCTCCTCGCCGAGCAGCCGGCGCAGCATGGCGTCGACCGCACGCGCGCGTGCGGCCAGGATCTGCTCCGGGGCGGCGGCTTCCCAGACGGCGGGGACGAAGCGGGCGACCGTCTCGTACTTGTAGTTGTAGAAGGTCGCGGCCACCGTGCCGGGCCCGACCGCACCGAGGGCGGCGGCCCGTACCGCGAAGTTGACGGCCTTGGGGTGGGTGATCCCGAGAGCGCCCAGCTCCTGGGCCAGCTCGGGCGCGAAGTAGTGCATCGAGTGCAGGGTGTTGAGCGCGTTGTGGCAGCGGCGGCCCGCGCGCGGGTCCAGGGCGGCAGTAGTCATGCCGGGCAGGTTACCGACCGCTTGGTATCCCCGGTCAAGGGTGGCAGAAAAGGTGGGGAACTCGTCATTGCGGCCATGACGGCGCCCGCCAAGAATCGAGGGCATGGCGCAGCAGCGAACGGTTCTCCTGGTCCTCTTCGACGGTGTGCAGGGCCTCGACGTCACCGGTCCCCTGGAGGTCTTCGCGGGGGCCGAGCAGCACACCCCGGGCTCCTACCGCATCCGTACGGCCTCGCCGGACGGCGGCCCCGTACGCACCTCCGGCGGCCTGACCCTCGTACCGGACTCGTCGCTCGCCGGGGCGCCCGCCCCGCACACCCTGCTGGTCCCCGGCGGCCGGGGCACCCGCCACCCCGATGCCCGGCTCACGGCCTGGCTGCGCGAGCACGGGCCGCGGGCCGAGCGGCTGGTCTCGGTGTGCACCGGCGCATTCCGGCTCGCCGAGGCGGGCCTCCTGGACGGCCGCCACGCCACCACCCACTGGGCGCACTGCGACCGGCTCGCCCGTGAGCACCCGGCCGTCGAGGTCGACCCCGACCCGATCTATGTGCGCGACGGCCGGGTCGCCACCTCGGCCGGTGTCACCGCGGGCATCGACCTCGCCCTTGCCCTGGTCGAGGAGGACCTCGGCCGGGACGTCGCCCTCACCATCGCCCGCCACCTGGTGGTCTTCCTGCGCCGGCCGGGCAACCAGGCCCAGTTCAGCGCCCAGCTCGCCGCCCAGACCGCGCGCCGCGACCCGCTGCGCGAGGTCCAGCAGTGGATCACCGAGCATCCCGCCGCCGACCTGTCCGTGGAGACCCTCGCCGCCCGCGCCGGGCTCTCGCCGCGCCACTTCGCCCGCGCCTTCCGGACCGAGACGGGGACGACACCCGGCCGCTACGTGGACCGGGTCCGCCTCGAACACGCCCGCCGCCTCCTGGAGGACACCACCGGCGGCATCGAGGAGATCTCCCGCGCCAGCGGCTACGGCACCCCCGAGGCCATGCGCCGCGCCTTCGTCAAGGCCCTCGGAACGCCCCCGGCCGAGTACCGCCGCCGCTTCCGCCCCGCACCCGCCCGCTGAAAGGGAACCGATGCAGATCGCCATCGTCGTCTACGACCGCTTCACCGCCCTCGACGTCGTCGGACCGTACGAGATCCTCTCCCGCCTCCCGGGCGCGGAGACGGTGTTCGTCGCGGAGGAGGCCGGCCTCGTCCGCACGGAGACCGGATTCCTCGCGATCAGCGCGGACAAGGCGCTGGCGGAGGTGCCGGACCCCGACATCGTGCTGGTGTCCGGCGGTCCCGGCCAGAGCGCGCTGATGGCGCACGAGCCCCTGCTGGACTGGCTGCGCGCCGCCGACACCACCAGTACCTGGATGGCGTCCGTCTGCTCGGGCTCCCTGCTCCTGGCCGCCGCCGGACTCCTCAAGGGGCGCCGGGCCACCTCCCACTGGCTGGCCCTCGACCAGCTGACCCGGTTCGGGGCCGAGCCCACCGGCGAACGCGTCGTCTTCGACGGGAAGTACGTCACCGCGGCCGGGGTCTCCTCCGGCATCGACATGGGGCTCGCCCTGCTCGGCCGGATCGCGGGCGACGAGCACGCGCAGACGGTCCAGCTGGGGACCGAGTACGACCCCCAGCCGCCCTACGACGCGGGCTCGCCGGAGAAGGCGCCGGCGCACCTCGTCGAACTGCTGCGCGCGCGGAGCCGCTTCATCCTGACGTAGTCCAGGTGAAGCGCGGCGCCCTGCGCTGCAGGAACGCGGCGACGCCCTCCGCGGTGTCGTCGCTGCCGCGCGCCTGCTCCGTCCAGTACGCGTCCCGGTCGGTACGCCCGTTCGCGAACTCCTTGGCCGCGGCCTGCGTCAGCTGCGAACGGCTCACCAGCACCCGGGTGAACTCCGCCACCCGCTTGTCCAGTTCGCCCACCGGCAGCAGCTCGTCGAGCAGGCCGGTGCGCAGGGCCCGCTCGGCGTCGATCAACTCGCCCGAGAACAGCAGGTACTTGGTGGCCGACGGGCCCATCAGTGACACCAGCCGCCGGGTGGACGAGGCCGGATACACGATGGCGAGCTTCGCCGGCGTCACGCCGAACAGCGAGCCCTCCTCGGCGAACCGCAGGTCGCAGGCGGCCGCGAGCTGAGCACCGCCGCCCACGCAGTGTCCGCGGACGGCCGCCAGCGTCGGCTTGGGGAAGGCCGCGAGCGCCTCCTCGGCCAGCATCGCGAGACCCTGGGCCTCCGCCGCCGAGCCCTGGAGGGTGGAGATGTCGGCCCCCGCGCAGAAGGTTCCGCCGGCCCCGGTCAGCACCAGGGCCCGCACCTGCGGATCGGCGGCGAGGGTGTCGAGCAGGGGTGGCAGCGCCCGCCACATCGCGGCCGTCATGGCGTTGCGCTTGGCCGGATGGTGGACGACAACGGTGGCGACCGAGTCGGTGACGCTGTGCAGCAGCTGCGGCTCCATGCGCCGGATGCTATCCGGCCGCACCGGACGGCCGATCAAGAAGGGCGCCGGTTCGGCGTGGTGATCATCCCTGGGCAGTCAACAAACCCGTACAACCCGAATAGTTCGTAAAGTTGGTGCGAGAGGGGCAGAAGCGGTCCTGTGGCTGACCGTGCCGTACGTCAACGGTCATAAACGCTCGATATGCGCTGACTTGTGTTCAGGTAACCGGTGCGGAGCGGGGTGTTACCAACACTCGTCGTGTGGCGACAATCGAGCGCGAGGGTGGCGACCGGACGATGGACAACCACGGGTCTCCGGACCCGTTGCCCTATGAGGGGGTGTGGCGGTTCACCGCCTCCGCCGTCGACGCTTCCGTCCCGCAGGCGCGGCATGCCGTACGGGACCTGCTGTACCGCCAGGGAGTACCCATCTCGGACGATCTGGCGCAGGGTCTGCTGCTGATCGTCTCGGAACTGGTCACGAACGCCGTCCGGCACGCGGCGCTGCTGTCGCCGATGCTCGCCGTGGAGGTCGCCGTCGGCGCCGAGTGGGTGCGGGTGTCCGTGGAGGACAACCACCCCTACCGTCCGACGGCCCTGGAAGCCGATCACGGCCAGACCGGCGGGCGCGGGCTGCTCCTCGTGCGCGAGGTCGCCCGGGAGGCGGGCGGGGTGTGCGACGTCGAGCACACCGCGAGCGGCGGCAAGGTGATCTGGGCCGCCCTGCCGCTCAAACCCGAACGGCTGACCTGACCCGGCTCACCAGCCCGCGGACGGGCCCGTCAGCTCCCGGACCGCGGGACGGGCCGCGTCCAGGACGGTCATGAACCAGGACGAGAAGGTGTCCTTGGCGTGCCGCTCGGCGAGCTCCGCGGGCGTCACGTAGGCGGTCTCCCCGACCTCCTCCGGGTCCGGCCGCAGCGGGGACTGCACCAGGCCCACGAAGAGGTGGTTGTACTCCTGCTCCACCAGGCCCGAGTCCGGGTCCGGGTGGTTGTAGCGGACCGTGCCCGCCTCGGCGAGCAGCGACGGGGAGACCCCGAGCTCCTCGAAGGTGCGCCGGGCCGCCGCCGCGAACGGCGCCTCGCCCGGGTACGGGTGGCCGCAGCAGGTGTTGGACCACACACCGGGGGAGTGGTACTTGCCCAGCGCCCGCTGCTGGAGCAGCAGCCGGCCCCGCTCGTCGAAGAGGAACACCGAGAAGGCGCGGTGCAGCTGCCCCGGCGGCTGATGGGCGGCGAGCTTCTCCGCGGTGCCGATCGTCACACCGTTCTCGTCGACCAGTTCGAGCAAAATCGCGTCTGCGGTGCCGTTCGACGCGCGCTGCGCGGCGGTGGCAGGTGTGATCGGCATACCCATCCTTCACTTCGGTCTTCGCGCCCCAAGTGTGCCGCACGAATCCGGCACT
Source organism: Streptomyces sp. NPDC079141 (assembly GCF_040686775.1). Taxonomy (NCBI): domain Bacteria; kingdom Bacillati; phylum Actinomycetota; class Actinomycetes; order Kitasatosporales; family Streptomycetaceae; genus Streptomyces; species Streptomyces sp. NPDC079141. The sequence goes on along the minus strand of NZ_JBFBLP010000007.1, from coordinate 74,191 downwards.
CCCGGCAGTTGATCGTGCCCGGCGCGGCGGCACGGGAACCCTGGCGCGGCCGGGCTGTGGGGGTGAAGACGCAGCCGCGCGCCGGACCGCTGCGTTCCATCAGTGGCAGAGCCGCGCCTCGTGCTCCGCGTGCCCGCCGGGCTCCAGCTGGAAGGTGCAGTGCTCCACGTCGAAGTGGTCGCCGAGGCAGCCCTGGAGCTCGTGCAGCATCTTCTCGTGGCCGATCGCGCTCAGCGCCTCGGAGCTGACGACCACGTGCGCGGACAGCACCGGCATGCCCGAGGTGATCGTCCAGGCGTGCAGGTCGTGAACGTCCTCGACGCCGTCCAGGGCGAGTATGTGGGCCCGTACCTCCATCATGTCGACGCCCTTGGGGGCCGCCTCCAGCAGGACGTCGAGGGTCTCGCGCAGCAGCTTGACGGTGCGCGGCACGATCATCAGGCCGATGATCAGCGAGGCGATCGGGTCGGCCGTCTGCCAGCCGGTCGTCAGGATGACCACCGCGGAGATCAGCACCGCCACCGAGCCCAAAGCGTCGGCGGCCACCTCCAGGAACGCGCCGCGTACGTTCAGGCTCTCCTTCTGGCCGCGCATGAGCAGCGTGAGCGAGATCATGTTCGCGACCAGACCGATCGCGCCGAACACGATCATCAGGCCGCCCTCGGTGCCGGCGGGGGTGAAGAACCGCTGGATCGCCTCGTACAGGACGTAGCCGCCCACCCCGAGCAGCAGCAGACAGTTGGCGAGCGCGGCCAGGATCTCGGCACGGGCGTAGCCGAAGGTGCGGTTGCCGGTCGGCGGGCGGCCCGCGAAGTGGATCGCGAGCAGGGCCATGCCGAGCCCCAGCGCGTCGGTCGCCATGTGCGCCGCGTCCGCCACGAGGGCGAGCGAGTCGGCGACGACGCCTCCGACGACCTCGACCACCATGACGGTGAGCGTGATCGACAGCGCGACGCGCAGCCTGCCGCGGTAGGCGGCGGTCGCCGTACCGCCGGCGGGTGCACCGTGTGCATGCCCGTGATCGTGCCCAGCCCCCATGAAAGCCGCCTCCTGCTGTGGTCCTGGTGGTCGTCCGGGATCACAGTGAACTACGGGTGGGGGGTATCAGGCAACGCTGCACTGAACACCGTTGTCATGTGCCCTGACCTGCGGAAACGATCCGCAGGTCAGAACGCCGACGCGGTCATCCGCCGTGGTGCCGCAGCCACCCCTGCCACGCCGACTCCACCATCTCGCGTACCCCGCGCCGAGCGGTCCAGCCGAGCTCTTCGGCGGCCCGTGCGGCCGAGGCCACGGCCCGTGGCGCGTCCCCGGGCCGGCGGCCCTCCACGACGGCCGGCCGGGCGTCGCCGCTGACCTCGCCGATGACGTCGATCAGCTCCCGGACGGAGACGCCCTCGCCGCGGCCGATGTTGACGGTCAGGTCGCCGCTGCGCTCGGTGAGCCGGCGGGCGGCCGCGAGGTGGGCCTCGGCGAGGTCGGCGACATGGATGTAATCACGGACACAGGTGCCGTCCGGCGTCGGGTAGTCGTCGCCGAAGATCCGCGGGGCCTCGTCGCGGGTGAGCCGGTCGAAGACCATGGGGACGATGTTGAAGACGCCCGTGTCGGCCAGCTCGGGCGCGGCGGCGCCCGCCACGTTGAAATAGCGCAGACAAACCGTGGAGATTCCGTGCGCCTGTCCCGCCGCGCGGACCAGCCACTCACCGGCGAGCTTGGTCTCGCCGTAGGGGTTCACCGGCGCGCACGGGGTGTCCTCCGTGATGAGGTCCACATCCGGGTTGCCGTAGACGGCCGCCGACGAGGAGAACACGAACCGCTGGATCCCGGCCTCGGCCACCGCCTGGAGGAGTGTGCCGAGACCGCCCACGTTCTCCTGGTAGTAGCGGATCGGCTGGGCCACGGACTCGGCCACCTGCTTGCGGGCGGCCAGGTGCACCACACCGGTCACCGCGTGCTCCGCGAAGAGCCGCTTGAGCAGCTCGGCGTCGAGCGACGAACCGTGCACCAGCGGAACCCCGGCCGGCAGCCGCGCGGGCACTCCGGCCGAGAGGTCGTCCAGCGCGAGCACGCGCTCCCCGGCGTCGGTCATGGCCCGCGCCACGTGTGCACCTATGTATCCGGCCCCGCCTGTGATCAGCCATGTCATGGTGTCCCACCCTATGCCGAGGCATCCCGGGCCATTGAAATGTTCCAAATGTCAGCTCTGGAAGCGCAGTTTGTGGGCCGGGCCCCGGATCCCCGATGATGATCGCGGCAACGGCGTGTGCAAACCACGTCGATCGGGCTGTGAAACGGGCGGTGAACGCAGCGTTCCCGGCATCCGATAGCCTCTGCCGACATGCCGCCCGGGGCCACAGGCAAGGGCGCCCCCATCATGCGCAAGACCGGCGTCCCGGCGTCGGCACCCAGGGAGTGAGTTCGGTTGTCGACCGCCATCCTCACCGGTCAGCCGGTCCCCGGATCGTCGATCGAGGGCGATCTGCGGTCGCTCGGTTTCGACGTCCGCACCGCGGCCGACGCCGCCGACGCCGAGACGCTTCTGGCCGGGATCCCGGCCCAGGAGCGCGTCGCCCTGGTCGACGCCCGCTTCGTGGGCCACCTGCACGCCCTGCGCCTCGGTCTGACCGACCCGCGCTTCCCGCTCGCCGCGGTGTCCGGCGCGATCACCGCCCAGCCCGAGGGCCGCCAGGCGCTGACCCGCGCGATGGCCCGCGAGAACTCCGCCGGCGGCGGTACGGCCCTCGCCGTGGACAGCCTCGCCGACCGCATCGTCACCGCCCTGGACGAGGACGGCACCGCCGTCCACCGGCCCGAGCTCGGCAGCCTCGTCGCCGCCGTCCCCGCCGACCCGCAGGCCCGCAACGAAGCACGCCAGGCCGTCGCCTCCGTCGACGACGAGGCCGTACGCCTGAAGTCGGCCGTGAAGGCCCGCGACGGCTTCTTCACCACGTTCTGCATCAGCCCCTACTCCCGCTACATCGCCCGCTGGTGCGCCCGCCGCGGTCTGACCCCCAACCAGGTCACCACCGCCTCGCTGCTCACCGCGCTCATCGCAGCGGGCTGCGCGGCCACCGGCACCCGCGGCGGATTCGTGGCGGCCGGGGTGCTGCTCCTCTTCTCCTTCGTGCTGGACTGCACCGACGGCCAGCTCGCCCGCTACTCCCTGCAGTACTCCACGCTCGGCGCCTGGCTCGACGCCACCTTCGACCGGGCCAAGGAGTACGCCTACTACGCGGGCCTCGCCCTCGGCGCGGCCCGCGGCGGCGACGACGTATGGGCGCTCGCCCTCGGGGCGATGGTCCTGCAGACCTGCCGGCACGTCGTGGACTTCTCCTTCAACGAGGCGAACCACGACGCGACGGCCAACACCAGCCCCACCGCGGCCCTTTCGGACAAGCTCGACAGCGTCGGCTGGACGGTCTGGGTGCGCCGCATGATCGTCCTGCCGATCGGCGAGCGCTGGGCGATGATCGCCGTCCTGACGGCCGTCACCACCCCGCGCATCACCTTCTACGCGCTGCTCATCGGCTGTGCCTTCGCCGCCACGTACACCACGGCGGGCCGCGTGCTGCGTTCGCTGACCCGCAAGGCGCGCCGCACCGACCGGGCCGCGCAGGCGCTGGCCGACCTCGCGGACTCCGGCCCGCTCGCGCAGGGCATCGCCGAGGCGGTCAAGAACCCCGCGCGCCGGCTGCCCGGCTTCGCGGCGCCCGCGCTCGCCCTCCTCGGCGGCCTGGCCGTCGTGGCCACCGCCGCGCTCACCGACTTCGGCGGCCCCTGGCCGGTCGTCGCCGCCCTCTTCTACGCCGTGACCTCGGGCCTCGCCGTCGCCCGCCCCCTCAAGGGCGCCCTCGACTGGCTGGTCCCGCCGTTCTTCCGGGCGGCCGAGTACGGCACCGTCCTCGCCCTCGCAGTCAACGCCGGGGTGAACGGAGCCCTTCCTGCGGCTTTCGGCCTGGTGGCGGCTGTCGCCTACCATCACTACGACACGGTCTACCGCATCCGCGGCAACGCGGGCGCGCCCCCGCACTGGCTGGTGCGGGCGATCGGGGGGCACGAGGGCCGGACGCTGGTGGTCACGGTGCTGGCCGTGCTGTTCACCGCCGCACAGTTCAAGGTCGCGCTCACGGCTCTTGCCGTGGCCGTGGCTCTGGTGGTGCTCGTCGAGAGCATCCGCTTCTGGGTGTCCGCAGGGGCGCCCGCCGTACACGATGAAGGAGAACCCGCATGATCGGCCTCGTGCTGGCGGCCGGCGCCGGACGGCGTCTGCGCCCCTACACCGACAGCCTTCCCAAGGCTCTGGTGCCGGTGGGCCCCGCGGGCATAGAGGGCGAACCCACGGTTCTCGACCTCACCCTCGCCAACTTCGCCGAGATCGGCCTGACCGAGGTAGCGATCATCGTCGGCTACCGCAAGGAGGCCGTGTACGAGCGCAAGGAAGCCCTTGAGCAGAAGTACGGCCTCAAGCTCACCCTCATCGACAACGACAAGGCCGAGGAGTGGAACAACGCCTACTCCCTGTGGTGCGGCCGTGACGCCCTCAAGGACGGCGTGATCCTCGCCAACGGCGACACCGTCCACCCGGTCTCCGTCGAGCAGACGCTGCTCGCCGCCCGCGGCGACGGCAAGAAGATCATCCTCGCCCTCGACACGGTGAAGTCCCTCGCCGACGAGGAGATGAAGGTCGTCGTGGACCCCGACAAGGGCGTCACGAAGATCACCAAGCTGATGGACCCGTCCGAGGCCACCGGCGAGTACATCGGCGTCACCCTCATCGAGGGAGACGCCGCCCCCGAGCTGGTCGACGCCCTGAAGACGGTCTGGGAGACCGACCCGCAGCAGTTCTACGAGCACGGCTACCAGGAGCTCGTGAACCGCGGCTTCAAGATCGACACGGCGCCGATCGGCGAGGTGAAGTGGGTCGAGATCGACAACCACGACGATCTCGCCCGCGGACGGGAGATCGCGTGCCAGTACTGACGAGGCTCATCCCCTCGCCGGTCGTCGTGGACATCCGCCCGGGTGCCCTCGACGACCTGGCCTGTGTGCTCGCCGACGAGCGCATCTCGCACTCCGGCAAGCTCGCCGTGGCCGTCAGCGGCGGTTCCGGGGCGAAACTGCGCGAGCGGCTGGAGCCCTCACTGCCCGGCGCCAGCTGGTACGAGGTCGGCGGCGGCACCCTCGACGACGCGATCCGGCTGGCCGGCGACATAAAGGCCGGCCACTACGACGCGGTCGTCGGGCTCGGCGGCGGCAAGATCATCGACTGCGCCAAGTTCGCCGCGGCCCGGGTCGGCCTGCCGCTGGTCGCCGTGCCGACGAACCTCGCGCACGACGGCCTGTGCTCGCCCGTCGCCACCCTCGACAACGACGCCGGCCGCGGCTCCTACGGCGTGCCGAACCCGATCGCGGTCGTCATCGACCTCGACATCATCCGCGACGCCCCGGCGCGCTTCGTGCGCGCCGGCATCGGTGACGCCGTCTCCAACATCTCCGCCATCGCGGACTGGGAGCTGGCCAACCGCGTCAAGGGCGAGAAGATCGACGGCCTGGCCGCCGCCATCGCCCGGCAGGCGGGCGAGGCCGTGCTCAGGCACCCCGGCGGCATAGGGGACACCGATTTCCTCCAGGTACTGGCGGAGGCGCTGGTGCTCAGCGGTATCGCCATGTCGGTGTCGGGCGACTCCCGCCCGTCCTCCGGGGCCTGCCACGAGATCAACCACGCCTTCGACCTGCTGTTCCCCCGCCGCGCGGCCGCCCATGGCGAGCAGTGCGGACTGGGCGCGGCCTTCGCGATGTACCTGCGCGGGGCCCACGAGGAGTCGGCCTACATGGCCGAGGTGTTGCGTCGGCACGGACTGCCGGTGCTGCCGGAGGAGATCGGCTTCACACGGGACGAGTTCGTCCGCGTCGTGGAGTTCGCTCCGGAGACCCGTCCCGGCCGCTACACGATCCTCGAACACCTCGACCTGAAAACCGACCAGATCAAGGACATCTACGCCGACTATGTCAAGGCCATCGGTAGCTGAACTCCGTCCGGTCGTCCACCCCCCGGGGGTGAAGGACCGGCGCAGCGGTGAGCACTGGATGGGACGCCTCTACATGCGCGAGGTGTCCCTGCGGGTCGACCGCTACCTGGTCAACACCAGGGTCACGCCCAACCAGCTCACGTACCTGATGACCGTCTTCGGTGTGCTCGCGGCCCCGGCACTGCTCGTGCCGGGGATCCCGGGCGCCGTACTCGGTGTGGTGTGCGTCCAGCTGTACCTGCTGCTGGACTGCGTCGACGGCGAGATCGCCCGCTGGCGCAAGCAGTACTCGCTCGGCGGGGTCTACCTGGACCGCGTCGGCGCCTACCTGACCGACGCCGCCGTACTGGTCGGCTTCGGTCTGCGCGCCGCCGACCTGTGGGGCAGCGGCCGTATCGACTGGCTGTGGGCCTTCCTCGGCACGCTGGCCGCGCTCGGCGCGATCCTGATCAAGGCCGAGACCGACCTGGTGGGCGTCGCCCGCCACCAGAACGGCCTGCCGCCCGTGAAGGAGTCGGCGTCCGAGCCGCGCTCCTCCGGCATGGCGCTGGCCCGCAAGGCCGCCGCGGCGCTGAAGTTCCACCGGCTGATCCTCGGCATCGAGGCGTCCCTGCTGATCCTGGTGCTCGCGATCGCCGACGAGCTGCGCGGCGACCTGTTCTTCTCCCGGCTCGGTGTCGCCGTACTGGCCGGCATCGCGCTGCTGCAGACGCTGCTGCACCTCGTGTCCATCCTCGTGTCGAGCAGGCTGAGGTGAGCGGCATGGACTCCTCGCTCAAGGTCGGCGCGGTCATCATCACCATGGGAAACCGCCCCGACGAACTGCGCGCGCTGCTCGACTCGGTCGCCAAGCAGGACGGCGACCGCGTCGAGGTGGTCGTGGTCGGCAACGGCTCGCCCGTCCCGGAGGTGCCCGCGGGTGTACGCACCGTCGAGCTGCCGGAGAACCTCGGCATCCCCGGCGGCCGCAACGTCGGCATCGAGGCCTTCGGCCCCAGCGGTCGAGATGTCGACATATTGCTGTTCCTCGACGACGACGGTCTCCTGCCGCTGACCGACACCGCCGAGCTGTGCCGGCAGGCCTTCGCGGCCGACTCCGGCCTCGGCATCATCAGCTTCCGCATCGCCGACCCGGACACCGGTGAGACCCAGCGCCGCCATGTGCCGAGGCTGCGCGCCTCGGACCCGATGCGCTCCTCCCGGGTGACCACCTTCCTCGGCGGCGCCAACGCCGTCCGCACCCAGGTCTTCGCCGAAGTCGGCGGCCTGCCGGACGAATTCTTCTACGCACACGAGGAAACCGACCTGGCATGGCGGGCCCTCGACGCGGGCTGGATGATCGACTACCGGTCCGACATGGTGCTGTACCACCCCACGACCGCGCCCTCGCGGCACGCGGTCTACCACCGCATGGTCGCCCGCAACCGCGTCTGGCTGGCCCGCCGCAACCTGCCCGCGCTCCTGGTGCCGGTCTACCTGGGCGTCTGGATGCTGCTCACCCTGCTGCGCCGCCCCTCGCGGCCCGCCCTCAAAGCCTGGTTCGGCGGTTTCCGGGAGGGCTGGACCAGCCCGTGCGGCCCCCGCCGGCCCATGAAGTGGCGTACGGTGTGGCGGCTGACCCGACTGGGCCGACCTCCCGTCATCTGACAAGCTCGTCCCTGAGAGCAACCGGGCCGCACCCACGGCCCCAGGGTCATGCCATGCCCGCACAGGCGTGCATCTCGAAGACGAAAGTTTCCGGTAGTGAGTGAGACAACGCACGACGGCCGAGTCGCGGTGAGCGAGCCCCCGTCGCCCGACGAAGGCCTCACGGCGGCCCAGCTGGCCGCCAAGTACGGGCTGTCCGTGAGCGGCGCACGCCCCTCGCTGTTCGAGTACGTGCGCCAGCTCTGGGACCGGCGCCACTTCATCCTCGCCTTCTCCCGGGCGAAGCTGACCGCCCAGTACAGCCAGGCCAAGCTCGGCCAGCTGTGGCAGGTGGTGACGCCGCTGCTGAACGCGGCCGTGTACTTCTTCATCTTCGGCGTCATCCTGGAAGCCGACCGCGGCATGTCCCGCGAGGTGTACATCCCGTTCCTGGTCACCGGCGTGTTCGTGTTCACCTTCACGCAGAGCTCGGTGATGGCGGGCGTCCGTGCGATCTCCGGCAACCTCGGCCTGGTGCGCGCGCTGCACTTCCCGCGCGCCTCGCTGCCGGTGTCGTTCTCGCTGCAGCAGCTCCAGCAGCTGCTCGCGTCGATGCTCGTGCTGGTCGCGGTGACCTGTGTGTTCGGCAGCTACCCGGACGCGTCGTGGCTGCTGATGGTTCCGGTGCTGGCCCTGCAGTTCCTGTTCAACACCGGCCTGGCCCTGATCATGGCCAGGGCCGGCGCCAAGACCCCGGACCTGGCGCAGCTGATGCCGTTCGTGATGCGTACGTGGATGTACGCCTCCGGCGTCATGTACTCGATCCCGATCATGCTCGCCGACAAGCCGCAGTGGATCGCCGACGTCCTGCAGTGGAACCCGGCCGCGATCTACATGGACCTGATGCGCTTCGCGCTGATCGACGGCTACGGCTCCGAGAACCTCCCCGACCACGTCTGGGCGGCCGCGGGCGGCTGGGCGCTGCTCTTCGCGCTCGGCGGCTTCGTGTACTTCTGGAAGGCGGAGGAGAGGTACGGCCGTGGCTGACCCCAAGACGGACGCGCGCGTCCCCACCGTCATCGCCGACGAGCTGCACATCGTCTACCGCGTCAACGGCGCCAAGACCGGCAAGGGCAGCGCCACCGCGGCGCTGAGCCGCATCCTCAAGCGCGGCGAGGAGCGCGGGGTGCGCAAGGTGCACGCCGTCAGGGGTGTCTCCTTCGTCGCCTACCGCGGCGAGGCCATCGGCCTCATCGGCTCCAACGGCTCCGGCAAGTCCACCCTGCTGCGGGCCATCGCCGGCCTGCTGCCCGCCGAGCAGGGCAAGGTCTACACCGACGGCCAGCCCTCGCTGCTGGGCGTGAACGCGGCCCTGATGAACGACCTGACCGGGGAGCGGAACGTCATATTGGGCGGGCTCGCCATGGGGATGACCCGCGAGGAGATCAAGGCGCGCTACCAGGAGATCGTCGACTTCTCCGGTATCAACGAGAAGGGTGACTTCATCACCCTGCCGATGCGCACCTACTCCTCCGGCATGGCGGCCCGTCTGCGGTTTTCCATCGCCGCCGCAAAGGACCACGACGTCCTGATGATCGACGAGGCGCTGGCGACGGGCGACCGCAAGTTCCAGAAGCGCTCCGAGGCGCGCATCCGGGAGCTGCGCCAGGAGGCCGGCACCGTCTTCCTCGTCAGCCACAACAACAAGTCGATCCGGGACACCTGTGACCGCGTCCTGTGGCTGGAGCGCGGTGAGCTGCGCATGGACGGCCCGACCGACGAGGTCCTCAAGGAGTACGAGAAGTTCACGGGCAAGTAGTCCACCCGGGACCGGCGCACCCGGCCGACCCCGCTTCCCACGGCCCCGCCGGAACTGTTCCGGCGGGGCTCCGCGTCTGCAAAGGAAACGTCAACTTCGGCTGGCCTTAGGAATCTTGGGGGCCAATCGGTGTGTTGTTGTGATGTGCAGGACACCCCGGCGAACCGCACTGCGTTGTACAACGTAAGCTGTACCGGTCCCGAAACGCGGCAAGTGGGGCGATAATGCCCCACACCCTCTGCGGGGGCGGCCGCGCGGACGGCCGGGCGGCGTGTCCGAAATAGTGTGTATTGGGTCTGCGGTGTAGAACGGGAGATGTGACGGCAATGGCTACGGAAACTCCCCAGCTCAACGCAGCATGCGCCGTCTCCGCGCCGGGCAGTACGCGGTGACGGGAACCGGCACGCCGCACACCGGTGACGCGGAGCGCGGCACGCTCGACAAGGCCGCGCACGAGAACTTCCCCGTGGCCCCCTTCTTCCTGCCCCGGGCCTGGCGCACCGACCTCATGGCCGTCTACGGCTTCGCCCGCCTCGTCGACGACATCGGCGACGGCGATCTGGCCCCCGGCGGCGCCGACGCCCGGCTGCTGGGCGTCGCCGCCGAGGAGGCCGACGACCGCCTGGTGATGCTGGACGCCTTCGAGGCCGACCTGCGCCAGGTCTTCGACGGCACGCCCCGACACCCTCTGCTGCGCCGCCTCCAGCCGACGGTCCGCCGCCGCTCGCTGACCCCCGAGCCGTTCCTCGGCCTGATCGAGGCCAACCGCCAGGACCAGCTCGTGGGGCGCTACGAGACCTACGACGATCTGCTTGCCTACTGCGAACTGTCCGCCAACCCCGTCGGACATCTGGTCCTCGCCGTCACCGGCACCGCCACCCCGGAGCGCATCCGCCGCTCGGACGCGGTGTGCACCGCACTCCAGATCGTCGAGCACCTCCAGGACGTCGCCGAGGACCTCGGCCGCGACCGCATCTACCTGCCCGCCACGGACATGAAGCGCTTTCACGTCCAGGAGGCGGATCTCGCCACGAAAACCGCAGGCGCATCAGTGCGCGCACTGGTTGCATACGAAGCGCAACGCGCCCGCGATCTCCTGAATGAAGGCGCCCCCCTGGTGGGTAGCGTCCACGGCAGGTTGAGGCTGCTGCTCGCAGGGTTCGTGGCGGGGGGAAGGGCGGCAATCCACGCGATTGCCGCCGCTGAATACGACGTACTTCCCGGCCCGCCCAAGCCCGGCAAGATCCAGCTGCTGCGCGAGGTGGGCGTGACTCTGCGAGGAGAGGGGTGATCCGGACCGTGGAGTCTGCACCACACGTGTCCGCACCGGTACTCGCCGCCTACAGCTACTGCGAGGCCGTCACCGGACAGCAGGCCCGTAACTTCGCCTACGGGATCCGGCTGCTGCCCACACCGAAGCGCCGCGCGATGTCGGCGCTGTACGCGTTCTCGCGCCGGGTGGACGACATCGGTGACGGGCTGCTGGCCGGCGACGTCAAGATCGCGAGACTTGAGGAGACCCGGGCGATGCTGTCCCGGGTCCGCGGCGGCGCGGTCGACGAGGACGACACCGACCCGGTCGCCGTCGCCCTCGCCCACGCCGCCGAGGTCTTCCCGATCCCGCTCGACGGCCTGGACGAGCTGATCGACGGCGTGCTGATGGACGTGCGCGGCGAGACCTATGAGACCTGGGACGACCTGAAGGTGTACTGCCGCTGTGTGGCGGGCGCCATCGGGCGGCTCTCGCTCGGGGTGTTCGGCACCGAACCGGGGGCGCGCGGCGCCGAGCGCGCGCCGGAGTATGCCGACACGCTCGGGCTCGCGCTCCAACTCACCAACATCCTCCGGGACGTGCGTGAGGACGCCGAGGGCGGGCGCACCTATCTGCCGGCCGACGATCTCGCCAAGTTCGGCTGCTCGGCCGGGTTCAGTGGGCCGAAACCGCCGGAGGGCGCCGACTTCGCGGGGCTCGTGCACTTCGAGGTGCGCCGGGCCCGCGCCCTTTTCGCCGAGGGATACCGGCTGCTCCCGCTGCTCGACCGGCGCAGCGGCGCCTGCGTCGCCGCCATGGCGGGCATCTACCGCCGCCTCCTCGACCGCATCGAGCGCGAGCCGGAGGCCGTGCTGCGCGGCCGGGTCTCGCTGCCGGGGCGCGAGAAGGCGTACGTCGCCGTGCGCGGCCTGTCCGGCCTGGACGCCCGGCATGTGACGCGGCGGACCGTCAGGAGGCGCGCCTGATGGACAATCCGGTTCAAAGTGATGCCACTGGCGAAGAACGGCACGCAACCCTCCGCGGCGGGGCGGCGTCCCTGACTGCAACGGCCGACCGTGCACCGTTCAAGCACTGCGGCGGCCGTTCGGGGGAGGGCGCACGATGACCGACGGCATGCGGCCGGAGGGGCCGCTCACGGGCACGCCGGGACGGCAGCCGGGGCGTGACGCCGTCGTGATCGGCGGCGGCCTGGCCGGAATCACCACCGCGCTCGCGCTCGCCGACGCCGGAGTGCGCGTGATGCTGCTCGAAGGCCGCCCACGCCTGGGCGGGCTCGCCTTCTCCTTCCAGCGCGGCGAACTGACCGTCGACAACGGACAGCACGTCTACCTGCGCTGTTGCACCGCCTACCGCTGGTTCCTCGACCGGATCGAGGGGCAGGCGCTGGCGCCGTTGCAGGATCGTCTCGACGTGCCCGTTGTCGATGTGAACCGGCCCGAGGGGCGGCGGCTGGGCCGGCTGCGACGCGATGCGCTGCCCGTACCGCTGCATCTGGGGCGCAGTCTCGCCACCTACCCGCATCTCTCGCTCGCCGAGCGGGCGGCGGTCGGGCGTGCCGCGCTCGCGCTCAAGGGGCTCGACCTCGCCGATCCGACCCTGGACACCCAGGACTTCGGCAGCTGGCTGACCGCGCACGGTCAGTCGGCGCGTGCCGTCGAGGCCCTGTGGGACCTGGTCGGGGTCGCCACCCTCAACGCGGTCGCGGGCGACGCCTCACTGGGGCTCGCCGCGATGGTGTTCAAGACCGGTCTGCTGTCCGACCCGGGCGCGGCCGACATCGGATGGGCGCACGTCCCGCTGGGCGAACTGCATGACCGGCTGGCCCGCAAGGCGCTCGACTCCGCGGGCGTCCGTACCGAGGTCCGTACACGCGTCACCTCCATCTCTACTGACGAGAACGGGCGTTGGAGCGTCGAGGTTCCCGGCGAGACGTTCCGGGCGGACGCCGTCGTCCTCGCCGTGGCACAGCGCGAGGCGTACGACCTGCTGCCCGCGGGCGCCCTCGACGCCCCCGAACAACTGCTGGAGATCGGCACCGCGCCGATCCTCAACGTCCATGTCGTGTACGACCGGAAGGTACTGAGCAGGCCGTTCTTCGCGGCCCTCGGCACCCCGGTGCAGTGGGTCTTCGACCGGACCGAGGCCTCCGGGCTGCGCGCGGGCCAGTACCTCGCGCTGTCCCAGTCCGCCGCACAGGACGAGATCGACGCTCCGGTGGCGGCACTGCGCGAGCGCTATCTGCCCGAGCTTGAGCGACTGCTGCCCCGCGCGCGCGGGGCGGAGGTGAAGGACTTCTTCGTGACCCGGGAGCGCACGGCGACGTTCGCTCCCACCCCAGGCGTCGGGCGGCTGCGGCCCGGTGCCCGCACCAAGGCACCCGGCCTCTACCTGGCCGGAGCGTGGACCGCCACAGGGTGGCCCGCGACCATGGAGAGTGCGGTCCGCAGTGGCGTGAGTGCGGCGGACGCCGCGCTGAGCGCCCTGGGCCGGCCCCGCGACCACCTCTTCGACGTCGAGGAGGCGGCCTGATGCTCGATCAGCACGCGGCAGGTCCCCGCACCCCCGGTACCGCAACAAGAGGAGAGACTGTGCCCACTGTGCCCCCGGCCTCGACGGCTGCCGACGCGGTGGACGTGACCGCGCTGCTGGAGCGCGGCCGGACCCTGGCCACCCCGGTACTGAGGGCGGCGATCGACCGCCTGGCCCCTCCCATGGACACCGTTTCCGCCTACCACTTCGGCTGGATCGACGCCGAGGGCAGGCCCACCGCCGGTGACGGCGGCAAGGCCGTGCGCCCTGCCCTCGCCGTGCTCTCCGCCGAGGTCACCGGCGCCGCGCCCGAGGTGGGTATCCCCGGCGCGGTCGCCGTCGAACTGGTCCACAACTTCTCGCTGCTGCACGACGACCTGATGGACGGCGACGAGCAGCGCCGTCACCGCGACACGGTGTGGAAGGTGCACGGCCCCGCCCAGGCCATCCTGGTCGGCGACGCCCTGTTCGCGCTGGCCAACGAGATCCTGCTGGAGCTCGGCACCGTCGAGGCCGGCCGCGCCACCCGCCGGCTGACCACCGCCACCCGGGCCCTGATCGACGGACAGGCCCAGGACATCTCCTACGAGCACCGCGACCGTGTCAGCGTCGAGGAGTGCCTGGAGATGGAGGGCAACAAGACCGGCGCGCTGCTGGCCTGCGCCAGCTCCATCGGCGCCGTGCTGGGCGGCGCGGACGACCGCACCGCCGACACCCTGGAGAAGTACGGCTACCACCTGGGCCTCGCCTTCCAGGCCGTCGACGACCTGCTCGGCATCTGGGGCGACCCGGTCTCCACCGGCAAGCAGACCTGGAGCGACCTGCGCCAGCGCAAGAAGTCGCTGCCGGTCGTGGCCGCGCTCGCGGCGGGCGGCCCCGCCTCCGAGCGGCTCGGCGAGCTCCTTGCCGCGGATGCCAAGAGCAGCGACTTCGCGAACTTCTCCGAGGAGGAGTTCGCGGCCCGCGCCGCTCTGATCGAGGAGGCCGGCGGCCGTGAGTGGACTGCCGAGGAGGCGCGCCGTCAGCACACCGTCGCCATCGAGGCCCTCGACGCCATCGACATGCCCGACCGGGTGCGGGCGCAGTTCGCGGCGCTCGCCGACTTCGTCGTCGTACGAAAGAGATGATCACTATCGGTCGAATAGCCCTCGCGTAGTCGCCGGCCGGTGTTCGTGAGCTGACGCGCACCGGCCGACGGCGGACCCACAGCAGACGCACCACTTGCACACTGCACGAAGGGGAAGCCATGACAGCGACGACCGACGGAAGCACCGGGGCCCTGCCGCCCCGCGCTGCCGCGGCCAGCGAAACCAAGAGCACCACCCCCGTGGCGGCGGGGGTCCATGACGCCGCCGTGCTCGCCGTCCGGCGCGCCACCGACCACCTGTTGTCCCGGCAGGACTCCCAGGGCTGGTGGAAGGGCGACCTGGAGACGAACGTCACCATGGACGCCGAGGACCTGCTGCTGCGCCAGTTCCTGGGCATCCGCGACGAGGCCACGACCCACGCCGCCGCCCTCTTCATCCGAGGCGAGCAGCGCGAGGACGGCACCTGGGCCACCTTCCACGGCGGACCGGGCGAACTCTCCACCACCGTCGAGGCGTACGTCGCCCTCCGGCTGGCCGGTGACACGCCGGACGCGCCCCACATGGCGAAGGCGGCGGAGTGGATCCGGGCGCGGGGCGGTATCGCCGCCGCCCGTGTCTTCACCCGGATCTGGCTGGCCCTGTTCGGCTGGTGGAAGTGGGAGGACCTGCCCGAACTCCCGCCCGAGCTCATCTACTTCCCGAAGTGGGTGCCGCTCAACATCTACGACTTCGGCTGCTGGGCCCGGCAGACCATTGTCCCGCTGACGATCGTCTCCGCCAAACGCCCGGTGCGGCCCGCGCCCTTCCCGCTGGACGAGCTGCACACCGATCCGGCCACCCCCAATCCCGCCAAGCCCCTTGCCCCGGTGGCGAGTTGGGACGGCGCCTTCCAGCGCCTGGACAAGGCGCTGCACGTGCTGCGCAAGGTCGCACCGCGCAGTCTGCGCCGGTCCGCGATGAACGCCGCCGCCCGCTGGATCATCGAACGGCAGGAGAACGACGGCTGCTGGGGCGGCATTCAGCCCCCGGCCGTGTACTCGGTCATCGCGCTGCACCTGGTCGGCTACGACCTCGAACACCCGGTGATGCGGGCCGGGTTGGAGTCGCTGGACCGTTTCGCCATCTGGCGCGAGGACGGGGCCCGGATGATCGAGGCCTGCCAGTCACCGGTGTGGGACACCTGTCTGGCCACCATTGCGCTGGCCGACGCCGGGGTGCCCGCCGACCATCCGCAGCTGGTCAAGGCCGCCGACTGGATGCTCGGCGAGGAGATCGTCCGGCCCGGCGACTGGGCCGTGAAGCGCCCCCAACTGCCGCCCGGCGGCTGGGCGTTCGAGTTCCACAACGACAACTACCCCGACATCGACGACACCGCCGAGGTGGTGCTCGCGCTGCGCCGGGTCCGGCACCACGACCCGGAGCGGGTGCAGAAGGCGATCGGGCGCGGGGTGCGCTGGAACCTCGGCATGCAGTCCAAGAACGGCGCCTGGGGCGCCTTCGACGTCGACAACACCAGCCCGTTCCCCAACCGGCTGCCGTTCTGCGACTTCGGCGAGGTCATCGACCCGCCGTCGGCCGATGTCACCGCGCACGTCGTGGAGATGCTCGCGGTCGAGGGGCTCGCCCACGACCCGCGCACCCGACGGGGCATCGAGTGGCTGCTCGCAGAACAGGAGCCGGACGGCTCGTGGTTCGGACGCTGGGGCGTCAACTACGTCTATGGCACCGGGTCCGTCGTTCCCGCACTGGTGGCCGCCGGGTTCCCGGGCTCGCACCCGGCGATCCGCCGGGCCGTGGCCTGGCTGGAGTCCGTGCAGAACGACGACGGCGGCTGGGGCGAGGACCTGCGCTCCTACCAGGACGTCAAGGGATGGAGCGGCCGGGGCGCCTCCACCGCCTCGCAGACGGCCTGGGCGCTGATGGCGCTGCTGGCCGCGGGCGAGCGGGACGCCAAGGCCGTGGAGCGCGGCGTCGAGTGGCTTGCCACCACCCAGCGCGAGGACGGCTCCTGGGACGAGCCGTACTTCACCGGCACCGGATTCCCCTGGGACTTCTCCATCAACTACCACCTCTACCGGCAGGTCTTCCCGCTCACCGCGCTCGGCCGGTATGTGCACGGAGAGCCGTTCTCCGGGCCTGAGAGGCGCTGATGACCACCCAGCCCGCCGCGGCCCCGCTGCTGATCGCCTGCGCGCTCGGCATCGAGCACCTCGCCCTGCGCACCGGCGACCGAAGCGGTGCGGGCGGGCCGGTCACCGTGCTGCGGACCGGCATGGGGCCCAAGGCGGCCGAGCGGTCCGTCACCCGGGTCCTGGCCGACCCGGCGCTGCACGGTGCCGCGGTCCTCGCCACCGGCTTCTGCGCGGGGCTCGCCCCCGGGATGCACCCCGGTGACCTGGTCGTTGCCGAGGAGACCCGGGACCGGCGCGGGACCACGCCGTGTGTCGCCACCGACCTGCTCGTCAAGGAACTCGCCCGCGCCGTACCGGGGCGCACCGTCCACACCGGACCGCTCACCGGTTCCGATCACGTCGTGCGTGGTCAGGAACGGTCCGATCTGCTCACGACCGGCGCAATCGCGGTCGACATGGAGTCGGCGGTCACGCTCCTGAGCGCCGTGCGCGCGGGCGAGCGCCCCGTTGCGGCCGTACGGGTGGTCGTGGACGCTCCAGAACATGAACTCGTCCGGATCGGAACGGTGCGCGGTGGAATATCAGCATTCCGTGTACTTAGGTCGGTCCTTCCCGCTTTCTTCGAATGGCACCGTTCTTTGCTGCTCCCCAGGAGGTGAGCCAGATGGCCATGCCGCTGCGCCAGTCCATCAAGGTTGCTACATACTTGGCCGAACAAAAGCTCCGAAAGCGCGACAAGTTTCCGCTCATCGTCGAGCTGGAACCGCTCTATGCCTGCAACCTCAAGTGCGAGGGCTGCGGCAAGATCCAGCACCCGGCGGGCGTCCTCAAACAGCGCATGCCGGTCGCACAGGCCGTGGGAGCGGTGCTCGAATCCGGCGCACCGATGGTGTCCATCGCCGGCGGTGAGCCCCTGATGCACCCTCAGATCGATGAAATCGTGCGGCAGTTGGTGGCCAAGCGGAAATACGTCTTCCTGTGCACCAATGCCATGCTGCTGCGCAAGAAGATCGACAAGTTCAAGCCCTCGCCCTACTTCGCCTTCGCCGTGCACATCGACGGCCTGCGCGAGCGCCACGACGAGTCCGTGGCCAAGGAGGGCGTGTTCGACGAGGCCGTGGCGGCCATCAAGGAGGCCAAGCGGCTCGGCTTCCGGGTCACCACCAACTCCACGTTCTTCAACACCGACACCCCGCAGACCATCATCGAGGTGCTCAACTTCCTCAACGACGACCTCAAGGTCGACGAGATGATGATCTCGCCCGCCTACGCCTACGAGAAGGCGCCCGACCAGGAGCACTTCCTGGGCGTGGAGCAGACCCGCGAGCTGTTCAAGAAGGCCTTCTCCGGCGGCAACCGGCGCCGCTGGCGGCTCAACCACTCGCCGCTCTTCCTGGACTTCCTGGAGGGCAAGGTCGACTTCCCGTGCACCGCCTGGGCGATCCCCAACTACTCCCTGTTCGGCTGGCAGCGCCCCTGCTACCTGATGGCCGACGGGTACGTGCCGACGTACCGCCAGCTCATCGAGGAGACCGACTGGGACAAGTACGGCCGCGGCAAGGACCCGCGCTGCGCCAACTGCATGGCGCACTGCGGCTACGAGCCCACCGCCGTCCTCGCCACCATGGGGTCCCTGAAGGAGTCCCTGCGCGCCATGCGCGAGACGGTCAACGGAAACCGGGAGTGACGTCATGACCGCCGTCCCTCTGGGAGTCCCCGAGGTACCGGTCCGCCCGATCGCCGAACGGCGCCTGTCGCGCCGGATCCAGGTCGGACCGGTGGCGGTCGGGGGCGGGGCCCCGGTGTCGGTGCAGTCGATGACGACGACCCGTACGTCGGACATCGGCGCCACCCTGCAGCAGATCGCGGAACTCACCGCGTCCGGCTGCCAGATCGTCCGGGTCGCCTGCCCCACGCAGGACGACGCGGACGCCCTCGCGACCATCGCGCGCAAGTCGCAGATCCCGGTGATCGCGGACATCCACTTCCAGCCCAAGTACGTGTTCGCCGCGATCGAGGCGGGCTGTGCGGCCGTACGCGTCAATCCCGGCAACATCAAGCAGTTCGACGACAAGGTCAAGGAGATCGCACGGGCCGCGAAGGACCACGGCACGCCGATCCGGATCGGCGTCAACGCGGGCTCGCTGGACCGCCGGCTGCTCCAGAAGTACGGCAAGGCCACGCCCGAGGCGCTGGTGGAGAGCGCCCTGTGGGAGGCCTCGCTCTTCGAGGAGCACGGCTTCCGGGACATCAAGATCTCGGTCAAGCACAACGACCCCGTGGTGATGGTCAGCGCGTACCAGCTGCTCGCCGAGCAGTGCGACTACCCGCTGCACCTGGGGGTCACGGAGGCGGGTCCGGCCTTTCAGGGCACGATCAAGTCGGCGGTGGCCTTCGGCGCTCTCCTCAGCCGGGGTATCGGCGACACCATCCGGGTGTCCCTGTCCGCCCCGCCCGCCGAGGAGGTCAAGGTCGGCATCCAGATCCTGGAGTCGCTGGGCCTGAGGCAACGGCGGCTGGAGATCGTGTCGTGCCCGTCCTGCGGACGCGCCCAGGTGGACGTCTACAAGCTGGCCGACGAGGTCACGGCCGGCCTGGAGGGCATGGAAGTGCCGTTGCGCGTCGCGGTCATGGGCTGTGTGGTCAACGGCCCCGGCGAGGCGCGGGAAGCGGATCTGGGGGTCGCCTCCGGCAACGGCAAGGGGCAGATCTTCGTGAAGGGCCAGGTCATCAAGACCGTACCCGAGTCGAAGATCGTGGAGACCCTCATCGAGGAGGCGATGAAGATCGCCGAACAGATGGAGCAGGACGGCGTCGCGTCGGGGGAGCCGGCCGTCACCGTGAGTTGAGCAGCACGGACCGAAGGGGGCCCGAGCGTGACGATTCTGGAGAACATCCGGGGACCACGCGACCTGAAGGCGCTGTCCGAGGCGGATCTCGGTGAACTGTCCGAAGAAATCAGAGAGTTCCTGGTGCACGCGGTGGCCAGGACCGGCGGACACCTCGGGCCCAACCTGGGGGTGGTGGAACTCTCCATCGCGCTCCACCGGGTCTTCGAGTCACCGGTCGACCGCATCGTGTGGGACACCGGCCATCAGAGCTACGTACACAAGTTGTTGACGGGGCGTCAGGACTTCTCCAAGCTGCGCGGCAAGGGCGGCCTGTCCGGCTACCCCTCGCGCGAGGAGTCCGAGCACGACATCGTCGAGAACAGCCATGCGTCCACCGCACTCGGCTGGGCCGACGGACTCGCCAAGGCCCGCCGGGTCCAGGGGGAGAAGGGCCATGTCGTCGCGGTCATCGGCGACGGCGCCCTCACCGGCGGCATGGCCTGGGAGGCGCTCAACAACATCGCCGCCGCCAAGGACCGGCCGCTGATCATCGTCGTCAACGACAACGAGCGGTCCTACGCGCCGACCATCGGGGGCCTGGCGAACCATCTCGCGACGCTGCGCACCACCGACGGCTACGAGAGGGTCCTGGCCTGGGGCAAGGACGTCCTGCTGCGCACCCCCGTCGTCGGCCACACCGTCTACGAGGCCCTGCACGGCGCCAAGAAGGGCTTCAAGGACGCCTTCGCACCGCAGGGGCTCTTCGAGGACCTGGGCCTGAAGTACGTCGGCCCGATCGACGGACACGACATCGGTGCCGTCGAGTCCGCGCTGCGCCGCGCGAAACGCTTCCACGGCCCCGTCCTGGTCCACTGCCTCACCGAGAAGGGCCGCGGCTACGAACCCGCCCTCGCCCACGAGGAGGACCACTTCCACACCGTCGGCGTGATGGACCCGCTCACCTGCGAGCCCCTCGCGCCCTCCAACGGCCCCTCCTGGACCTCGGTGTTCGGCGACGAGATCGTCAGGATCGGCGAGGAGCGCCAGGACGTCGTGGCGATCACGGCGGCCATGCTGCACCCGGTCGGCCTCGGCAAGTTCGCCGCCCGCTTCCCGGACCGGGTGTGGGACGTGGGCATCGCCGAGCAGCACGCGGCCGTATCGGCGGCCGGCCTCGCCACGGGCGGCCTGCATCCGGTCGTCGCCGTCTACGCCACTTTCCTCAACCGCGCCTTCGACCAGCTGCTGATGGATGTCGCCCTGCACCGTTGCGGGGTCACGTTCGTCCTGGACCGGGCCGGGGTCACGGGCGTCGACGGGGCCTCCCACAACGGCATGTGGGACATGTCGATCCTCCAGGTCGTCCCCGGTCTGAGGATCGCCGCGCCGCGCGACGCCGACCAGCTCAGGGCCCAGCTGCGGGAGGCGGTTGCCGTGGACGACGCGCCCACGCTCGTCCGCTTCCCGAAGGAGTCCGTGGGCCCGTCGATCCCGGCTGTGGACCGGGTCGGCGGCCTGGACGT
The DNA here is from genome assembly GCF_040686775.1 of Streptomyces sp. NPDC079141. Lineage (NCBI taxonomy): Bacteria > Bacillati > Actinomycetota > Actinomycetes > Kitasatosporales > Streptomycetaceae > Streptomyces > Streptomyces sp. NPDC079141. Next base: position 53,338 of record NZ_JBFBLP010000007.1, on the reverse strand, counting down.
GCTGCACAGGGGTGAACAGCCCGAGGTGCTCCTGGTGGCCGTCGGCGTCATGGCGCCGGTCTGCCTCCAGGCCGCCGAGCTGCTTCAGGCCCGTGGCATCGGCTGCACGGTCGTCGACCCGCGCTGGGTCAAACCGGTCGACCCGGCGCTGCCCGGCCTCGCCGCCGAACACCGGCTGGTGGCCGTCGTCGAGGACAACAGCCGCGCGGCAGGTGTGGGCGCCGCCGTGGCGCTGGCCCTGGGCGATGCCGAAGTCGACGTACCCGTCAGGCGGTTCGGCATCCCCGAGCAGTTCCTCGCGCACGCCAAACGGGGCGAGGTGCTGGCCGACATCGGGCTCACCCCGGTGGAGGTCGCCGGGCGGATCAGCGCGAGCCTGGCCGTCCAGGAGCCAGTCAAGGAGACAGCGGAATGACCACGGAGTTCGACCTCGGCGCCCTGCTCGCCGAGCGCGGAGCCGAGCGCTACGAGCTGCACAGCAGATATCTCAACCACCAGCTCCCGCGCATGCTGCAGACCATCGGCTTCGACAAGGTCTACGAGCGGGCCGAGGGCGCCTACTTCTGGGACGCGGACGGCGACGACTACCTGGACATGCTCGCCGGGTTCGGGGTGATGGGCCTGGGCCGCCACCACCCCGTCGTCCGCAAGGCGCTGCACGACGTCCTCGACGCCTCCCTCGCCGACCTCACCCGCTTCGACTGCCAGCCGCTGCCCGGGCTGCTGGCGGAGAAGCTGCTCACGTACAGCCCGCACCTGGACCGGGTGTTCTTCGGCAACAGCGGCACGGAGGCCGTCGAGACCGCCCTGAAGTTCGCCCGGCGGGCCACCGGCAAGCCGCGGATCCTGTACTGCGACCACGCCTTTCACGGCCTGACCATCGGCTCCCTGTCCGTCAACGGCGAGGACGGCTTCCGCGACGGCTTCGCCCCGCTGCTGCCCGACACGGCCGTACCCCTCGGCGATCTCGACGCCCTGGCGCGGGAGCTGGAGAAGGGCGACGTCGCCGCGCTGATCGTCGAGCCGATCCAGGGCAAGGGTGTGCACGAGGCCCCGCCCGGCTATCTGCGCGCGGCGCAGGAGCTGCTGCACCGGCACAAGGCGCTGCTCATCGCGGACGAGGTGCAGACCGGCCTCGGCCGGACCGGGGACTTCTACGCCTACCAGCACGAGGAGGGTGTCGAGCCGGACCTGGTGTGCGTGGCCAAGGCGCTCTCCGGCGGCTATGTGCCGGTGGGCGCCACCCTGGGCAAGGACTGGATCTTCAAGAAGGTCTACTCGTCGATGGACCGGGTGCTGGTGCACTCGGCGAGCTTCGGGTCCAACGCGCAGGCCATGGCGGCCGGGCTCGCCGTGCTGGCGGTCATGGAGAACGAGCAGATCGTCGCGAACGCCCGCGCCACGGGCGAGCTGCTGAAGTCCCGCCTGGCGGCGCTGGTCGACAAGTACGAGCTGCTCGCCGACGTCCGCGGCCGGGGCCTGATGATCGGCATCGAGTTCGGCAAGCCGTCCTCGCTGAAGCTGCGCGGCCGCTGGACGATGCTCCAGGCCGCCCGCAAGGGCCTGTTCGCGCAGATGGTCGTCGTGCCGCTGCTCCAGCGGCACCGGATCCTCACCCAGGTCTCCGGCGACCACCTGGAGGTGATCAAGCTGATTCCGCCGCTGATCGTGGGCGAGCGGGAGGTGGACCGGTTCGTCGACGCCTTCACGGACGTGATGGACGACGCACACAGGGGGAGTGGCCTGATGTGGGAGTTCGGGCGGACCCTGGTGAAGCAGGCGGTGGCGAACCGGTAGGAGGTTCCGGGGGCTTTTGCCTCTGAGGCAAGAAGTTTGCCCCACAGGCAAGTCTCCGGCTGAATGGAGAGCATGAGCTCTCCCGAGACCGGGCCGGCCGACGACCTGCCCGTGATGGCGCCGCAGCTCCGTGCCCTGCGGCGCCAGGCCTCCCTCACCCTGGAGGCCGCCGCCCGCGCGGCGGGCCTGTCGCCCGCCCACCTCTCCCGACTGGAGACCGGGCAGCGCCAGCCGTCCCTGCCGATGCTGCTGTCGCTCGCCCGCATCTACGGTACGACCGTCTCCGAGCTGCTCGGCGAGACGGTCGCCGACCGGGACGCCGTGGTGCGCGCCGCCGACATGGAGGCGACCGCCGCGGGCGGCTGGACCTACTGGCAGGCCGGCGCGCCCGGCCGCGGCATGCAGGCCCTGCGCGTGCACGTCCCGCACGGCACACAGGGCGACATCGTGCGGGTGCACCCCGGCGAGGAGTGGCTCTACGTCCTCACCGGCCGACTGCGGCTGCGCCTCGGCGACACCGTGCACCGGCTCGCGCCCGGCGACAGCGCGCACTTCGACTCACTGACCCCGCACCGCATCGCCGCCCTGGACCGGGACGGGGTCGACCTGCTGTTCGTCCACACCCTGCTGCAGAGCCCCACAGCCGCGCTGTGCCTGGGCCAGACCCTTGGAGAGACGCCATGAGCGACATGGAGGAGAAGTTCCCCCGCGCCCTGTGGATCCGGCTGATCATCTACATCGCGGTGGGCCACGTCTTCGCGGCCTTCATCTACCTGCTGTTCGAGATGGGGGCCAAGCAGTAGCCGCCGGGCTCAGTCGAGCAGCCGCTCCCGCAGCCGCTCCCGGAGCTCCGGGGTGAGGCGCAGGGCCTGCTCCAGATAGGTCTCGACGCCGCCCCACGTCTCCTCGATGGTCTCGAAGGCCGCCGTCAGGTACTCCGCGCGCGCGTCGAAGAGCGGGCTGAGCAGCTCCATGACCTCGGGGGAGTAGGCCGCCACGGAGCTGCTGCTGCGGTGCACCTTGTAGCGGCGGTGCTTGGCGTTCGACTCCAGGTAGTCGGCGACGATCGCCTCGCGCTCGACGCCCAGGGCGAGCAGGGTCACGGCTATCGACAGACCCGCCCGGTCCTTGCCGGCGGCGCAGTGCATCAGGGCCGGGACGCTGTCCTCGGCCAGTGAGTGCAGCACCTGGGAGTGCTCGGCGGTGCGCTCCGTGATGATCATGCGGTACGACTCGATCATGCGGTTCGCGGCCTTGCCCTCCGCCAGGATCTCCCGCAGCTGCTCGATCTCGCCGTCGCGGACCATCTTCCAGAACTCGGCGCCGTCCGCGGGGTCGGACAGCGGAAGGTTCACATTGCGCACGCCCGTCAGCTCGACGTCGGGGCCCTCCAGCTTCTGGTCCGCCGCGTTGCGGAAGTCGAAGATCGTGTGCAGGCCCAGGGAGTCGAGGAAGGCCGCGTCGTCCTCGGTCGCGTGCGCGAGGTGGCCACTGCGGAACAGCACTCCGTGGCGCACCCGCCGTCCGTCCACGGTCGGCAGTCCGCCCACGTCGCGGAAGTTGCGGACTCCGGCCAGCTCGGGCTCGGTCGACGGGATCTGCTGCGTCACGGGGGCTCCTCCCAGCCGATGCCGCCGACGCGGCTCGTCGACGGCACCTCTCGACCATACGACATGGGTTTCCAGGGCAATGAGTTGTCCACAGGCGGTTGTCCACAGGCATTGCCGCGCAGGCCCGGGACGCTTGATGATGTTGTTCCTTGAGTGTGGATGTGCGGATCTGTGAGGTGTGCATGCTGGAGATCTCCGACGACGGACGTACGTGGATGCTGTCCGGGCCGACCAGCAGTTACGCCCTGCACCTCAACGCGGACGACGAGCTGCTGCACCTGCACTGGGGAGCGCGCATCGCCCTGGCCGACGCCGAGGCGCTCGCGGCCCGTCCGCTGCCGGACCACTGGCCCTTCGAGTCCCGGCTCGACGGACGCGAGGAGTACCCGGTCGAGGGCGGCCCCCGATTCGTCCGGCCCGCCCTGTCCGTGCGCACCGAGGAGCGGCGCGGCACCGAGTGGAGCTTCGAGCGGTCCGAGACCCGGGACGACGAGCTGCGGCTGCGGTTCCGCGACGGCAGGCTCCTCGTCACGCTCCACTACCGCATGCGCGCCGATGTCGTCGAGCGCTGGGTGACCCTGCACAACGACGGGCCCGCGATCGAGGTGCTGCGGGCGGACTCCGCCACCTGGACGCTGCCCGAGCGGGAGGACTGGCGGCTCTCCCAGCTGCACGGCCGCTGGGCCGCCGAGTCCCGCCTGGTGCGCTCCCCGCTCACCTACGGTGAGAAGATCATCGGCAGCCGCCGCGGCCACACCGGACACCAGCACCTGCCCTGGGTGGCCCTCGACACCGACGCCACCGAGGAGCGCGGCGAGGTCTACGGCTGTGCCCTGGGCTGGTCGGGGTCCTGGCGGATCGCCGTCGCCCAACTTCCCGACGCGCGCGTGCAGATCACCGGCGGTGCCGGGTACGACGACTCCGGGCTGCTCCGGCTGGCGGCGGGGGAGTCGTTCACCGCACCCGTATTCGCCGGTCTGTGGAGCGACGGCGGCTTCGGCGGGGCGAGCCGGGCCTGGCACGCGTACCAGCGCGCGCATGTGGTGCCGGACGCCGACCGGGACCGGCCGGTGCTGTTCAACTCCTGGGAGGCCACGGAGTTCGACATCTCCGAGGAACAGCAGCTCGCGCTCGCCCGGCGGGCCGCGGCGATCGGCGTCGAGCTGTTCGTGGTCGACGACGGCTGGTTCGGGACGCGCACGAGCGACCGCGCGGGGCTCGGCGACTGGACCCCCAACGCCGACCGCTTCCCGGACGGCCTCAAACCGCTCGCCGACCAGGTGCGCGAACTCGGCATGCGGTTCGGCATCTGGGTCGAACCGGAGATGGTCAACCCGGACAGCGACCTGTACCGCGCGCACCCGGACTGGGTGCAGCACCATCCGGGACGAAAGCGGACGGAGTTCCGCAATCAGCTCGTACTGAACCTCGCGCGCGAGGACGTCCAGGAGTACCTCTGGACCCAGCTCGACGGACTCCTCTCCAGCGCTCCGATCGACTATGTGAAGTGGGACTTCAACCGCTGCTTCACCGACGCGGGCTGGCCCGGGGAGCCGTACCCGCAGCGGCTGTGGGTCGACCACGTGCACGCCTTCTACGGCCTGCTGGACCGGCTGCGGGCCGCCCACCCCGGCGTCGCCTTCGAGTCCTGCTCGGGCGGTGGCGGCCGGATCGACCTCGGGGTGCTGAGCCGTACCGACCAGGTGTGGACCTCCGACAACACCGACCCGCTCGACCGGCTCGCCATCCAGCACGGCTTCAGCCAGATCCACCCCGCGCGCGTCATGGCGGCCTGGGTCACGGACAGCCCCAACGCCATGCTCAACGGCCGGATCAGCTCCCTGCGGTTCCGGTTCGTCAGCGCGATGGCCGGGGTGCTCGGAGTCGGCGGAGACCTCACACGATGGACCGAGGCGGAGCTGGCCGAGGCCCGCGGGTGGGTCGATCTCTACAAGCAGATCAGACCCCTCGTGCAGCGCGGAGACCTCTATCGGCTGCGGCCCCCGTCGGGCGGGCTGAGTGCTGTGCAGTACATGCTCGGCGACGAGACCGTCGTCCTCGCCTGGCTCCAGGCGCAGCGGTACGGCGAGCCGGTGCCGGCGGTGCGGCTGCGCGGGCTCGACCCGACAGCGGCGTACGAATGCCGCGAAACGGGCGAAGTGCACCGGGGTGCGGTCCTGATGCATCACGGGCTGCGCCTGGAATTGCGCGGAGACCTTGATGCGACGGTTCTCCGGCTGCGTCGCATCTGAGAGTTCTGTCCGAATTGCAGCCTTCATTCCAACTCGCTCTGGAGTAAAGGAGTCTGGAGCAACGTCACGTGAGCAGCGTCATATCCGTGACCGTGAGTCGCCCGTCATGTTCACGTAATTCAAGTGGTTTTCAAGGGGGTTTACGGAAACGGTGGCTCGCGTAATGCACGGAGGGTGACCGGGAATTCTCACAGGGGATCAAGAAGAACGCATTCATGCGGAACCTTCTGCTTGTCCCTTTGCGTCTTGGTCGCTTACGTTCGCCACCAATCCGGACGGACGCCGAATCCTGCCACCGTCCGGGATCCGCACACTTACCCGTACCCGGCAGGAGCGGGGGACCCACAGGCACAACCGCCTGCTCCGGTCTCCGGAACAGGCTTGGGGTCAAGTCGCGCCCAGCGCGCGGCCGGACATCTCCAGTCCGCACCCGACAGCTCACCTCGTAGGCGCCGGAGAGGAATTCGCCATGCCCGCGAGGGGTAAGCACCGCCGTCCCAAGACCCAGCGCTTCACCCGTTCGATCGCCGTCGCCGGAACCGGCGGCGCCGCGCTCGCCCTCCCGCTCCTGGGAGCAACCGGCGCCCACGCGGCCACGCCGCAGTCCGTTTCGGAAAAGGCCGTTCAGTCCCTTCCGGTGGCGGACAAGAAGGCCGCCGAGAAGAAGGCGACCGAAAAGAAGACCGCTGCGACCGGCTCGAAGACCTACACCGTGCGGTCGGGCGACTATCTGTCGAAGATCGCCGACGAGCAGGACGTCAGCGGTGGCTGGCGGAAGCTCTACCAGGACAACCGTGCGGCCGTCGGCACCGACCCGTCGCTGATCCACCCGGGCCTGGAGCTCTCGATCGGCAAGAAGGCCGCAGCCACGGACACGGCCGAGAAGTCCTCCGCGTCGCAGTCCTCCTCGAAGGCGTCCACGGACTCCTCCGAGTCGACGAAGTCCTCGGAGACCTCCGAGTCGAAGACCACGACGGCCACCCAGGCCGCCCAGTCCTCCGCCAGTGGCTTCTCCGCTCCGCTGGCCGGCGCGAGCATCAGCACCGGCTACAAGGTCGCGGGCAGCATGTGGTCCAGCGGCTACCACACCGGCACCGACTTCGCCGCTCCGACGGGCACCTCCCTCAAGGCCGTGGGCGCGGGCACCGTCGTCTCCGCCGGCTGGGCCGGCGCGTACGGCAACCAGGTCGTCATCAAGCTCGCCGACGGCTACTACGCCCAGTACGCCCACCTGTCCTCGCTCTCCGTCTCCAGCGGACAGTCGGTGACCGCGGGTCAGCAGGTCGGCCTCTCCGGTTCGACCGGCAACTCGACCGGCCCGCACCTGCACTTCGAGATCCGCACCACGCCGGACTACGGCTCGGACGTGGACCCGGTCGCCTACCTCCGCTCGAAGGGCGTCGCTCTCTGACGCCTCCTTCGGAACCCCCCGCCTGACACGCTGCCGAAGGCCGGACCTCGATCCCCGGGTCCGGCCTTCGGTGTTGCCGTGTCCGCGTGCGGCTGTCCTGCCGTCAGCCGGCCAGGTGGCGCAGGGCCACGGCCGCGTGGACGGCGATACCGGTGGCCATCGCGTCCTCGTCGAAGACGACCCGGTTGGAGTGGCAGTCGGGGGCGCCGTCCGCCGGCACCGAGGGCGGACGGGCGCCGAGCAGGGCCATGGCGCCGGGACGCGTCCGAGGACGTAACCGAAGTCCTCGGAGCCCATGACCGGGTCGGGCAACTCATGCAGGCGCCCGCTGCCGAGGAGGGCGGTGGCGGTGTCGTGGACCAGGCCGGCGAAGGCCGGGTTGTTCTTTCGTGATCGCCGTATTGCGGTCCTGTGGCGCGGGTGTCCAAAGCGTCGACAGCGGCAGGGGATTGGGCCAGAGTGATCTCTGTTGTGATGCAAGCGCTTTCTGTCGACTCGACTCGACTCGACTCCTGGAAGGAGCCGTGCCCATGCCGACCACGCGCAGAGCCTTCGCCGGACTGGCTGCCGGTGCCGCCCTGGCCGCCCTCGCCCCAGCGGCCGCCGCGAGCGCGGCCCCCCGTCACCGCCGTCTGATCGCCCACGACGACTTCCGCCGCGGACTGGGCCAGTGGGTGACCGAACTCCAGGACGGCGGTACGGTCACGGCCTCCCGCGGCGTCCTGGAGATCGACGTGCCGAGCGGTGCGACGATCTGGTTCGAGCGGCCCCTCGAAGGCCCGTACGTCCTCGAATACACCGCCACGCCCGTGTCGGAGGGAGGCGTCAACGACCGGGTCTCCGACCTCAACAACTTCTGGAACGCCCTCGACGTCCGTTCCCCCGACGACCTCTTCGCCACGCGGCGGGGCGGGGCCCTGGCGGAGTACGACCACCTCAAGACGTACTACGCCGGGTACGGGGCGAACTACAACACCACCACGCGGCTGCGCCGGTACGTCGGCGAGGCCGGTGTGCGCCCGCTGGTCTTCGACTACACCGAGCCGCTCCTCGTGGCGAACGCCCCGCACCGGGTCCGCATCGTCTCCGACGGCTCCGTCCAGCGGTGGTGGAACAACGGGCGGCTGGTCTTCGACCTCGCCGACCCGGAGCCGTACACGAGCGGACACTTCGCCTTCCGGACCGTGTGGAGCCACTTCCGGATCAGCGACTTCCGGGTGTGGCGGTTGAGCCCGCAACAGCCCTGATCGGAGGCTTATTCCGGGTTTGGCGAACCCTTTAGGAGTGGCTTATCTCACCGACCGTCAAGCCCTGCCTACGGTCGCGTAGGTCACATTCGAAGGTGAATCATGTGCCGATGTGGCAGACGATTCGAAGAGTGACAACAGAGCAGTGATCGGGTCGTACGTGGCGGTGGGGGACAGCTTCACCGAGGGCGTCGGCGACCCCGGCCCCGACGGGGCCTTCGTCGGCTGGGCCGACCGGTTCGCGGTGCTGCTCGCGGACCGCCGGCCCGAGGACGACTTCGACTACACCAACCTGGCCGTGCGGGGGAAACTGCTCGACCAGATCGTCGAGGACCAGCTTCCGAAGGCCGTCGAACTCGCGCCGGACCTGGTCTCCTTCTGCGCCGGCGGCAACGACATCATCCGGCCCGGCAGCGACCCCGACGAGGTCGCCGAGCGCTACGAGCGGGCGATCGCGCGGCTCACCGAGGTCGCCGGCACCGTACTGGTGACGACCGGCTTCGACACCCGTGGCGTGCCGGTGCTGAAGCATCTGCGCGGCAAGATCGCCATGTACAACCTGCACGTCCGGGCCATCGCCGACCGGTACGGCTGCCCCGTGCTGGACCTGTGGTCCCTCAAGACCGTTCAGGACCGGCGCGCCTGGGACGACGACCGGCTGCACCTCTCGCCCGAGGGGCACACGCGTGTGGCGCTGCGCGCGGGCCAGGTCCTCGGTCTGGAGGTCCCGGCCGACCCCGACCAGCCGTGGCCGCCGCTGCCGCCGCGCGGCACCCTGGAGGTCCGCCGGGACGACGTCCACTGGGCGCGCGAGTACCTGGTGCCGTGGATCGGGCGCCGGCTGCGCGGGGAGTCTTCGGGCGACCATGTGACGGCCAAGGGGAGCCTGTCGCCGGACGACATCAAGATGCGGATCGAGTCGGTGGCCTGAGCGGTCCGCCGGCTCGACCAGTGAGGTGACGGCGGGGGAGTGGTGCACGCGCGCGTGCCGGGCCCGGTGCTGGGATGGGCGCGAGTCCTCCCCTACGTCCGGAAGGCCGGCGCCGTATGCCCGCACCGCTGCCCCGCACCACCGTCACGCTGGCAGTCACCCTTCTCGCCCTGGGCCTGCCCGCCCTCGCCGCAGCCCCGGCGACCGCGCTGACCAGCCCTGTCGCCTCGGCGACGCCCAGCGCGCCGAGCGTGGCGACCGTCACCGTGACCGGCGTCGGCTCCGCCAATGCCGCGCCGGACCTGGCGGTCGTCAGCGCCGGGGTCGAAGTCGTGGGCAAGACCCCGCAGGAAGCGTTGGACGCGCAGAACAAGGCCGCCCAGGCGCTGCTGGACGCGGTGCGCGAGCACGGGGTCGCCGACGGCGACATCCGCACCGAGGGGCTGTCCCTCACGCCCGTCTACAAGTACGAGGACGGCTCCACGCTGCTGACGGGCTATCAGGCCGCGCAGATCTTCTCGGTGAAGGTCCGTAACGTCGATGCGACCGGCAAGATCGTGGAGGCGATCGCGACCGCGACCGGCGACGCGGGCCGCATTCACGGCATCGCCTTCGACGTCGCCGACCGCAGCGAACTGCACACCCGCGCGCGTAAGGCCGCGTACAAGGACGCGCACGCCAAGGCCCTCCAGTACGCCGATCTCAGCGGACGCAAGCTCGGCCCTCTGGTCAGCCTCAACGAGGCCTCGTCGGGCGGTCAGCACCCCGTCCCGCTGCCCGCGGACGCACCGGCCGGGGGTGCGGGCGTCCCGGTCGCCCCGGGTGAGATCCAGGAGACCGTCACGGTCACCGCGGTCTACGAACTCGCCTGAGACGCCGGCGCGGTCAGCGCCTCCCGCTCCAGACCCAGCTCCCGGTCCAGCGCCTCCTCGGCCCACTCCTGCGCCCGCGCGCGGGAGAGTGAGCCCGGATAGGACGTCAGCTGCACGGCGAGCCCGTCGAGGAGGGCCGTCAGCCGCAGGGCCGCGCCCGAGGGGTCCGGGCAGCGGAACTCGTCCGCCGCCACGCCCTCGGCGATGACCTCGGCGATCGCGGCCTTCCACTCCCGGTCGAGGTCCTGGGTGACCTCGCGCAGGGCGGGTTCGCGCAGCGCCGCCGCCCAGCCCTCGATCCACAGCCGCCAGCCCTTGGCCTGGCCCGTGGGCGCGTACCAGCGCACGGCCGCGCGCAGTCGGCGCAACGCCGTCGTACGGCGGCCGAGCAGCTTGCGCAGATGGGCGAGGTCGTCCTCGGCGGCGTAGGTGAACGCGGCGGCGACCAGCTTCTCCTTCGTGGAGAAGTGGTACAGCACGAGGGCGTTGCTCACGCCGAGCGCCGAGGCCACGTCGGCGATCCGGACCGCCGCAACACCCCTTGCCTCGATCTGCTCGATGGCGGCCCGCAGCAACTCCTCACGCCGCTGCGCCACGCTCAATCGCACTCTCGCCACGCGGCTCACCCTAGCCCCCGGGCAGCGGGCTGCCCGGGGTGCCCCGGAGCTTCTCGGCCAGCCGTCTCACCGATACCACCCGTACCGCTCCGCGATCACCGGCAGCCGTTCCGCGGCGATCGCGTGCGCAGCGGCCCGCGCCGTCGTCCCGTCGCTCTCCGCGCGGGTCAGCATCCGTTCCGTCAGGGCGCGCATCGAACGGCGGGTGTGGGCGAAGGCCTCCTCCGCGTCCGGCCCGATGTCGCCGAAGAGGGTCCACCACCACCAGGCGTTCGTACCGGAGTTGACCACGACATCGGGCAGTACGGTGATGCCGCGCGCGGCCAGCAGGTCCTCGGCCTCGGGCAGGACCGGCATATTGGCGGCCTCGACGATCCAGCGGGCGGTGATGCGGTGCTGGTTCGCGGTGTCGATCGCGTACGACACCGCCGCGGGCACCAGCACCTCCGCCTCGACCGACAGCCAGGCGTCGCCCGGCAGTTCGCGGTCGCCGGGGCGCAGGGCGGCGCGGTCGACGGTGCCGTGCGCGTCCCGCGCGGCGAGCAGGGCCTCGATGTCGAGGCCCGCCGGGTTGGCGATCGTGCCCTTGATGTCGGCCACGGCCACGACCGTGAGACCCGCGCGCGTGAGGAAGCGGGCCGTCGCGCCGCCCATGGTCCCCAGCCCCTGCACGGCGACGCGCGTCCGCCAGTACGGCACGACCGCCCGGTCCAGCGCCGTGAGCGCCGCCTCGGCCACCCCGCAGCCGCCGACCAGTTCGTCGAGCCCGATGCCGTCCACCTCGACGGTGAAGGCCTCCGCCAGCCGTCGGCGGGCGGCGGTCTCGTCGTCCAGCAGCGGATAGACGGCCTGGACCGACGAGACCAGCCCGGCCTCGGCGGCCGCACGGTCCACCAGGTCCTGGCTGAGGCCGAGATCCTCCCCCGTGGTCCAGAAGCCCTCGATGTGTGGCCGCATCGCCCGCAGGTAGCGCACCAGCAGGTCGTACGCGCGCGGGTCCCGGGGATCGCAGTCGATGCCGCCCTTGGCGCCGCCGAGGGGGACGTAGCGGCACTCGGGGTCGTAGTGCAGCGCTTCCTTCATGGTCATGCCACGCGCGAGTCCGGTGACCTCGTCGAGTGAGCAGCCCTCGCGCATCCGCAGCCCGCCGCTGCATACCCCGCGCACAAGCCGGTCGACCACGAGAAATCCCTGACGACCGGTGATGTGATCGGTCCAGGTGAGCGACAGAAGGGGGGCGGCCATCGAGTCTCCTTACTGAATTACCGGTCAGTATCGAGACGAGTGCTCCGGGCTGTCAACGCGGCCGCTGTCCGGATGTGAGAGGCCGGTGATCCGGAGTTGTCGGAGCGGGCGACCATAATGGATGCCTCGACGACTCCACCTGGAGGTACCGTGACCGGTTTCCGTTCCCTGAGCACCGGGCTCCGCGCGCTGGAGCCGGCGGCCTTCGGCGCGGAGCCGAGCGGCGAGCGCATGGCCCGCATCCGCAGATCGCCCCACTTCAAGGACGGGGTCTTCCAGAACCCCGGAGGCGAGGCACGGACCCGGCCCTCCGGGTCGATGCGGGAGTTCGCCAAGGTGTTCTTCGACAAGGAGCAGCGGCCCCGGCGCGCCCCCCAGGGCACCCTCCCCGTGCACGCCACCACGCTGGCCGACATCGCGCGCCCGCCCGCCACCGGACTGCGGCTCACCTGGATGGGCCACTCCAGTGTCCTCGCGGAGATCGACGGCCACCGGGTGCTCTTCGACCCGGTCTGGGGCGAGCGCTGCTCCCCGTTCTCCTTCGCCGGTCCCAAGCGGCTGCATCCGGTGCCGCTGCCGCTGGCCGCGCTCGGCCCGGTCGACGTCGTCGTCATCTCGCACGACCACTACGACCACCTGGACCTGCCCACGATCAAGGCGCTGGCCGGCACGGACACGGTGTTCGCGGTCCCGCTCGGCGTCGGCGCCCACCTGGAGCACTGGGGCGTCTCCGCGGACCGGCTGCGCGAGCTGGACTGGCACGAGGCCACCAAGATCAGCGGACTCACCCTGACCGCCACCCCCGCCCGGCACTTCTGCGGCCGCGGCCTGCGCAACACCCAGCACACGCTCTGGGCCTCCTGGGCCGTCGCCGGCACCGAGCACCGGATCTACCACAGCGGCGACACCGGCTACTTCGAGGGCTTCAAGGACATCGGCACCGAGCACGGCCCGTTCGACGCCACGATGATCCAGATCGGCGCCTACAGCGACTTCTGGCCGGACATCCACATGACGCCCGAGGAGGGCATGCGCGCCCACCTCGACCTCCAGGGCGGACAGCCGCACGGCGTGCTGCTGCCGATCCACTGGGCCACCTTCAACCTCGCCACGCACGCCTGGGCCGAGCCGGGGGAGTGGACCAAGGACGCCGCCGACGAGGCCGGCCAGGCGGCCGCGTTCCCGCGGCCCGGCGAGCCCTTCGAGCCCGGCGGACTGCTGCCCGTCCACCCGTGGTGGCGATCGGTTTCCGCACCGCTCACGCACGCGTGGCGCCGTTCCGAGCCCGCGGCAGCCGCCCCGGAGCCCGCCCGGCCCGACCTCGACCTCGCAGGCGAACGCTAAGGCTGCGGCGTTTCGCGCGCTCTGGCGGCCTGAGGCCGATGTGTTCCGTGCGTGCTGGCTCCGCTGAGGCCGTGGCGTTCCGTGCGCGCCGGCTTCGCTGAAGGCGTCGCGTTCCGAGCGCCCGGGCTCAGGGCTGCTGGGGCAGACCGGAGCAGGGAGGCCCCATCCCGGTGCAGAGCGTGCGAGCCCCGGCTTGCCGGGGGCCGATCGTTCGGTCGGGGAAGGTCATCGCCCAGAGGCGCCCGCCGCCTGGCCGAGATCAGTTACCACTTTCGGGGGGTGTTCTGTCATGGCCGCACCCACCAGGATGGGAGCGTGCCCGCCGACCCTCGCGCCGCCAGCCCGTCCACACCTTCACTCTCGCTCCCCAAGGCCGGCGGCGCGATCCGCGGCATGGCGGAGAAGATCGCCGCCGACTCAGTCACCGGGACGGCCTCCCTGACCGTCCCGATCACCTTGACCCCCGCCCGCGGCGGTGCCGAGCCGGAGCTCGCTCTCTCCTACGACTCCAGCGCCGGCAACGGCCCGTTCGGGCTCGGCTGGCTGCTCGACGTGCCAACCATCTCCCGGACCACGGACAAGGGCCTGCCCCGCTATCTCGACGGTGCCGACGTCTTCCAGCTCACCGGGGCAGAGGATCTGGTTCCGGCCGTCACGCCGTCGGCGCGGGCAGTAGGACCGTACGACATCGTCTACTATCGGCCGCGCACCGAGGGGCTGTTCGCGCGGATCGAGAGGTGGCGGGAGCGCGCGACGGGTGACACCCACTGGCGGGTCACCTCGCGGGAGAACGTCACCAGTGTCTTCGGGCGTGACGCGGCGGCCCGCATCGCGGACCCGGACGATCCAACACGGATCTTCCGCTGGCTTCTTGAGGAGACCGCCGACGACCGCGGCAACCTGGTGCGGTACGCGTACAAGGCGGAGGACCGGCCCGGCGGCGCCGACCGGCTGATCAAGCGGATCCATTACGGGAACCCCGTGCCCGGCGACAGCGGACGTTTCTGCTTCGAGGTGGTCTTCGACTACGGGGAGCACGACAAGGACGCGCCGACCCCGGAGGAGGTCCGGCCCTGGAGCGAACGCTCCGACCCGTTCTCCACCCGCCGTCCCGGTTTCGAGGTGCGCACCCACCGCCTGTGTCACCGGGTCCTGCTCTTCCACCGCATCCCCGACCTCGGCCCGGAGCCCGTCCTCGTCAGCTCCACCGACCTGGAGTACCGGTCGGACCCGGCGCTCACCAAGCTCACGTCGATCACCCACCGCGGGTACACCGGAACCGGCACCGCCGAACTGCCCGCGCTCACCTTCACGTACACCCCACGCGTCGTGACCTCCGAGGCTCGACCGCTGCGCGGAGCGCCTGGCGACCCGCCGCCCCGCATGGACGAGCGCAGCCAGTGGACGGACCTCGACGGCGACGGCATCGCCGGCCTCCTCACCGAGCAGGACGGCGCCTGGTACTACCGGCGCAACCTGGGCGAAGGACTGCTCGACGGCCCCCGGCCGGTGGACCCCATGCCGTCCGGTCCGTCCCGCGGCCGTCGGCTGCTCGACCTCGCGGGTGACGGGCGGCTCTCCCTCGTCGAACTCGCCGGGGCGTTACCCGGGCACCACTCCCGCACGGACGACCGGGGCTGGGCGCCGTTCCGGACCTTCGCACGATGGCCCGCACTGAACTGGACCGACCCTGGTGTCCACTTGATCGACCTGACGGGCGACGGACTCGCGGACGTCCTGCTCGCCGGGGACGAGGGATTCACCTGGCATCCCTCCCTCGGCCCGGAGGGCTTCGGCGACAGCCTCTCCGTCCCGGCGGCCCGCACCGAGGACCGCGGCCCCCGGTTGCTGCTCGCCGACGCCGAACAGAGCGTCCATCTCGCCGACATGACCGGGGACGGGCTGACCGACCTGGTCCGGGTCCGCAACGGCGAGATCTGCTACTGGCCCAGCCTCGGCCACGGCCGGTTCGGCCCCAGGGTGACCATGGCGGACGCCCCCCACCTCGACCACCCCGACCGCTTCGACCCCCGCCGGGTGATCCTCGGCGACGTGGACGGCTCGGCACCCACCGATCTGGTCTACGTGGGGCCGGACACGGTCCGCGTCTGGTTCAACCAGTCCGGCAACTCCTTCGGCCCGTCGCAGACCGTGCACCACAGCGCGCCCGCCGCGTCGGCCGTCGCCGTCACCGACCTACTCGGCCAGGGCACCGCCTGCCTGGTCCTCGCCGAACCCCGCCCCGACTCCGAGCCCCAGATCCGCTACGTCGATCTGATGGCCGGCGGCAAACCCCATGTGCTGCACACCGTCAGCAACGGCATGGGCCTGCGCACCACGCTGCGCTACGCGTCCTCCACCACGCAGCGGCTCGCGGACGAGGCCGCCGGACGGCCCTGGCTGACCCGGCTGCCATTCCCGGTCCAGACGGTCTCCGAGGTACGGGCCGAGGACGAGGTCGCCGGCACCGTCCAGGTCTCCTCGTACCGCTACCGGCACGGCCACTACGACGGAACGGAACGCGAGTTCCGCGGTTTCGGCTACGTCGAGCACCGCGACGCGCTCTCCTACCCGGCCGGTGACGGACGGAGCCACGAGCCCGCCGCCGTCACCCGGCGCTGGCAGCACACCGGTTGGACCGACGAGCGCGTCTCCACGCAGTTCGCCGACGAGTACTGGCACGCGGAGCGGTTACCGCCGGGCCCGCTGCTGCCCGACACCGTCCTGCCCGCCGGCCTCACCGTCGAGGAGGCCCGTCAGGCGACCCGTGCCCTGCGCGGCCGACCCCTGCGCGAGGAGGTCTACGCCGAGGACGCCGACGGCGCCCTCGGGACCCCGTACGCCGTCACCGAGACCAGCCACCTGCTGCACGTGCTGCAAGCGCAGGGTGACCGGCGTCACTGCGTGGTGCTCGCCGTACCCGGCGAGACCCTCACCGCGCACCTGGAACGCCAGGCCGACGACCCGCGGATCGGCCATGAACTCACCCTGGAGTTCGACGACTGGGGCAACGTGCTGCGCTCCGCCCGCGCCGCCTACCCCCGAGCCACCCCCGCCGGCCCGGAGCAGGAGCGGCTGTGGCTGACCGTCCAGGAACTCGATCCGGCCAACGACACCACGGCCGACGGCCCATGGCGCATCGGCACCCCGGTCGAGGAGCGCGGCTATGAGATCGGCGGAGTCCCGGGCACGGCGGAGGTCTTCACCGTCGCCGGGCTGGTGGAGCTTCTCGACACCGCCGCCCGGGACGAGATCCCGTACCACCAGGAGTTCGAGGGGCCCGGACCCCAGCGTCGGCTCATCGGCCGCACCCGCCACACCTACCACGCGAACGACCTGGCCACGGAGCTCCCGCCGGGCCAGGTCGGCCTGCGGGCGCTGCTCTGGCGCCAGTACCGGCAGGTGTTCGCGGACGGGCAGGCCCGGCAGCTGTACGGCGAGCGGGTGGGCGACGCGTTGCTGGCCGATGCCGGTTATGTGCGGCTTGACGGGCTGTGGTGGGCGCCCTCGATGCGGCAGGTCCCGGATCCGGCCCGGGGCTTTCTGCCGGTCGCCCACGTCGACCCGTTCGGAGGCCGCTGGACGATCGCGTACGACATCCATCTGCTGCACGCGACCGAGCTCACCGATCCCGCCGGCAATCGCACCCGTGCCGCGCTCAACTACCGGGTGTGCAGGCCCTGGTTGCTCACCGACGCCAACGGTAACCGCACCGGAGTCCGCTTCGACCCGCTCGGCTTCGTCATCGCGACCGCCGCTCTCGGCAGGCCCGGCGCCCAGGAGGGCGACCACCTGGACCTGACCCGGACCGAACCAGCCCCCGGCGACGCCCCCACCACCTGGCTCGACTACGACCTGCGCGCCACCCCCGCCCGCTTCCGGCAGTACGCGCGCGAACGCCACGGCGACCCCGACGCACCGCTGCGGGAGTCCTGGACCTACGTCGACGGCACCGGCCGCATCGCCCTGGTCAAGACGCGCGCCGAGCCCGTCGCCGGGACGCCCCGCTGGGTGGGCACCGGCCGCACGGTCTATGACGGCAAGGGCAACCCGGTGAAGAAGTACGAGCCGTACTTCGCCCCCGACCCCGAGTACGACACCGAGCCGGAGCTGGTCGAGCGCGGGGTGACACCCGTCCTGCACTACGACCCGCTGGGCAGGCCGGAGCGGACCGAGTACCCCGACGGCACCGAGGAACGCGTGGTGACGCACGCCTGGGAGCGCCGCGAATGGGACCGCAACGACACCGCGCGCGACAGCCGTTGGCAGCGCGAACGCCTCGCCCTGCCCGACACCCACCCCCGCCACCGGGCCGCCGTTCTCACCGACGCCCACGCCGACACCCCCACCCGGGTCCGGCTCGACGCGCTCGGTCGCCCCCGCGTCACCGCCGTGGACCTGGGCGGTGGGCAGACCCTGGTCACCACTGTCGAACAGGACGCGCAGGGCAACGAGACGGCTCTCACCGACCCCCGCGGGCTTCGCGTCCTGGAGCGGCGGTACGACATGCTCGGCCGGCCCGCGCACACCTGGAGCGCCGACGCGGGGGACCGGTGGGCCCTGCACGACGCGGCCGACCGCCCGTACCGCACCTGGGACGCCCACGGCACCGCCGTGCGCCACCGCCACGACGTGGCCGGGCGTCCCACGCACACCTACCGCTCTGAGCCGGGCGGCGCCGAACGGCTGTGCACCCGCTGGTACTACGGCGAGTCCCTGGCCGCTCCCGAGGCTGTGAACCTGCGGGGCAGGCCCTGCCTGGTCTTCGACGGCGCGGGCGTGACCCGTACCGACGAGGTCGACTTCAAGGGCAACACCCTTCAGGTCGTACGCAGGTTCGCCGCCGATCCACGCGGGGAACCCGACTGGTCCGCGCTGGGGGAGCAGGACGACCCGGAGCACGCGCTGGAGGTTGTTGCCGGGCTGCTGGAGGACGAGGAGCACGCGTCACGCACCGCCTACGACGCGCTGGACCGGCCCGTCCTGGTCACCCACCCCGACGGCAGCCGACTGTGGACCGGCTACAACCTGGCCGGACTTCCAGAGACCCTGGAGATCGAAGTCCCGGGCGGGGAACGGCGTTTCCTCGTCCGGAACATCGACTACGACGAGCACGG
The DNA here is from genome assembly GCF_040686775.1 of Streptomyces sp. NPDC079141. Classification (NCBI taxonomy): domain Bacteria; kingdom Bacillati; phylum Actinomycetota; class Actinomycetes; order Kitasatosporales; family Streptomycetaceae; genus Streptomyces; species Streptomyces sp. NPDC079141. The sequence goes on along the minus strand of NZ_JBFBLP010000007.1, from coordinate 34,895 downwards.
CCGCCGTGTGCTGCTCGAACGGGGCTCCCGCACCCGCACCCGCTACGTCTATGAGCCCGACACCTTCCGGCTGTCCACGGTGGACACCCGCTCCGCCTCCGGCGAACAGCTCCAACTGCTGGAGTACACCTACGATCCGGTGGGCAACGTGGTGGCCACCGAGGACCGCGCCCAGGACACGCTCTTCTTCGCCAACACCGTGGTCCCGGCCACCCGTGGCTACGTCTACGACCCGGCGTACCGGCTCGTCGGGGCCACCGGCCGGGAGCACATCGGCCAGAACCCGCCGAGCATGCCCGGGCCGGGTGGACCGCCCACGCACCCGCTGCCCCACGTCAACGACGCGAACGCGATGCGGCGGTACAGGGAGTCCTACACCTACGACCCCGCGGGCAACCTGCTCACCCTCGCCCACTCGGCGGGCTCCGACGGCAGCTGGACCCGGCGCCACGCGATCGCTCCCGACTCCAACCGCCTGTCGGCCACCAGCCTCCCCGGCGACGCCGAGGGCACCCACTCCGCCCCCTACACCTACGACGAGCTGGGCCGCGTCACCTCGATGCCCCATCTGACCGCCCTGGAATGGGACGCGGACGATCACCTCGTCCGCGCAGACCTCGGTGGCGGGGGAACAGCCCACTACCAGTACGACGAGCATGGGGAGCGGGTCCGCGCCACCGTCGAGAACGGCTCACGGACCGAGACCCGGGTGTACTGCGGGGCCTGGGAACGGTACGTCAGGACCGGTGCCGTCACCGGACCGCTGACCCGCACCACCGTGCACGCCGAGGACGAGCACGGCAGGATCGCGCTAGCCGAGACCACCACCGGCGGTGGCACCGTGCTGCGCTTTCAGCTCTCCGACCTGCTCGGCAGCGCCACCGTCGAAGTGGACGAGGACGGCCTTCTGCTGTCGTACGAGGAGTACCACCCGTACGGCACGACCTCCTTCCGGTCGGCGGCCGGCGCGGCACGGACGAGCCTCAAGCGGTACCGCTTCACCGGCAGGGAGACCGACACGGAGACGGGCTTCACCCACCACGGTGCCCGCTACTACGCCCCGTGGCTGGGCCGTTGGACCAGCCCGGACCCGGCCGGCCCGGTCGACGGACCCAACCTGTACGTCTACGCCCGGGCCAACCCGGCCACCTGGCACGACCCCGACGGACTGGAGTCGGCGCTGCCTGCGGTGACGCACGAGGGGCTGCTTTCGGGCCGTGTAGCCAAAATGTGGGAGGAGTCCGTCCAGCACGTGCTGTCCAAGGAATACGGGGCCAGAAACCTGAAGGAGGGCCTCCAGCGGTTCCACGACGAGCTGGCGTACGTCACCGAGCTGCACGGCGGCCAGGGATCCAACCGGGCGGCGGGGACGGCGGTCAACCGCGCGAGAAAGCTCTTCGAGGCGGCGGGGAAGCGCTTCCGGTACGTGAGCGGGATGGAGAAGGGCATCCAGATCCACCACGTCCTCGACAAGCTCGCGATGGTGCCGGCCAAGGCTCTGGACGTCACGAATCTGGCTCTGGTGCGTGGACAGGAGGGCACCGCGGGCACCACCCACGCGATCCTCGAACAGGCACGCCAGGCGGCCGGTGCCGGCGCGGCCAATCCGACGTTGGAGGCCGCGCGGGCGGCCGGCAAGGAGAGCCTCTACCCCGTGAAAACCGGGGAGATCAAGCTTGGGGTGCGGGGGCGGCCCGCCGCCCAGGCGGCCAGCGCGGCCCGCGGGTTCCGCGGCGCGGCCCATGCCTTCCTGTCCGGGGCCAGATCCGCGGCGGACACCGCCGCGAAGACCGCGACGAAGGCCGCCGCGAGTGTCGCGAAGACCGCACCGGGCGCCGCGTCCGTGGTCAAGAACGCGCGGGGCGCGGCGCGCATCGCACCCCTCTTCGGCACCGCGATCGCCCTGTACGGCATCAACCAGGACCTCAGGAAGGGCGACTACACCCATGCCGCGGTCAATGTGATCAGCGCCGTTCCCGGCATCGGCTCCGCGGTGGCCGCCGTCGACTTCGCGGTCGACAAGCTCGTCGACCACGTGGGCATCCCCCTGCTCGCCAAGTCCGAGAGTTTCCGCAACCACGTGATGGCCGTCAACAAGTTCTTCGGATGGTGAGGACATTGACCAGCGTTCCCTCCGGTGCCCCCGCGTCCGTCTCCGCCGACGGCGTGCGCCGACTGCGTGGACGGGTGCTGCGCGCCGACGGCCGTCCCGGCTCGGGCGCAGGCGTGGCCGTCAGCGCTCGGCGGCTGCGCTCGACCGAGCAGCTCGGCGAGGCCGTCGCCGGGGCCGACGGCGGCTATGTGCTGGAGTTCACGGCCCCCGCCGGAACAGCGGACCTGCTGGTCGAGGTCGTGCTCGACGGCACCTCCGCAAGCGTGGCCCGCCCGCTCGACGGGACGCCCGACACGACCCTCGACGTCACCCTTTCCGTGGACGGGCGCAGCGAGTACGAACGTCTCCTTGCCGATCTGGCACCCCTGCTGGACGGAGCCGACCCGGCCGGCCTCACCGAGGAGGAGGTCTCCTACATCGCCCGCGTCCTGGGCCGGGAGCCCGGCCCGATCGCACATCTCGCCGCAGCCGCACGGCACGCGGAAGTGACGGATCAGCCCGCCGAGGTCTTCTACGCGCTGCTGCGCCACGGGTTCCCCGACAACCTGGCCGCCCTGGCCGAGCGACGGGCCGAGGACGTCCGCCGTGCCCTCGCACCGGTCGCCCCGCCCGAGCCGGCCGAGGGCCGCGCGGGGCATCTGTCCGACGGCACGGGCGGTCCCGCACCGGATCTGAGTTCCCACACGGACGCGCTCCTCACAGCGCTGCGGGAGCGCCAACTCGCCGCAGCCTCCGCCTCGTTCACCCAGGCCGGGGTCGCGGCAACCCCGCTCGCGCGGATTCTCACCATCGCCGTACCCGACCCGAACGCCCGGGAGCGTCTCTACCGCGCCTACCTGGACCGCACCGACGACACCTGGCACCGGACGGCGGGCGCCGACCCGCACGCCGACCGGCTGCGGCTGGCCCTGGAACTCTCCGCCCTGACCGCCGAACACCCCACCCTGGTCGGAGTCCTCCTCGACCGTGCCGCCGCCGACGGCCTGACCGGGACCCGCGACCTGGTGGCACTCGACGAGCAGTGGCCCGAGCTCGTCGAGCGGGCCGGCGGCCCCCCGCCCGGACGCGAGGCCCCGGAATACGCCGAGTCGGTCCGCGCCCGCGTGGCCGCCGCCCATCCCACCGCCTACCTCGCCCACAAGCTGGCCGCGGACCCCGGTCACCGGGACGGCCCGGCCACCCGCTTCCTCGCCGAGAACCCCGACTTCGACCTCGCCCGAGCCCCCGTCAACGCCGCCACCGTCCCCGATGCCGACGCCCGGCGGGAACTGGGCGTCCTCCAGCGCACGTTCAAGATCGCGCCCCGCTTCGAGACCATGCGGGCGCTGCGCGACAACGGCTTCGCCTCGGCGCAGGACATCGCCCGTATCGACGGGGCCGGCTTCGCCCGCCGGATGGCCGGCCAGGTCGGCGAGGCGGAGGCCCACGCGATGCACGCCCGGGCCACCCGGGTGCACGCCACCGCCGTCAACCTCGTCGCCGACCTGCGCACCGCCGGACAGTTCGCCGTGCCCTGGCTGCCCGCGCCGCTCGCGCCGGACGGCCGGATCCCCAACTGGGAGGAACTGTTCGGCTCGGCCGACTACCCGGCGGTCGAGGAATGGCAGACGGTGCACGGGCAGCCCGCCTATCTCGTGGACCTCCTGTACTTCCTGCGGCGCCTCGGGGAGGGCGACGGCTCCGACCCCGGCCGGTCCGGCGACGGACCCGTCGCCGACGTCCTCCACCAGCGGCGCCCCGACCTGTGGGACCTGCACCTCGGCAAGGACAACACCGAACTCGCCCTGCCCTACGTCGACCTCGTCAACGAACTCCTGGAGTCGGCCGCCGCACCGGAGACCGCGGTGCCCACCGCCGCCCGCCAGACGACCGGCGACGAGGCCGAACTCCGCGTCCAGCCCCAGCACATCAACCCCGGCGCCTACGACAAGCTGCGCGCCGCCGTCCACCCGTGGGACCTGCCGTTCGACCTGTGGCACACACAGACCGCAACCTGCCTCGGACACCTGGGCGTGACCAGGGACGCCCTCCTCACCACCCTCGGCATCCCCGGAGCGGGCGCCGAGGAGGCGAGCGCCGTCCGCACCGCAGAACGGCTCGGTCTGACCCGCCACGAGCACCGGATCATCGCCGGTGAACCCCTCGCCCCCGTGCGCAGCCTCGCCGAGTTCTACGGACGGCCCGCCGACCTCACGCCCGAAGAGCTGGCCACCGAGATGACGGGGGTGCGCACCCTCCTGGACACCGGCCACCTCTCCTACGAGCAGCTGGAACTCCTCCTGCGCACCCGGTTCGTGAACCCGGGCGGCACCGTGAGCGTCCAGTTCGATCCCCAACGCCCCTACGACACCACCCGGATGACGCTCACCGGCATCGACGGGGCCTTCCTCGACCGGCTCCACCGGTTCGTCCGGCTGTGCCGCGCCCTCGGGGTGTCCGCCGACGAACTCGACCGGCTGATCGCGGGCAGCGGCTCCGGCGGGCGACTGGACCCGGTCGCCCTGCGCTGCATCGCCGCCGCCCGACGACTCGCCGACCGGCTCGGACTGGACACGGACCAGGTCCTCGCCTTCTCCCAACCCCTGGACACCCATCGCCACCCTGCCGAGCAGCGGCCGCCGCTGTACGACCGGCTGTTCCTCGACCCGGCCGTCGTCCCCGTCCAGCCCGGCCAGGCACACCCGTTCCGGCTCACGGCGGACCGCACGGAGCTCCAGGAGGTCGGCCCGCTGACCGGTCGGCCCGCCGTCACGGCCGCGCTCCTCGGCGTCCTGCGCGTCACCGACGACGAGCTCGCCGCCCTCACCACCGGCCCGGACGCGGTGATCCCCGACCGGCTGGACCTCCTGGCGCTGACCAAGCTGACCGCCTGGGTCGCCCTCGCCCGGGCCGTCTCCCTGAGCATCCCCGACACGCTGCGCCTGGGCCGCTACAGCCCTCCGTTCGTCTGGACCCCTCCGACGGCAGGCAGCCTCCAGGCCCCCGGCGCCGAGACGGAACTGGGCGGTGGGGCGCCCGTCCGGCTGCCCCGCGTCACCCCCGTCACCGGCGCCGAGTCCGAGCCCGCAGGCGGCGATCCCGCCCGCTTCGGCGGCGCCGACCCCACCGCCGCGGCCGCCCCGACCCACCCCATCGACCAGGGCATCACCCGTACCGAGGAGTTCCTCGCACTCACCGAGCTGCTCGCCGACAGCGGTCTGACCGTCGCCGACCTGGAGGCCGTACTCACCGCGAAGCCCCAGGGCCCGGTGCCGGGGGACGAGGAGCTCGCGGCCACCCTCACCGCGGTGCGCGCCGCCGTGCAGACCGTCCATCAGCAGACCGCCCGGACCAGCGACGACAAGGGCGACCTCACCCGCAAACACCTCGCCCTGCTCGGCTGGGACGCCGCCCTCGTCCAGCAGGCCGTCGCCACTCTGCTGGGCACCGTCACCTACACCACACCGCTGGCCGCGCTGCCCGAGGAGCTGGTCCTGCCGCCCGACCTGCCCCTGCGCCACGAGATGGCGGAGGAACCGGACAGCGGCAGGCTCACCTTCGGCGGGCCGATGAACCAGGCGCAGCTCGACCGCGCCCTCGCCCTGCCCGGCGCCGACGACGCCTTCCGGGCAGCCGTCCGCCTGCTGCACGACGCGCCGCGCGCTGTCGTGCGGATGCGCATGAAGGCCCTGCGCGTCCCGGTGTTCGCCGCCGCCCTGCCCGCTCTGCCCGCCGGATACACGATCCCGGCGACGCTCGCCGCCAAGGTGTTCCACGACCCGAGCCTGCGCGCCCTGCGCTGCCGGGGCTATCTGACGGACGCGGAACACGCCCTCCTCACCGTCCAGGGCACACCAGCGGAGATCGTGAAAGCGGCCGAAGACCTCGTGGCCGCACAGAACAAGGCGCCCGCCGAGGGCAACGGCTTCCTCACCGCCGCCGACGCCGGCACCCTCTTCGACGGCTCGGACGTGACGCCGGCGGACCGCTTCCACCTGGTCCTGGAACGGCTCGCGCCCTACCTGCGGCGCACCCTGAGCGAGACCGCCGTCGTCCAGCACCTCGGCCGGGCGACCGGCCTCGACCCGGCGAGCGCCGACACCCTGCTGCGCGACTGGCTCCGCGCACCGGGCCGCGGCCCGGTCCTCCAGGAGTTCCTGGCACCCGAGTTCACCGGCAGCGACCCGGCCGTGGCGGTGAGCCGGACGGCGTTCGGACCGCAGTTCCGGGCGCTGTCCTACCTGTACCGGGTTGCCCTGGTGCTGGCTCGGCTGCGAGTGACCGCCGAGGAGATCCCGTACGTCTTCGGCTACGCGGCGCAGGGCGGCTGGCTCGACCTCAACACCCTGCCGCTCACTCCGGTGCCGACCGCCCCCGTCGCTCCGCTGCGGACCCTGTTGGAGCTGGGCCGGCTGCGCTCCGTGATCCCGGGTGGGGTCCCGACCCTGCGGGCCGTCTTCGACATCGCTCGCACCCCCGGCGCCCAGGAACGCGAGGCCGCCGCCGAACTCGCCCGCCGTACCGGCTGGACCGCCACCGACATCACGGCCGTCGCTCGGAGCCGTGGCATCACCACAGCCGCGCAGTACGGCACCCCGGGCGCGATGCGCACCTTGTTCGACGGCATCGCACTGCTGCGCCGGATGGGCGTCGCCGCCGAACGCGCCCAGCTGTGGCAGGCCCCCGAACCCACCGCCGAGGCCGCCGAGGCCGCCTGGCTGGCGGCGAAGTCCCGGCACGCGCCCCGCGACTGGACGGCGGCCGCCACCCCGCTGCGGGACGCGCTGCGCGAACGGCAGCGGGCCGCCCTGGTGTCGTACCTCCTCACCCTGCGCGACGCCGACGGCCGGCCCCACTGGCGGACCGCCGACGACCTGCACGACCACTTCCTGCTGGACGTGGAGATGGGACCCGCCCAGCTCACCACCCGGCTCGCCCAGGCCATCTACACCGTGCAGCTGTTCGCCCAGCGGATCCTGCTCAACCTGGAGCCAGTGGCCGTGTGGAACAACGGCCCGTGGGGCCAGTGGGAGTGGATGAAGCGGTTCCGGACCTGGGAGGCCAACCAGAGGGTCTTCCTCTTCCCGGAGAACTACTTCGAGCCGGAGCTACGGACGGACAAGACTCCGTTCTTCACCGACTTCGAGAACGCGATCATGCAGCGAGAGGTCACCTCGGAATCCATCGAGGACGGGGTGAGGGGCTATCTGGACAGCCTGGACCGGGTGGCCCGGCTGCAGCCCGCCGGGCTGTGCCACGAGAAGAAGGAGTACGGCCCGGGCGACCTGCACCTGGTGGGGCGCAGCGAGGCCACGCCCCGCGTGCACTACTACCGGCGGCGGGTGGAAGGCCGCTACTGGACTCCGTGGGAGAAGATCGACCTCGATGTGGACGGGGATCCGGTGGTGCCGGTGATCTGGAAGGATCGCCTGTTCCTGTTCTGGGGCACATACACGGACGTGGCCGATCAGCAGCCGCTGCGCATGCCCGAGCCGGGCCAAACGGTGGCCGACCCGCCCCATCACGGCGAGTTCAAGCTCAGCTGGAGCCAGTTCACGGACGGCAGGTGGCAGCACAAGACGGTCGCCAAGGACATCCTGTACGCCCGGCAGAGCACGGTGGACCCGATCGACGGAGTCCTGAATCCCGAGCTCTACTCCCTCGCGCCGAGGCGGCCCGCGCAGTACTTTCCGGACGATCTGGCGGTGGAGTTCTGCTTCGCCCGCCGGCTGGGGCCGGCCATCGACTTCACGGGCGACTACTACCTCACCTCGCGCCTGGGCGGAATCACCTTCGGCGTGTTCATGAAAGCGACCTCCGACAACCCGACGCTGCCCATCCCTCCCCGCACCCGCGCGCGCTACAACGAGTACGTGCAGATTCTGGGGGAGTACGGCCCCTTCTGCATGTTCGACGTCCAGAATCCCTGGTACCGGCCGCACCTCGACCTGCTCATGAGCACCCCGGGCTTCGACCTGCCCCGGCTGCTGTGCTCCCATACGTACACGGACGACCCCACCCGCTTCTACCAGACGTTCACGGACGACAAACGCACCTTCCTGCTGGTGCCCCAGCCCTACGGCACCTCCCACGTGCAGATCGTCCCCGTCTACCACCCGTACACCCAGACCTTTGCCTCCCGTCTCGCACTGCGCGGCATGGACGGTCTGTACGACCGCGGACTCCAGCTCACGCCCGAGAAGTTCGGTGTGGCCTTCGACTTCGCCCGCTCGTACGGGCCCAACATGAACGTCGTCCATGGCGATCTCCCCGTCGAGACCGTCGAGTTCACGCGCGGCGACGCCTACGCCGACTACAACTGGGAGCTGTTCTTCCACGCCCCGCTGCTCGGGGCCGCCCGGCTGTCCACCAACCAGCGGTTCGCGCAGGCGCAGGAGTGGTTGCACCACATTTTTGATCCCACGGAGCGCGAGGATCTGCCGGCGCCCCAGCGCTTCTGGAAGACGAAGCCGTTCTTTCTCACGACGGACTATCACAAGGAACGCATCGAGGTGATCCTGCGCCGGCTGGCCGAAGGCGGCTGGTGGGACACGACCGAGGTGTACGACTGGCTGACCCACCCCTTCGAGCCGGACGTGGTGGCGCGGCTGCGGACCACCGCCTACCAGAAGGCGGTGGTGATGAAATACCTCGACAACCTGATCGCCTGGGGCGACCAGCTGTTCCGCCAGGACACCCTGGAGGCCGTCAACCAGGCCACCCAGTTGTACGTCCTTGCCTCCCAACTCCTCGGACGGCGGCCCGAGGAGGTCACCGGACGGCCCGTTCCCCCACCTCTCACCTACCGCGAGGTCGTCGCGCCCACCTCCGGGCCGTCCGCGGTCGTCGAGGCCGAACACCTCGTGCCGGTGGGGCCCGAGGACGCGCCCGTGGCCGACCCGCAGCTCATGCCCGGACTCGGCGTGAACTGGCTGAACTACTTCGTCGTCCCGCGCAACGACAAACTCCTCGGCTACTGGGACACCGTGGCCGACCGACTCTCCAAGATCCGTGCCGGGCAGGACATCGCAGGCGTCCAGCGGCGCGCCGCGCTGTTCGGCCCGGCCATCGATCCCGCGCTGCTGGTGCGGGCCACGGCCGCCGGCCTCAGCCTGGAGAGCGTCCTGGACGACATCAGTGCTCCCGTACCGCACTACCGGTTCGCCACCATGTCGGCCAAGGCGAAGGAACTCGCCGCGGAGGTCAAGGCGTTCGGCGCCGCCCTGCTCTCCGCCCTGGAGAAGCGCGACGCCGAGGCGCTCGCCCGGCTCAGGTCCCACCACGAGGAGGCGGTGCTCAAAGCGGCACGCGAGGTCCGTGCGCAGCAGGTGGTGGAGGCCGACGCGAGCCTCCAGGCCGTGCAGAAGTCGCGTGACGGCGCCGAGGGGAAGGTGCAGTACTACTCCAGCAGGTCGTACATGAACACCGGCGAGATCGCCCACACCGTGCTGTCGGCCGCGGCCATCGTCCACCAAGCGGTCGCCGCCGGTGTGGACATGACGGCCAGCGCCATGGGCCTGATCCCCGACGTCAAGACCGGCACCCCCACCACCATCGGCCTCACCTTCGGCGGCAGCAGCCTCAGCCAGGCGCTCCACGGGCTCTCCGGATCCCTGGAGAAGGTGGGCAACAACCTGAACGCGGCGGGCGCGCTCGCCGCCACGATGGCCGGCTACGACCGGCGCCAGGACGACTGGACGTTCCAGGCCGACCAGGGCCGTATCGAGCAGGCGCAGTACGAGCGGCAGATCGTCGCGGCCGAGATCCGGCTGAAGGTCGCCCGGCTGGAACTGGAGAACCACGACCTCCAGCTCGCCCAGGCCGGGGAGGCGGACGCCTTCCTGTACGAGAAGTACACCAGCCAGGAGCTCTACGACTGGATGGCCGGCCGGCTCGCCACCAGTTACTTCCAGGCGTACCAGCTGGCGTACGACCTGGCGAAGCGCGCCGAGCGGGCCTACCGCCACGAGCTGGGCGTCGAGGACACGGACTTCATCCGCTTCGGCTACTGGGACACCCTGCACAAGGGGCTGCTGTCCGGCGAGCGCCTCGCCGTGGACCTGGGCCGGATGGACGCGGCCTACCACGAGAGCAACGCGCGCGAGTTCGAGCTGACGAAACGGATCTCACTCGCCCAGCTGGACCCGGTGGCGCTGCTCCGGCTGAAGGAGACCGGAAGCGCGTATCTCTCCCTGCCCGAGGCGCTGTTCGACCTTGACACGCCCGGGCACTATCTCCGCCGGATCAAGAGCCTGGCCGTGAGCGTGCCGTGCGTGACCGGGCCGTACACCCCCGTCAATCTGACCGCGACCCTGCTGGACAGCACCGTACGGGTCGATCCCCGGCTGACCGACGGGAAGTACGCCCGGCAGCGCTCGGACACCCGGTTCCGTGACAGCGCCGGAAGCGGGCAGTCCATCGTGACCAGCACCGGGCAGGACGACTCCGGTCTGTTCGAGACCAGCCTGCGCGACGAGCGGTTCCTGCCGTTCGAGGGCGCCGGGGCGGTGAGCCGCTGGCGGCTGTCGCTGCCCGAGGAGTTCCGGCAGTTCGACTACGAGTCCATCACCGACGTGGTCCTGCACCTGAGGTACACGGCACGCGACGGGGGCGGTGCCCTGGCCGAACGGGCCGTACACGAGCTGCGGGCCGCGCTGACCACCTGGGCGCACGGCGAGGGCGCGACCGCGCCGCACCGGGCGTTCAGCGCGCGCCGGGAGTTCGGCGACCGGTGGAGCCGCTTCCTCGCCCCGCCGTCGGGCGGGCCCGCGACGCTGCGGTTCACGGTGGCCAAGGACCGGTTCCCGTACGTGTTCCGGGACGAGCGGATCACGGTGTCCCAGCCGGAACTGGTGCTGGTGCTCTCCGGGGAGCTGCGGCCCGACGGCCGCAAGCGCTACGTCGACTGCTACGGCGAGGGCCAGCCGCTCACGGGCACGCTCACCGCCGGCCCCGGCAGGAGCGCGGCGGTGCGGCTGAGCGCGGATCCCTCCCTGGGCGGGCAGCCGAGGGCGGCCGCGGACGGGGTCGGAGGCCCGGTCACGGAGGCGGGTGAGGAGTGGGAGCTGAGCGTGCCGGCCGAGCGGATCGCGGCGCTGGCCCCGGACCTGCGGGCGGGCTCCGGTATCAACCCGGAGGCGGTCGTGGACCTGCTGCTGGTGGTGCGGTACACCGTAGCGCGGGTGGAGCGGTGAGCCTCTCGCCGCGGTCCGGTCCGGGCGGGGAGCGGGCGTCAGGCTTTACGGCCGACCGGCCCGCGGCCCCCCGGGCGGCAGGCGGGTGGACGGCCGCCGGAGACCTGCCGTCCGCCGGGTTCTGGGCTCAACCCGCCGACGCCGCCGTGCTCCTGAAGGACGGCCGGGTCCTGCTGGCCGGAGGCGAGGACGGCCGCCGTACGCCCACGGCGACCACCGCGGTCCTCGACCCTGCCACCGGCACCTGGACGACGAACGACGACATGTGGACCCCGCGACGGCTGCATACCACGACCCTGCTCGCCGACGGCCGGGTGCTGGCCGTCGGCGGGATCGGCCGGCCTCCCGGCGGACCCGCCGAGGGCCTCGCCACCGCCGAGATCCACGATCCGGGCACCGGACACTGGACCCCCACCGGCGGCCTGCGCCAGGCCCGCTTCTCCCACTCGGCAACCCTGCTGGAGGACGGCCGGGTCCTCGTGGCGGGCGGTGTCACGGCACGGCCCGGGCCGTCCCTCCAGACCTTGCCGACCGCCGAGCTGTACGACCCCGTCACCGGACAGTGGACGACGACCGCCCGTCCGATGACCGACGCCCGCTTCGGCCATCCTGCGGTGCCGCTCGGCGACGGCCGGGTGCTCGTCGCCGGCGGGGTTCTCGCGGTCGGTCGCGGCCGCTATGCCGCCCTCGGGTACTGCGAGACGTACGATCCGGCCGCCGACGCCTGGTCGCCGACCGGGAGTCTGGCCTCCGCGCGCAAGGGCCACCAGGCGACCCTCCTGCTCGACGGCGGTGTGCTGGTCACCGGAGGCGATATGCGGGGATTCCGCCAGGACGACTGGGCGTTCGACCCATACAGCCAGTGGACGACCGAGCGCTACGACCCGCGCGCGGGGACCTGGAGCACGGTCGCCGACCTGCCGTGGGGGCGCAGCCACCACCGGGCGGTCCGGCTGAAGTCCGGTGCCGTCCTGGTGATCGGCGGCACGGACGACGCCTCCCTCGCCGTTGGCTACCAGAACGCCGTGCTCTACGACCCGGTCGCGGACAACTGGTCGGCCGAGTTCGGCACCGTCGAGGGCCGTTGGGCACCGGCCGCGGTCGCCCTCCCGGACGGACGGGCGGTCGCCATCGGCGGCCTCACCCGCTCGGGCCCCGCCGCGCCGGTGGACGGCGAGGACGAGGTCACCGCCACGACCGAGATCTACCACCCCTGAACGCGGGAGGAACGACCGTGCGCATGGTCCTGGCCGACGGCGGCGAACCGGCTTCCCGGCCCGTGGCGGGCCGGGGGGAGTGGGCGGCGGCGGGTGAGCCGCCCTTCCCGCTGGTGTACTGGGCGGGCCAGTACGAGGGTCTCGTCACCCTGCACGACGGCCGGGTGCTGGCCGCGGGCGGAGCGGGGCCCGATCTGCGATCCGTGTCCACCGCCGCGCTCTACGACCCCGCCCACAACAGCTGGACGACGACCGGTGAACTCCGCCAGGACCGAAGGCTGCACACGCTGACCGTCCTCGCCGACGGCAGGGTCCTGGCCGCGGGCGGCACCCCCGGACCTCAGGCGTACCCCCAGCCCGCCCTGGACAGCACCGAGCTCTACGACCCCGAGAGCGGGACCTGGGAACCGGGCCGGCCCATGGCCGCCGCCCGCACCGGGCACTCGGCCACGCTGCTGCCGGACGGCCGCGTGCTGGTCGCGGGCGGACTTCGGCCGCGCGACACCCGGACCGTCCTGACCCTGGCCGCCGCCGAGCTGTTCGACCCCGACACAGGCACCTGGACACCCGCCCGCGACATGCTCGACCCCCGCTGGCACCATGCCGCGGCACTCCTGCCGGACGGGCGCGTGCTTGCCGTCGGCGGGCTGACCGCGACCGAGCGCCCCGTCCTCACCCCGCTCGGCTGGTGCGAGACCTACGACCCGCTCGGCGACCGCTGGACCGCCACCGGCGCGCTGCACTCCGCCCGCTCCGACCACCAGGCCGTGCCGCTGCCCGACGGTTCCGTGCTCGTCCTGGGCGGCGGGCGCACGCCGACCGGGGACGCCCGCCACGACCCGTACGGTCCCACCGGCGTGGAACGCTACGACCCGGCGACCGGCACTTGGCAGCAGGAGGCGCCGCTGCCCTGGGGCCGCTGCGCCGCCCGGGCGCTGGCCCTGCCCTCGGGCGAGGTCCTCGTCTGCGGCGGCGCCGACCCGGCCGTCCTGGACTGCGGCTATCCGAGCGCGCTGCGCTACGACCCGGCCGCCCACCGCTGGTACCCGGCGGGCCCGCTGCGTACCGGCCGGTGGATCTTCGGCGCGACCTCGCTCGCCGACGGCCGGGTCCTGGTGGCCGGCGGCGTCACCCGCACCGGCGTCGCCGCCCCGGCCCTGGGCGCGGACGTCCCGGCAACGCAGGCGGAGGTGTTCACGCCATGAGCACCGGACACTGGGCGCCCACCGGAGACCTGCCCCGGGAACTGAACGCGTACGGAGCCCAGAGCGGCGCGGTCCTCCTCGCGGACGGGCACGTCCTGCTGGCGGGCGGGGGCGACGCCCGGCTGACCGCCCAGGCGGGCGCCGCGCTCTTCTCCCCGGCCACCGGCACCTGGACGCCGACGGAGCCCCTGCACACGGCCCGGCGGATGCACACGACCACAGTGCTCGCCGACGGCCGCGTACTGGTGGCCGGAGGCTACGGCGGTCCGCTGACGCATCCGCTGCGTCCGCTGGCCACGGCCGAGCTGTACGACCCCGACACCGGTCGCTGGACGGAAGCCGCGCCGATGGGACAGGCGCGTTTCGCGCACTCCGCGACCCTGCTGGCGGACGGCCGCGTCCTGGTGGCGGGTGGCGGCGACCGCCGATCGGGCGACTCGCAGCGCTCGCTGACCTCCGCCGAGCTGTTCGATCCGGCGGGCGGCGGGCGGTGGCTGCCCACCGGGGACCTCGGCGACGCCCGCGCCCACCACCCGGCGGCGGCCCTGGCGGACGGTTCCGTCCTGGTGGCCGGCGGCTGGGCCTACACCCACCGCGGCGGCGGAGCGGCCCTCGCGTACTGCGAACGCTACGACCCGGCAAGGGGCACCTGGACGCCCACGGGTTCCTTCGCCGTCCCCCGTGGCGGCCACCAACTGACCGCCCTGCCGGACGGTTCCGTCCTGGCAACCGGCGGCGGGCCGGGCGGTTCACCGGGCCCGGACGGCCGCCTGGAGCCGTTCAGCCTGCCGACCGCCGAGCGCTACCACCCGGGCCCGGGCGCGTGGACCAGGGAGCAGGACATGCCCTGCGGCCGGTCCCAGCACCGCGCGGTCCCGCTGCCCTCGGGCGAGGTGCTGGTGCTCGGCGGCACCACGGAGCCGCTGTACGACGCGGGCCTGGGCAGCGCGGTGCGCTACGACCCCCTCACCCGGTCCTGGTACCCGGCCGCCGGCCTGACGGTGGGCCGCAGCGATTTCGCGGCGGTGACCCTGCTCGACGGCCGCGTCCTTGCCACCGCCGGAGCAAGACGGACCGGCCCGGGAACCCCGTCAGGCGGTCACCACCAGCTGACCTGCACGAGTGAACTGTTCACGGCGGAGGTCCGACACGGCGGGTGACATCGGCAGTTCCGGTCAGGAGACCGTCGAGGCGGGCGAGAACGGGGTGCCCGGGCAGGGAAACGGGAAACAGCGGGGGCCGGAGAGCGAGACGCTCTCCGGCCCCCGCCGTTCGTCGATGACCGCTTCTGACCAGGTGTGATCGAGATCTTTCCGTTCCGGGGCCGGTTCCCGTAAGGTCCGTCGATCTGCCGTGCGAGCCCTCATACCAGAGCGGGACGCTGTGCGTGCGAGTTTGTCAACTGCCCATCGCACATGATGCCTTGCCGACTACTGTCAGTGTCCGTCGGGCGACGCGGGGCCGAATTTTTGGGCTCACTCGACCGGCACCGCGATGGCGCACGCCCGACGCGCAGACCGCGACTCCCGGCAACCCGCCCGACGGACAGTACGAGGACACCGATGTCTCACCTCCGCGCACCGGCCGCACGCGCAGACCGCCGTGAGGGCGGGCGGCACGGACGGCCGGTCGCCCGCCCCGTTCCCGCGCTGCCCGAGACGCACATACGGCCGCAACTGCTGCGGCTCGCCGTGCTGCCGCCGATCGCGGTCGCCCTCGCCGGCTGCGCCGCCGTACTGTTCACCGTCCGGTCCACCGGCGCCCGGCCCGGTCTCACCCTGTGGGGCATGCTCGGCGGCGCGATCGCGGTGGCCCTCGCGGGCATCGTGATCGCCGCCGTGGCCGCCGACCGCACCGCGAAGTCCGTGAGTGAGCGCATCGGGGCCCTGCGCCGCGGCAGCGCGCGTCAGGAGGCCGATCTGCGGGCCCTCGTGGAGACTCTGCGCCGCGGCGACGGCCCACCCCGCCGCAAGCCGCGCAGCGGCCCGCCCGAGGACGCCGACGACTTCGAACTGCTCGCCGCCGACCTGGCCCGCGCGCACGACGGCGCCGTCACCGCCGTCGTGCAGGCCTCCCAGCTCTCCAGCCAGGCCGGCAGCGAACAGAAGCTGGAGGTCTTCGTCAACCTCGCCCGGCGCCTTCAGTCCCTGGTGCACCGCGAGATCTCGATCCTCGACGAGCTGGAGAACGAGATCGAGGACCCCGACCTGCTCAAGAGCCTCTTCCACGTCGACCACCTCGCCACCCGGATCCGCCGCCACGCCGAGAACCTCGCCGTCCTCGGCGGCGCCGTCTCCCGCCGTCAGTGGAGCAACCCCGTCTCCATGACCGAGGTCCTGCGCTCGGCGATCGCGGAGGTGGAGCAGTACTCGCGGGTGAAGCTCGTGCCGCCCGTCGACGGCACCCTGCGCGGGCACGCCGTCGCCGACGTCATCCACCTGCTGGCCGAACTCGTGGAGAACGCCACGGTGTTCTCCGCCCCGCACACCCAAGTGCTGCTGCGGGCCAACCTCGTCACCTCGGGGCTCGCCGTCGAGGTCGAGGACCGCGGCCTCGGCATGCCCGTCGGCGAGCAGGAGAAGATGAACGCCCTGCTCGCCGACCCCGACCAGGTCAACGTCGCCAGCCTGCTGGCGGACGGGCGCATCGGACTGTTCGTGGTCTCGCAGCTCGCCCGGCGGCACGGCATCAACGTCCGCCTCCAGACCAACATCTACGGCGGCGTGCAGGCCGTGCTCGTCGTACCGCAGGGGCTGCTCGGCGCCGAGCCGGGGGCGGCGGGGGCGGCGGGCGGGGCCATGACCGCCGTAGCGCAGCAGGCGGCGCAGGGGGAGCCTCAGCATCGGGTGCATCCTCAGCAGCACGCGCAGGCCGCGCCGCCTCGTGGGCCGGTGGGGGAGCACCGGGGCGCGGCACCGATGGCGAACGGCGGGGGGCCCGTACCGCTGCCCGTGCGCGGCGCGCACCGGGAGCGGCCCACCCCCGCCGAGGCCGTGCCCGGCATCCGGCCCGACGACCGCCCCCTCGTCGCGGAGCACACGATCGCGCCGCCCACCCCGCGCAGCAGTGCCGTCCGCGGCACCATGGGCAAGCCCCAACTGCCCCGCCGCCGCGCCCAGGAACACATCGCGCCCCAACTGCGCGGGGGCCCCGCCGCGCCCCGCCCGGACGCGGAACACCTCGCCGGACACGACCCCGGCCTCATGGCGGCCTTCCAACGGGGGATCGGCCTGGCCGAGGCCCAACAGCACATGGAGGCGGGCCACATGGGTCCCGACCCCACAGAGCCGCCGCACACGGTGGATTCGATCCACATGGTGTCCAGCCCCATGGAACCGGACGTGTCCCCCACCCGCATAACCGAGGCGCGCCCCGTGCGCATGTCCCGCCTCGACCACACCACCCGGCACGACGGGAGCGCACCCGCCGGATGACCCCCCTTCCCACCCCCACCCCCAGCGCTCCCGCAGACCTTCGTACCTCAAGGAGTCGATCCACCATGGCGAGCGAAGCGCCGACCGGCCATGCATCCGATCTCGACTGGCTGATGAGTGGCCTCGTGCAGCGCGTACCGCACACGACCAGTGCGGTACTCCTCTCCTGCGACGGGCTCGTGAAGTCCGTCCACGGCCTCGACCCGGACAGCGCCGACCACATGGCCGCCCTGGCCTCCGGCCTGTACTCCCTGGGCCGCAGCGCCGGGGTCCGCTTCGGCGACGGCGGAGACGTCCGGCAGGTCGTCGTCGAGCTCGACTCGACGCTGCTGTTCGTGACCACCGCCGGCTCCGGCACCTGTCTCGCCGTGCTCGCCGGCCGCGAGGCCGACGCCGCCGTGCTCGGCTACGAGATGGCGATGCTGGTCAAGAGCGTCCGCCCGTACCTGGTGACCGCCCCCCGGCAGCATGCCGTCGAACCGTCGGCGTCGAGGCCTTGAGCGTGGCGGCGGCCGGCGACGGGCCCTGGCTCGACGACGCGGCCGGACGACTGGTGCGCCCCTTCACGGTCAGCAACGGCCGTACCCGGCCCACCGTCGCGCTCGATCTGATCTCGCAGGTGATGGCCACCGGGGCGACGCCCCTCGGCTACCTCGGACCCGAGCACACGGAAGCGCTCGCCCTGTGCCGCGCCCCCGTCTCGGTCGCCGAGGTCGCCGCCCACCTGAAGCTGCCGGCGGCGGTCACCAAGGTGCTGCTGTCGGACCTGGTCGACTGCGGGGCGCTCACCACCAAGCCCCCCGAGTTCCACCACAACCCCACTGACCGGGCTCTTCTGGAGGCAGTGCTCGATGGACTACGACGACAGCTCTGAGTACGACGAAGGCGCCGACCCCTTCCCCACCGCGCTGAAGATCCTTGTGGCGGGCGGGTTCGGGGTCGGCAAGACGACCTTCGTCGGCGCCGTCAGCGAGATCGCGCCGCTCAGCACCGAGGAACTGCTCACCACCGTCAGCGCCGCGACCGACAATCTCGACGGCATCGAGAACAAGGTCGAGACGACGGTGGCCATGGACTTCGGCCGCATCACCCTCGACCCCGAACACGTCCTCTATCTGTTCGGCACACCCGGGCAGGAGCGGTTCTGGTTCATGTGGGACGAGCTGTGCGAGGGCGCCCTCGGCGCGGTCATCCTCGCCGACACCCGACGACTGGAGGACTGCTTCGCCGCCGTCGACTTCTTCGAACAACGCGGTCTCGGCTTCATCGTCGCGATCAACGAGTTCGACGGCGCCTACCGCTACGACCCCGAGGAGGTCCGCTCCGCCATCGACCTCGACCCCGGGATCCCGGTCGTCCGCTGCGACGCCCGGATCTCCAGCTCGGGCGTCCAGACCCTGCTGACCCTGGTGAAACACCTCATCGCCCACACCCCGGCACCCGCGCCCAGCCACGGCGCCCACATGTGATCAACGCACACCCCACGGAGCCTGCCTATGCCTTACGTCCACACCGACGGAGCGTGCCGATGAGCTACGACCCGCCCCGCCCGGCCGGTCGTCTGCTGCTCACCCCGGAGGACAAGGAAGCCCCCGCCCGCGCGCGCCGACTGCGCAGGCTGGGACTCGGGGACCGGACGGACCCCGCCCTCGACGCCTTCGCCGACTGCCTCGCCGAGGCCACCGGGGCGCCGTACGCCATGGTCAACTTCATCGACGAGCACGGGCAGTTCTTCGCGGGGCTGCGCCGTCCGGCAACCGGGCCGTACCGCAAGGGGGACGGCACCAGCCCGGAGGTCGGCCGGCAACTCCCGCGCGACCACGGCTTCTGCCCGCATGTGGTGGTGCGGCGCAAGGCACTGGTCCTGGAGGACGTCCTCGACTACCCGCGCTTCGCGGGCAATCCCGTCGTGGACGAGTTCGGGTTCCGTTCCTATCTGGGCGCACCGCTCGTCGACAGCACCGGCATGGTGCTCGGCACGGTGTGCGTGGTCGACATCGAGCCGAGGTCGTGGGGGAAGGCCGGCCTTGAGTCGATCAAGTCGACGGCCGCCGAGCTCGTCGTACGGCTGGAGCGGCGGGAGAGCGATGCTTTGTGAGGTGCTTCGAGGGGCGGGCGTGAAGCGGAGCTTCGGCCGCGGTTAAGAAAACCTCGATGGACCAGGGGTGCGGCGGTGCGGCAGATTGCCAGTCGACACCACCTCTTTCCCCGGTACGGGCTCCTTCGGCATGCCCGCGTCCGGGGTCGCACCCACAGGAGCCGTAGCGTTGAAGGCGCTGGTCAAGCAGAAGGCGGAGCCCGGGCTCTGGCTCATGGACGTCCCCGAGCCCGCCGTCGGAGCCGACGACGTACTCATCAAGGTGCTGCGCACCGGCATCTGCGGCACCGACCTGCACATCCGGTCCTGGGACGGCTGGGCGCAGCAGACCATCCGTACCCCGCTGGTCCTCGGACACGAGTTCGTCGGCGAGGTCGTCGAGACCGGCCGGAACGTCTCCGACATCGGCATCGGCGACCGGGTCAGCGGCGAGGGCCACCTGGTGTGCGGCAAGTGCCGCAACTGCCTGGCGGGCCGCCGCCATCTGTGCCGGGCCACGGTCGGACTCGGGGTCGGCCGCGACGGCGCCTTCGCCGAGTACGTCGCCCTGCCCGCGTCGAACGTCTGGGTGCACCGCGTCCCCGTGGACCTCGACGTCGCGGCGATCTTCGACCCGTTCGGCAACGCCGTGCACACCGCGCTGTCCTTCCCGCTGGTCGGCGAGGACGTGCTCATCACGGGCGCCGGACCGATCGGTCTGATGGCCGCCGCGGTGGCCAAGCACGCGGGCGCCCGCAACGTCGTGATCACCGATGTGAGCGAGGAGCGCCTGGAGCTGGCCCGCAAGATCGGCGTCAGCCTCGCCCTGAACGTGGCGCAGTCCACGATCGCCGACGGACAGCGCTCCCTCGGCCTGCGCGAGGGCTTCGACATCGGCCTGGAGATGTCGGGCAACTCCGTGGCCATGCGCGACATGATCGCCAACATGACCCACGGCGGCCGGATCGCCATGCTCGGCCTGCCCGCCCAGGAGTTCCCGGTCGACTGGGCCCGGATCGTCACCTCCATGATCACGATCAAGGGCATCTACGGCCGCGAGATGTTCGAGACCTGGTACGCGATGTCGGTGCTGCTGGAGGGCGGCCTCGACCTCGCCCCCGTGATCACCGGCCGCTACGGCTACCGCGACTTCGAGGCGGCCTTCGCCGACGCTGCCAGCGGCAAGGGCGGCAAGGTCATTCTGGACTGGACTGCGTAACCCTTTAGGAGCTGTTTCGATGTTCGACTCCGTGCGCGACGACCTGCGCGCCACCCTCGACGAGATCCGCGCCGCGGGCCTGCACAAGCCCGAGCGCGTGATCGGCACCCCGCAGTCCGCGACCGTGAACGTCACCGCGGGCGGCCGCCCTGGTGAGGTCCTCAACTTCTGCGCCAACAACTACCTCGGCCTGGCCGACCACCCCGAGGTGATCGCCGCCGCCCACGACGCCCTCGACCGATGGGGCTACGGCATGGCCTCCGTGCGCTTCATCTGCGGCACGCAGGAGGTGCACAAGGAGCTGGAGGCGCGGCTGTCGGCGTTCCTCGGCCAGGAGGACACGATCCTGTACTCCTCCTGCTTCGACGCCAACGGCGGCGTCTTCGAGACCCTCCTCGGCCCCGAGGACGCGGTCATCTCCGACGCCCTCAACCACGCCTCGATCATCGACGGCATCCGGCTGTCCAAGGCCCGCCGCTTCCGCTACGCCAACCGCGATCTCGCCGACCTGGAACGGCAGTTGAAGGAGTCCATCGAAGGGGGCGCGCGCCGCCGACTGATCGTCACCGACGGCGTCTTCTCCATGGACGGCTACCTGGCGCCCCTCGCCGAGATCTGCGACCTCGCCGACCGCTACGACGCCATGGTCATGGTCGACGACTCGCACGCCGTCGGCTTCGTCGGCCCCGGCGGGCGCGGCACCCCCGAGCTGCACGGCGTCATGGACCGCGTCGACATCATCACCGGCACCCTCGGCAAGGCCCTCGGCGGCGCCTCCGGCGGCTATGTCGCCGCCCGCGCCGAGATCGTCGCCCTGCTGCGCCAGCGCTCGCGGCCGTACCTCTTCTCGAACACCCTGGCGCCCGTGATCGCCGCGGCCTCGCTGAAGGTGCTCGACCTGCTGGAGTCGGCGGACGACCTGCGTGTCCGCCTCAACGAGAACACGGCCCTGTTCCGGCGCCGGATGACCGAGGAAGGCTTCGACATCCTCCCCGGCAGCCACGCCATCGCACCGGTGATGATCGGCGACGCGGCGCAGGCGGGCCGCATGGCGGAGCTGCTGCTGGAGCGCGGCGTGTACGTGATCGGCTTCTCGTACCCCGTCGTGCCGCAGGGCCAGGCCCGTATTCGGGTGCAGCTGTCCGCCGCGCACTCCACCGAGGACGTGAACCGGGCCGTGGACGCCTTCGTGGCCGCCCGCGCGGAGCTGGCCGCCTGACCTGAGAGAATCGATCCCATGATCGAGGCGCGGCGGCTCCACATCCTCCGTGCGGTGGCCGACCACCGCACGGTGACGGCGGCTGCCGCCGCGCTGTATCTCACGCCCTCGGCGGTCTCGCAGCAGCTGACCGCGCTGGAGCAGGAGACCGGCCACCGCCTGGTCGAGCGCGGCGCCAAGGGCGTACGGCTCACCCCGGCCGGCGAGATCCTGCTCAGCCACACCAATGCGGTCCTGGCCCAGCTGGAGCGGGCCGAGGCCGAGCTCGCCGCGTACAGCTCGGGCGCGGCCGGTACGGTCACCGTGGCCTCCTTCGCGACCGGCATCGCCCAGGTCGTCGCCCCGGCCGTGGCCCGCCTCGCCGAGTCGGCGCCCGGCATCCGGATCCGCGTCCAGGACGCCGAGGGCGACGCCAGCCTGCCAATGGTCCTGGACAGGCAGGTCGATGTCGCCGTCGCCGTCGAGTACCGCGGGGCCCCGCCCGCCGACGACCCGCGGCTGGCGCACGTCCCGCTGTACGCCGAGCCCTTCGACGCGGTCGTCCCGGTCAGCCACCGGCTCGCCGACGCCGACGAGGTGCCGCTGGCGGAGCTGGCCAAGGACGCGTGGATCGGCCCGTACCCGGGCAACCCCTGCCACGACGTGGTCGTCCTGGCCTGCGAGAGCGCCGGTTTCCAGCCCCGTCTCGAACACTCCTCGGACGACTTCCGCGCGGTCGTGGCGCTGGCCTCGGCGGACGTGGGCGTCGCGCTCGTGCCCCGCTCGGCGCTGCGCGGCATGGATCTGACCGGCGTGGTCGTCCGTCCGGTCGACGGGGTGGCACCCACCCGCCGGGTCTTCGCGGCCGTACGCCGCGGGGCCGAGGAGCACCCGCTGATCCGCCCGGTGCTGGACGCCCTGCGCGCGGCCGCTCTCGGCGAGTCCGCCGAAGGGTAGGGGAGCCGGCCGCGGGCCGAAAGCAGTGCCCAGGGGGATCCGCTCGAAGCGTGTGATGCGGGCCATGCCGGCGCTGGAGCGGACGCTGGCGGGCTTCGGCGGCCGGGAATGATCGTTGCGCATCTGGGATATCGTCCCGGATATGAAACAGCAGGAGACTCAGGCCGGGCCCGATCCCGTCGACGCCCTGCTCGGCGCCCGGCTGGCCGAGCTGCGCACCGAACGCGGCTGGTCGCTGGGTGAGCTGGCCGAGCGCAGCGGGATCAGCAAGTCCACCCTGTCCCGGGCCGAACGCGCGGAGACCAGCCCCACCGCCTCGCTGCTGAACCGCCTGTGCGCGGTCTACGGACGGACCATGTCCCAGCTGCTCAGCGAGGTCGAGGCGGAACCCGCGCGCGTGGTGCGGGCCGCCGACCAGCAGGTGTGGGAGGACCGGGCCTCCGGTTTCGTACGGCGTTCGGTGTCCCCGCCGCACGCCGGGCTGCGCGGCGAACTCGTCGAGGGCCGCCTCGCCCCTGGCGCCGACATCGCCTACGACCGCCCGCCGGTCCCCGGCCTCGAACAGCACCTCTGGATCCTGGAAGGGGAACTCGACGTGACGGACGGGAAGACCGAGCACCACCTGGACACGGGCGACTGTCTGCGGATGCGGGTGTGGGGGCCGACCCGGTTCCGCTGCGCCGGGAGCCGGGAGGCGCGCTATGTCCTGGCGGTGGTGCTGCCGTGATCGTCACCCGTCTGGACACGGAACAACTCCTGGACCGGGTCGAGGAGTTGGCCGGGCTGCTGGTCGACACCGTGGACGGGGGAGCGTCGGTCGGATTCCTCGCCCCGCTCGACCTCGCCGAGGCCGCCGCATGGTGGAAGGAGCGTGCCACAGCGGCGGCGGCCGGGCAGCTGGCCGTCTGGGCGGCGCTCGACGGCGACCGGCTGGTCGGCACCGTCAGCCTGGCCTTCCCCGACAAGCCCAACAGCGGCCACCGCGCCGAACTGGTCAAGCTGATGGTCCACCGGGACGCCCGCGGACGCGGCCTCGGCCGGACGCTCCTGACCACCGCCGAGGAGGCGGCCAGGGCCGCGCGGATCACCCTCCTCCACCTGGACACCGAGACCGACAGCCCCGCCGAGCACCTCTACGGCAGTGCCGGCTGGACCCGGGTCGGTGTGATCCCCGACTACGCGGCGGACCCGGGCGGGGTGCTGCGGGGGACGACGCTCTACTACAAGCGGCTGGTCAGCGCGGGCTGACCCGCACCTGGCCGACGCCGGGCAGCGAGCGCGGCGGCTCGGCGGTGACCCAGGCGAACTCCAGGGCTGCCAGGGTGGCACCGCCGTCGGTCCACACCAGCAGTTCACCGACGTACTCGCCGGAGGCGTCCTGGACGTGGGCGTCGACGGGCACCAGCGCGGAGGGCATCGCCGCATGCGGCACAGGCTCGCGAACCCGCAGATCGACGCTCACGGACCCCGGCGCCCAGGAGGCCACGACCTCCGTCCGGTCCAGCTGGCCGCGCAGCTCCGCCGCCCCGGCGAAGTCGGCCGACAGGACGTGTTCAAGGAGGGCCCGCTCGGCGGTGCTCAACGGGCGCGGAGGGACGCGCAGACGGGACATGCGTTCATGATCCCAGGGCGGGCGGTCGGTTCGGCCGTGACCGCAGGTCCGAGAGGCGGGACGGCTCGAACGGTGACTGTCAGTGGGAGCGGCTACGGTGCGTGCCATGCAGGATGCCGAAGACGTACGCCGTATTGCCCTGTCCCTGCCGGACACGTCGGAGAAGATCGCCTGGAGCATGCCCACGTTCCGGGTCGCGGGGAAGATGTTCGCGACGCTGCCCGAGGACGAGAGCTCCATCGCGGTGCGCTGCCCCAAGGAGGAGCGCGACGAGCTGGTGCTGGCCGAGCCGGGGAAGTTCTGGATCGCCGAGCACGAAGCGCAGTTCGCGTGGGTTCGGGTCCGCCTCGGCGCGCTGGAGGACGAGGGGGAGCTGAGGGACATCCTCGCCGACTCCTGGCGGCAGGCGGCGCCCACCCGACTCCTCGACTCCTACCCGGAGTTGGGGCTTCCGGCCGCCGAGTGAAAACCCCTCGGGCGTTGTCAGTGCCGAGTGGCATGATCCGGAGACGAACGTGGCGGCTGGGATGGAGGGGATCCCGGCTGCCGTAGGACGCAGGTGTGCGGAAGCCGGGCGGGCAGGGGGGCCGTTGAAGCAGTCGCCGAAGGGGCAGTCCGTCTGGTCACGCGACTTCGCGCTGTTCTTCGTCGCCCGTGCCGTCGCCCGGCTCGGCGACACCATGCTGCCGGTGGCCCTCGCCGCAGGGCTGCTCCAGCACGGCCACGGCGCGGGCGCGGTCGGCCTCGCCATGGCCGCGACGGCCGCCGCCTTCGCCGGGTTCGTCGTGTTCGGCGGGGTCTTCGCCGACCGGTTCAACACCCGCAGGCTGATGATCGGCGCCGACCTGGTGCGGCTGGGCACCCAGGCGCTGGCCGCCGCCCTGTTCTTCAGCGGTCACGTCGTCCTGTGGGAGATCTGCGCGATCGGCTTCGTCAACGGCGTCGCGGGAGCCCTGTTCCAGCCCGGCGTCGCCAGTACGACCCCCCGGCTCGCCTCCGACGTCCAGGGCGCCAACGGCGCCATACGCATCGCCGAGTCCGCCGCCCAGCTCGCGGGCCCCGCCTTCGCCGGCCTCCTGGTCGGCCTTGCCGAACCGGCCGGCGTGTTCGCGGCCCACGCGGCCACGTACGCGGTCAGCGCCCTGTGCCTCCTGCTGCTCCGCCTGCCCCCGCTCACCCCCGGCAGCGCAGCGAAGCCCCGCGGGGCGAGCACCTTCCGGGCCGATCTGGTCGAGGGCTGGCGGGAGTTCAGGTCGCGCACCTGGATGTGGGGCGTCATTGCCGTCTGGTGCCTCTACATGCTCGCCGTGTGGGGACCGACCCTCCCGCTGGTGGCGGCCGAGGTGGTCCGGGAGCACGGCCCCGGCGCCTACGGCCTGATCAACTCCGCCCTCGGCGCCGGCACGGTCGTCGGTGGCCTCCTCGCCCTCCGGCTGCGCCCCCGCCGTATGCTGCGCGCCGGTGCGAGCGGCCTCTTCGCCTTCGTCGGGTTCCCGGTGACCGTCGGGCTCGGCCTCGACGTACCGGCGATGGCGGCCGGGGCCGCCGTCGCCGGCGCCGGCATGGCGTTCTGGAGCGTGATGTGGGCGACCAGCGTGCAGACGCAGGTCCCACCGGACGTCCTGAATCGCATCCACGCCTACGAGGTGGCCGGCTCCCTCGCCATGATGCCCGTCGGCCAGGCCCTGTCCGGCCCGGCCGCCTCGGCCTTCGGCGCCGGGCACGTGCTCGTCGTCGCCGGCGTGATGAGCCTGGTCGTCGCCGGCACGCTGCTCTCGGTGGGGGCGATACGCAACCTGGAGCGCGCCGACGCACCGGCGACGGGATCGAAGCCGGCCGAGGGAGAGGAGCGGGCGCGTCCGAGCGGTACGGCCGACGTCGGCGGGGCGCGCCAGGACTGAGCGCCGAACGGCATCGGACCGTCGGCGCCGAACAAACCGGTGCGCGACCACGGACCCGAGTGCGGTATTGTTTCCGTGTTCGTTCGGCCAGGGGAAAGCCCAGGTCAGACGGCACCGGGACGTGGCGCAGCTTGGTAGCGCACTTGACTGGGGGTCAAGGGGTCGCAGGTTCAAATCCTGTCGTCCCGACGGTGCGAAGGGTCCTCACAGGTAACCACCTGTGAGGGCCCTTTTTCGTATACGCCCGATTCGAATCCGACAGAGCAGCGGCCTTGACAGGAGGTCGTGCGTTGGGCTTCCTTGGATGCGTTGCGTATAGAGATACGGTTGCGCAATAGGCAACTCAGCCCGCTGTGATTCCCCTACACCTCGGAGTAGCGCTTCACATGACTCGCAAGGCACCTGCTGAAGATCCCGGCGACGCCCGCCTGCGGGTCGGCCCCCCGAAGGAGTACGCCGCCGGCATCCCCGCGGTCACCTCGTCGCTGCGGCACGCCGGCGAGCAGATGGGGACCCGCCGCAGCCTGCTCACCCTCCTCCAGGTCAACCAGAAGGAGGGCTTCGACTGCCCCGGGTGCGCCTGGCCGGAGCCGGAGCACCGGCACCGGGCGGAGTTCTGCGAGAACGGGGCCAAGGCGGTGGCCGAGGAAGCCACCCTCCGCCGGGTCACCCCGGACTTCTTCGCCGAGCACACCCTGGAGGACCTGCTCCCTCGCAGCGACTACTGGCTCGGACAGCAGGGGCGCCTCACCCACCCCATGTACCGCCCGGCGGGCAGCGACCGCTACCGGCCGATCTCCTGGGACGATGCGTTCGCCGTGGTCGCCCGTGAACTCGCCGCGCTCGACAACCCGGATCAGGCCGCCTTCTACACCTCCGGACGGGCCAGCAACGAGGCCGCGTTCGCCTATCAGCTCCTCGCCCGGGGCTTCGGCACCAACAACCTGCCGGACTGCTCCAACATGTGTCACGAGTCGAGCGGTTCGGCCCTCACGGAGACCATCGGCATCGGCAAGGGCAGCGTCAGCCTCGACGACCTCTACGAGGCCGACCTCATCCTCGTCGTGGGCCAGAACCCGGGCACCAACCACCCCCGCATGCTCTCCGCGCTGGAGGAGGCCAAGCAGCGAGGCGCTCGCATCATCGCCGTCAACCCGCTGCCCGAGGCCGGGTTGCTCCGGTTCAAGAACCCCCAGCGGCCCTCCGGCATCATCGGCGGCGGCACCCGGCTTGCCGACCGGTTCCTCCAGATCAGGCTGGGCGGGGACCAGGCGTTGTTCCAGGCCTTCAACCGCATGCTGCTGGAGGCGGAGGACGAGGCCCCCGGCACCTGCCTGGACACGTCCTTCATCGACCGGTACACCCATGGCTTCCAGGAGTTCGCCGAGCATGCCCGCAAGGCGTCGTGGGACGAGATCCTGGAGGCGACCGGTCTGCCCGAGGAGGAGATCAGGGCCGCGTTCCGCCAGGTACTGGCCGCCGGGAAGATTGTCGTGTGCTGGGCGATGGGACTCACCCAGCACCGGCACTCCGTGCCCACCATCCGCGACGTCGTCAACTTCCTTCTGCTGCGTGGCAACATCGGCCGTCCGGGCGCCGGCCTCTGCCCGGTGCGCGGCCACTCCAACGTGCAGGGCGACCGGACGATGGGCATCTACGAGAAGCCGGACGACGCGTTCCTCGACGCGCTCGGCGCCGAGTTCGCGTTCACGCCCCCGCGGCACCACGGTCATGACGCCGTGGAGACGATCCGCGCCATGCGCGACGGCGAGGTCCGGGTCTTTGTGGCGCTGGGCGGCAACTTCGTCGCCGCGGCCCCGGACACCGAGCTGACCGAGCGGGCGTTGCGCAACTGCCGCCTGACCGTCCAGATCTCGACCAAGCTCAATCGCTCGCACGTCATCGCCGGGCAGCAGGCGCTCATCCTCCCGTGCCTCGGACGCACCGAGGCCGACCTGCGGCCGAGCGGACCGCAGCAGGTGACGGTCGAGGACTCCATGGGCATGGTGCACCTCTCGCAGGGACGGCTCGCCCCCGCCTCCGAGCACCTGCTGAGCGAGACCGCGATCATCTGCCGGATGGCACGGGCCACCCTCGCGGACGCGGACGCGCAGGTGCCGTGGGAGGAGTTCGAGGCGGACTACGGCCGCATCCGTGACCGCATCGAACGGGTGATCCCCGGCTTCGAGGACTTCAACACCCGGGTACGGCAGCCGGGCGGTTTCGCCCTGCCCCACCCGCCCCGTGACGAACGACGGTTCACGACGGCCACCGGCCTGGCCAACTTCAGCGTGAACCCACTGGAGTTCCCGCGCGCGCCGGAAGGCCGTCTGCTGCTGCAGACGCTGCGTTCGCACGACCAGTACAACACCACCGTCTACGGCCTTGACGACCGCTATCGCGGGATCCACCAGGGGCGCAGGGTGCTCTTCGTGCACCAGGACGACCTCGCCGCCCGCGGTCTGGCCGACGGCGACCTCGTCGACATCGTCAGCGAGTACGAGGACGGGGTGGAGCGCAGGGCGTATGCCTTCCGGGTGGTGCCGTACTCGACCCCCCGGGGCTGCTGCGCCGCCTACTTCCCCGAGACCAATGTCCTGGTACCGCTGGACTCCACGGCAGCCGTCAGCAACACCCCGACGTCCAAGTCCGTCGTCGTACGGCTGGAGCCGGTCGCTGCGGACGCGCAGTCCAGTGCGCCACCGACCGCCGGGACGTCTCGGTGCTGACCCCTCCACCTCCCCTGCCGTCTGCGGAAAGGACGAGCTGATGAACAAGACCCGCGAACGGAACGGGAGCCGAAGTCGTCCCGCCGGGGCGGATCTGCCAGGAGGTCCGGCGGCATCCGTCGGCCCCCGGACCGACCCGGTCGTCTTCGGCGTCGCCGCGCTCCTCACCCTGGCCTTCGTGGTGTGGGGGGCCACGGCCACCGACACGCTGGAGAGCATGTCCGGGAAGCTGCTGGACGGGACCATCCGCAACGGCGGCTGGGCGTTCATCCTCGCCGCCTCGGGCTTCGTCGTCTTCGCCCTCTGGCTGTCGATGAGCCGCTACGGTCGGATCACGCTGGGCCGGGAGGGCGAGCAGCCCGAGTTCCGCACCGTCTCGTGGATCGCCATGATGTTCAGCGCGGGCATGGGTATCGGCCTGATGTTCTACGGCGTGAGCGAACCACTGTCACACTTCACCACGCCACCACCGGGCACCGACCCGGCCGATGCTCCCCAGGCCATGGAGACCGCCATGGCCACCACCCTCTTTCACTGGACCCTCCATCCATGGGCGATGTACGCGGTGGTGGGCCTGGCCATCGCCTACAGCACCTTCCGGCGTGGACGCCGGCAGCTGATCAGTGCCGTGTTCACCCCACTGATCGGCGAGGGCCGGGCGAACGGCTGGGGCGGCCGGGTCATCGACATCCTCGCCATCTTCGCCACCCTCTTCGGTTCGGCGGCCTCCCTGGGGCTCGGCGCCCTGCAGATCCGCAGCGGCATCACCGAACTGGGCTGGATGGGATCCGTCGGCACCGGCTTGCTGGTCGTGGTGATAGCGGTGCTGACCATGGCGTTCGTCGCCTCCGCGGTGTCCGGTATCGCCAAGGGCATCCAGTGGCTGTCCAATATCAACATGGTGTTGGCGCTCGCCCTGGCGCTCTTCGTGTTCGTCGCGGGGCCGGCCGTCCTCGTCCTCGACCTGCTGCCCACCTCCATCGGTGCCTACCTGGGCGACCTGGCGCAGATGGCGGGACGCACCGAGGCCTCAAGCGGTGAGGGAGTCGCCGACTGGCTGGCCGGATGGACGGTCTTCTACTGGGCCTGGTGGATCTCCTGGACGCCGTTCGTCGGCATGTTCATCGCGCGCATCAGTCGTGGCCGGACCATCCGGCAGTTCGTGGGCGGGGTCATCCTGGTGCCCAGCACGGTCAGTCTGCTGTGGTTCGCGATCTTCGGCGGCTCGGCGATGCACCTGCAGGACGAAGGGCGCCTGGGCGACGCCACGACACCCCAGGGACAGCTCTTCGACGTGCTCCAGCAGTACCCGATCGCCACGGTGACGAGCGTGGTGGTGATGATCCTCGTCGGGATCTTCTTCGTCTCCGGCGCCGACGCCGCCTCGATCGTGATGGGGACGCTCTCGCAGCGCGGATCCCTGGAACCGACCCGAACCGTCGTGGTGTTCTGGGGTGTGCTGACCGGGGCGGTCGCCGCCGT
The DNA here is from genome assembly GCF_040686775.1 of Streptomyces sp. NPDC079141. NCBI lineage: Bacteria > Bacillati > Actinomycetota > Actinomycetes > Kitasatosporales > Streptomycetaceae > Streptomyces > Streptomyces sp. NPDC079141. The sequence goes on along the minus strand of NZ_JBFBLP010000007.1, from coordinate 4,578 downwards.
CATGCTGCTCATCGGCGACGGCAAGGGCGACGCGCTCACCGGGCTGCAGAACCTCACGATTCTCGCCGCGGCCCCCTTCACCGTGGTGATGGTCGGCCTGTGTGTCGCGCTCACCCGCGATCTGCGCAGTGATCCGCTGATCATCCGCGGTCGGGAGTGCAAGGAAGCCATCGAGACGGCCGTCATCGCCGGTCACGAGAAGTACGACGGCGACTTCGAACTCCGCATCGGCCCGGCCGTGTCCAACGACGGCACGGAGTCCACGCAGTCCGTATCCTCCTCCGCCCGCTGAAATCGGCGGGACCCGCGCCCGGCGGGGCCGTGGCACCGACAGGTGTGGTCACGGCCCCGTCGGGCGTTCGCGCTGTTGCGCCGCGATGCCGTCCCCCTGAGGGAAGCAACCTCCGTCGACGCCTTGACCTCCGGTCGGCGCTCCACGATGCTGTGTTGCGATAGATGAGATGCGTGCCGTAATAAGCAACATCTGATTCAAGTCTCGATCAGCCGAGGAGTGGCCATGACGCACCAGGTCCGTGCTGTCGTCGCGCGGGGCAAGGGCGCCCCCGTCAGCCTGGAAACGATCATCGTGCCGGACCCGGGTCCGGGTGAGGCGCTGGTGAAGATCGAGGCCTGCGGGGTCTGCCACACCGATCTGCACTATCGCGAGGGCGGCATCAACGACGACTTCCCGTTCCTGCTGGGCCACGAGGCCGCGGGTGTCGTGGAGTCGGTGGGGGAGGGGGTCACCGATGTCGCCCCCGGTGACTTCGTCATCCTCAACTGGCGTGCCGTGTGCGGCCAGTGCCGGGCCTGTCGGCGCGGACGGCCCTGGTACTGCTTCAACACGCACAACGCGAAGCAGAAGATGACCCTGCTCGACGGCACCGAGCTGTCGCCGGCCCTGGGCATCGGCGCGTTCGCGGAGAAGACGCTGGTCGCGGCCGGACAGTGCACGAAGGTCGACCGGACGGCGTCCGCGGCCGCCGCCGGACTGCTGGGCTGCGGCGTGATGGCCGGCATCGGCGCCGCCATCAACACCGGGAACGTCGGCCGGGGCGACTCGGTCGCCGTCATCGGCTGCGGCGGTGTCGGCGCCGCGGCGATCACGGGGGCGAATCTGGCGGGCGCCGCGAAGGTCATCGCGGTCGACATCGACGACCGCAAGCTGGCGACCGCGCAGAAGCTGGGCGCCACTCACACCGTCAACTCCAAGGACGCCGACGCGGTCGAGGCGATCCGTGAGCTGACCGGCGGCTTCGGCGCCGATGTCGTCATCGAGGCGGTCGGCCGCCCGGAGACGTACCAGCAGGCCTTCTACGCCCGCGACCTCGCCGGCACGGTCGTCCTGGTGGGCGTGCCGACCCCGGAGATGAAGCTGGAGCTGCCGCTGCTGGACGTGTTCGGGCGCGGCGGCGCACTGAAGTCCTCCTGGTACGGCGACTGCCTGCCCTCGCGTGACTTCCCGATGCTCATCGACCTCTATCTGCAGGGGCGGCTGGACCTGGACGCCTTCGTCACCGAGACCATCGCACTGGACGAGGTGGAGAAGGCCTTCGAGCGGATGCACCACGGCGACGTGCTGCGCTCGGTGGTGGTGCTCTGATGGCCGCCCGCATCGAGCACCTCGTCACCTCGGGCACGTTCTCGCTGGACGGCGGTACGTGGGACGTCGACAACAACGTGTGGATCGTCGGCGACGACACCGAGGCGATCGTCATCGACGCCGCGCATGACGCCGAGGCGATCGCCCGGGCCGTCGGCGGGCGCACCCTGCGCGCCATCGTCTGCACGCACGCCCACAACGACCACATCGACGCCGCGCCCGAACTCGCCGCCCGCACGGGCGCCCCGGTGCTCCTGCATCCGGACGACCTGCCGCTGTGGAAGCAGACCCACCCCGACAGGGCGCCCGACGCCGAACTCGCCGACGGCCAGGGCCTCGTCGTGGCCGGCATCGAGCTGACCGTGCTGCACACCCCCGGCCATGCCCCCGGAGCGGTCTGCCTGTACGCGCCGGCCCTGACCGCGCTCTTCAGCGGGGACACGCTGTTCGCCGGTGGGCCGGGGGCGACAGGAAGGTCGTACAGCCACTTCCCGACCATCGTCGAGTCGATCCGGGACCGGCTGCTGACGCTGCCGGGGGAGACCGTCGTGCACACCGGGCACGGCGGGACGACGACGGTCGCGGCCGAGGCGCCGCACCTCCAGGAGTGGATCGACCGCGGCTTCTGACTCTCCCCGAGGGGATGACGTGTGGCGCCCGTTCCGCCTGTTCGTGCAGGTGGTTCGGGCGCTTCGGGCTGCCCGGGGGCCGGGCGGCAGGCCTGTCCGAACGAGGTCTTTTGACGCCTTGACAACGCTTCTGGGCGGCCCCCAGACTGACGTTGCGCTTACCGCAATCCGTTTCGTTATACGCACCGAGGTGTCATGATGATTCCCGCGTGCCGTCTCGCGGATCTCCCGCGAGGCGAGGCCCACCGGCTCGACATCGATCCGCCGGTCTCGGTGTTCCACACCGACGACGGCGAACTCTTCGCCATTGACGACACCTGCACCCACCAGGACGCCTCGCTCGCTGACGGCTGGCTGGAGGGCTGCGAGGTCGAATGCCCGCTGCACGCCTCGAAGTTCGACCTGAGGACCGGTGCGGTCGACGCCCCGCCGGCCAAGCTCCCGGTGCGGACGCACGAGGTCGTGGTCGAGGACGGCATGATCTACGTCCGGCTGTCCACGGCGGCGCCCAACCTGCCGCCCTGCATCTCGGCCCGGCTCGCCGGAGGGCCCGCGTGAGGACCGTCGCCGTGGTCGGCGCCTCCCTGGCCGGCCTGTCGGCGGCGCGCTCACTGCGCAAGCAGGGCTACGACGGGCGACTGGTCGTCATCGGCGACGAGCTCCACCGCCCGTACGACAGGCCCCCGTTGTCCAAGGAGTTCCTGGCCGGCACCCTCGGCGAGGCCGAACTCGCCCTGGAGACCGACGACGAGGACCTGGGGGCGGAGTGGCTGCTCGGCACCCGTGCCGTCGGACTCGACCACGCCGGCCGTGTCGTCCGGCTCGCCGACGGACGTGAGGTGCGCGCCGACGGCTTCGTCCTCGCGACCGGCGCCGCGGCACGCACCCTGCCCGGGTCCGCCGGGCTCGCCGGAGTGCACACCCTGCGCACCCTGGACGACGCCCGTGCCCTGCGCGACGAACTGGCCCGCGGCGGACGGCTGGTGGTGATCGGCGGCGGCTTCATCGGAGCCGAGGTCGCCTCCACCGCGTACGCCCTCGGGCTCGATGTGACCGTCGTCGAGGCGGCCCCGACACCGCTCGCAGGGCCGCTCGGCGAGACCATGGGCGCCCTCGTCTCCGCCCTCCACGCCGACCACGGCGTACGGCTGGTGTGCGGTGTGGGCGTCAAGGGGCTGAGCGGGGAGACGCGCGTGGCCGCCGTTCTGCTGGAGGACGGCCGCAGCATCCCCGCCGACGTCGTCGTGGTCGGTGTGGGCGCAAGTCCGTGCGTCGAGTGGCTGGAAGGCTCCGGCATCGCGCTCGACAACGGCGTCAAGTGCGGCGCGGACGGCCGCACCAGCCTGGCCGGCGTGGTCGCGGTCGGCGACTGCGCCAACTGGTACGACCCGCGCGCGGGCGTCCATCGTCGCGTCGAGCACTGGACCGGTGCGCGCGAGCGGCCCGACGCCGCCGTCGCCACCCTGCTGGCGCAGGGCGCGGTGGAACCGGGTGTGCCCCGGCCGCCGTACTTCTGGTCCGACCAGTACGGCGTGAAGATCCAGTTCGTCGGTCACGCGTCCGGCGCGGACAGTGTGACCGTCGAGGCGGGCGCCGCGGACGACCGCGACGTCCTGGCCGTCTACCGGCGGGCCGGGAACCCGGTCGCCGTGCTCGGGATGAACCAGCCGCGGCTGTTCATGCGCTGGCGCAAGCAACTCGCCGCCACCGCATCTTGACACCTGACCCCTCCACGACGTTTCCCGAGGAGTGCACCGTGACCTCGACCAGCCTGCCGGACAGTCTGATCGCCACCCTCCCCGGCTCCTCCTACACGGACCCGGGGATCTTCGCCCAGGAGCAGGAGCGCATATTCGAGGCGATGTGGTTCTGCGTCGCGCGCGCCTCCGAGCTGGCGAAGCCCGGTGCCTTCCGCACCGTCGACGTCGGCCGCGAGAGCATCCTCGTCACCCGGGCGCGCGACCACTCGATCCGTGCGTACTTCAACGTGTGCCGGCATCGCGGGGCCAAGCTGTGCACCGAGGAGTCCGGCGAGGTCAAGCGGGCCTTCCAGTGCCCGTACCACGCCTGGACCTACGACCTGAACGGCAAGCTCGTCGCGGCGCCCAATCTCACCAAGATGCCCGACGTCGGGCGCACCGAGTACGGCCTGGTGAGCGTGGCCGTGCGGGAGTGGCTCGGCTATGTCTGGGTGTGCCTGGCGGAGAACCCGCCCTCCTTCGAGGAGGACGTCATCGGGGAGGTCGTCGCCCGCCTCGGCGACGTCGAGTCGATCGAGCGCTACGGCATCGAGGACCTCAAGCTGGGCCGCCGTATCACCTACGACGTGAAGGCGAACTGGAAGCT